>DATDEX010000244.1:0-14294 GCA_036522895.1 Candidatus Eiseniibacteriota bacterium | reverse complement strand
CCGTCGCCCCACCCGCGGGCAGCCCGCCGCCGGGCAATGCCCCGCTCGGCGCCGGCGGAGCCGTCGCCGAAGCGCGTTTCGCGGCCTCCGACACGATGCTCCGCGCGCGGGCCGTGCCGCGCGTCGTGAGCAGCGCCAGGGAGAGCGACGTGACGAAGAACAGCACACCCAGCACGATCGTGGCGCGGGTGATGAAGTCCGTGGCGCCGCGGCCGCCGAACACGGTCTGCGTGGCGCCGCCGAACGCGCCGCCCGCGAGGCCACCGCCCTTGCCCGACTGGACGAGGATCACGGCCACGAGGCACATGCAGACGATCAGGTGAATCGCGAGCAGCAGCCCGAACATACGGCTCCTCGGTTCTGTGGAGGGATCCGGCAGCGGCGCCACCGGGGTCGGCGGCCCGGCGGGTGCGCCAAACGGGCGGAGAATCTAACAGCCGGCCCAACGGTCGTCAAAACCTGCTCCGTGCCGCGAGCCGCGCGGTGGGCGCGCCCCCTAGCGCGCGACCTCGGCGGTGGCTGCGGCGCCGACGATCTTCCAGAACGATGCCGCCTCGAGCGAGGCGCCGCCCACGAGCGCGCCGTCCACGTCGTTCTCCGCGAACAGCGCGGCGGCATTGCCGGCGTTGACGCTGCCGCCATAGAGGATGGCCATCGCCGCGCCCGCACCCTCGCCGACCACCCGGTCGAGCGTCGCGCGGATCACGCGGTGCGCGTCGCGCGCCTGCGCCGGGCTCGCCACCTTGCCGGTCCCGATCGCCCACACCGGCTCGTACGCCACCACCGTCGCGCGCGCCTCGGCGCCGCCGAGGCCGTGCCACGCCGCCGTCACCTGGCGCACAAGCACGTCCTCGGTGCGGCCGCCCTCGCGCTCGGCCAGCGTCTCCCCCACGCACACGATCGGTGTGAGCCCGTCGCGGCGCGCGGCACGCAGCTTGGCGGCGACCTGCGCGTCGGTCTCTCCCATGAGCTGCCGCCGCTCGGAGTGGCCGACGATGACCCAGCGGCAGCCCACGGCCGCGAGCATCTCCCCCGACACCTCGCCGGTGAACGCGCCCGATCGCTCGGCGTGCAGGTTCTGCGCCCCGAGCTGCATGCCGGTGCCCGCGAGCGCGCGGGCGACCGCCTCGAGCGCGGGGTACGGCGGGCACAGCACCGCGAGGGGCGCCCCGCTCGCGGCGGGGTCCGCCGCATGGAGCGACGCGAGCTCGCGCGCGAGCGCGGCGCCCTCGGGGGCGACGCGATTCATCTTCCAGTTGCCCGCCACGATGCGGGGCCGGCGCGCGAGCGCGATGGGCGCAGTCATGCCTCCGCATCCTCGAGCGCGGCGACCCCGGGCAGAACCTTGCCCTCGAGGAACTCGAGGGAGGCCCCGCCGCCGGTCGAAACATGCGTGAACCGCTCGGCGAGTCCGCTCTGCTGAACGGCCGCGACCGAGTCGCCGCCGCCCACCACGGTCACCGCCCCGCCGGCCCTGAGCTCCGCGATCGCGCGCGCCACGCCCATCGTGCCGGCCGCGAACGCCGGAACCTCGAAGATCCCCATGGGGCCGTTCCACAGCACGGTCTTCGCGTCGCGGAGCTTGCTCGCGAAGAGCGTCAGCGACCCGGGGCCGATGTCCACGCCCATCTCATTCGGCGAGAGCTGGTCGACGGGCTTCGCCGTCGCGGGCGCGGAGCCGTCCGGCGCGATCGACGCGATGCAATCCACGGGCAGCACGAGCTCGACGTTTCGCCGCGCGGCCTCCGCGAGCACCTCGCGCGCGAGCTCGAGCCGGTCGTCCTCCACGAGCGAGCGGCCGACCGGCCGGGCCTGGGATTTGAGGAATGTGAACATCATCGCGCCGCCCACGAGCAGGCGGTCGACCTTGCCGAGCAGCGCCTGGATCACGTCGATCTTCCCGCTGATCTTGGCGCCACCGAGCACGGCCACGAACGGCCGCTTCGGCCGGTCGAGCGCGGCGCCGAGGTAGGCGAGCTCGTTCTGCACGAGGAAGCCCGCCACGGCGGGCTTCAAGAAGTGCGTCACACCCTCCGTGGACGCGTGCGCCCGATGCGCGGTCCCGAACGCGTCGTTCACGAAGCAGTCGCCGAGCCGCGCGAGCGCCCGCGCGAACGCCGCATCGTTCTGCTCCTCCTCGGGGTGGAAGCGCAGGTTCTCGAGCAGCAGCACGTGGCCGTCTGCGAGCGCGCGCGAGGCCGCCTCGGCGGCGGGTCCGACGCAGTCCTCCGCCCAGGCCACGTCCTGGCGCAGGAGCCGGGACAGCCGCTCGCGCACCGGTCCGAGCGAGTACTTGGCGTCCGGTCCACCCTTCGGGCGCCCGAGGTGCGAGCACAGCACGACGCGCGCCCGCTTCTCGAGCAGGTAGCGGATCGTCGGCAGGGCGGCGACGATGCGCGTGTCGTCGGTCACGGCCCCGCCCTTGACCGGCACGTTGAAGTCCACGCGCACCAGCACGCGCTTGCCGGCGCAGTCCAGGTGCTGGACGGTCTTCTTCGCGAACGTCACGGGTGCCCCATCGGGTCGCATGGCGAGCTCCTCAGGCGAGCTTGAGCAACGCGTCGACGACGCGGTTCGAGAAACCCCACTCGTTGTCGTACCACGACAGGACCTTCACCAGGTCACCCTGCATAACGTTCGTGGACAGGGCATCGACGACGCTGCTCGCCGGATTGCCGATGACGTCGTTCGACACGATCGGGTCGTTGCAAAACTCGAGGATGCCGCGGAGCGGGCCCTCGGCCGCGGCCTGGAGCGCGGCATTCACCTCGTCGCGCGTGACCTTCCGCTTCACCTGGCAGACCAGGTCCACGAGCGAGCCGTCCATGACCGGCACGCGTACCGAGAGCCCGTCGAGGCGTCCTTTCATGCCCGGGAGCACCTCGCCGATCGCCTTGGCCGCGCCGGTCGACGTGGGGATCATGCTCAGCCCGGCCGCGCGGGCGCGGCGCAAGTCCTTGTGCGGGAGATCGAGGATGTTCTGGTCGTTCGTGTACGCGTGGATCGTGGTCATGAAGCCGTGGTCGACGCCAAAGCTCTCGTCGAGCACCTTGACGACCGGCGCCAGGCAGTTCGTCGTGCACGAGCCGATGCTGAACACCTTGTGCTTGGCGCGGTCGAACAGGTGATCGTTCACGCCCATCACGAATGTCAGGTCCGCACCCTTGGCGGGCGCGGACACGAGCACCGCCTTCGCCCCGGCCTCGAGGTGCACGGCGGCCTTCTCGCGGTCGGTGAAGCGGCCGGTCGCCTCGAGGACGACGTCGACGCCGAGCGCCTTCCACGGTAGCTTGGCCGGATCCTTCTCGGCGCTCACGGCGATCGCGTCGCCCGCGATCACCAGCTTCCCACCCTCGGCCTTGCCCGACGCTTCGTGCCAGATGCGGTGCACGGTGTCGTACTTCAAGAGGTGGGCGAGGGTGCCCGCGTCCGTGAGATCGTTCACGGCGACGAAATCGATCGGCACCTTGCGGGTCTTCGCCGCGCGCACCACCAGTCGGCCGATGCGGCCGAAGCCATTGATCGCGACGTTCAGCGCCATCGCAGGTTCTCCTCGGGAGAGTTCGGGACGAGGGTTTCGGGAGGACCCGCGCGCCGCGCGCTGGACGGCTCGACAAGCGCGACGAAGGCGTGCAAGTCCGGCGGCATCAATAGGTTATACGCGCTCGAGGCAGCCGCGGACGATGCCACACGCGATCGCGTGGGTCAAGCCGCGGGGCGGTGCGGCTCGGGCGGGCGCTTACTCCGTCGAGTAGCGGAGCGTGAACGTCCCGAGCCCCTGTTCGTCCACGAACAGGAACAGGAGCCGGCGCTTGACGCCGCGATCCGCCGCGGTCGCGGGATCCACGTCGAACGGCAGCGGAATCTCCCCTTCGTAGATCCAGATCTCGTACGGACGCTGGTCGCCGCCCGGACCCTTCTGGTTCACCTCGCCCACGGCGCGCGTCTCGCTCGACATGATGTCCTCGAGCGCCTTGCTCAGCGTCTCGTCACCGGCGGGCATGACCTGGTGCAGGATCTCGGTGGGCGCGCCGTAGCGGATGTAGACACGCCCCATGTCCGAGAACATGCCCTTCGCGATCGCGAATCGCGAGAACTGCTCGTTGGCGTGGTCCACGCGCTCGCGGAACGTCAGGTAGGCTTCGTTCGTGGCCGTCTCGGGAGTGGGATCGCGCTTCTTCCAGAACTCTCCGAGCAGCTTTTCCTGCTCGCCGGGCTGGAGCCCGGTGAACTCCTCCTCGTCCCTGGCCTCGAGCAGGAAGTGCACGTCGTCGGCCACGTCGGCCGCGTTCCGCTGCCAGGTGTCCGGCGACCAGCCGATGCTGAACTTCGACCGGCGCTGGAGCGCGCCCGCGTCGCCCTCCTGCCACACCTTGGCGTCCAGCAGGTAGGCTCCGGCGGGCTGGTCGGCGAGATCGAAGCGCACGCCGCCCTCCGCCTGCCGGCCCGCGGCCGAGGCGCTGTCCTGCTGCGCCACGACACGGCCCTGGGGATCGAGCACGCGCACGACCCAGCGCCAGGGCCGCTCGTCCCCGGGACGCGAGCGGGCGGTGAAGGCCGCTTCCAGCACCGGGGCGTAGAGACCGTAGAGGCGGTCGGGATCGGGCACCCGCGCCTGGCCCCCGCGCACGAACGCGAGCCCGGGGGCCCGGCCGGGGGTGGGCCACACGAACTCGAAATCGGACAGGTCACGGCCGGCCTGCGGGCGCGGCAGCTCGACGTCGCCCCGGAGCTCCGTGTTCTGGGTCGAGTTCCGGCCCGAGTATGCGATGCCGCGCTTGCGCGAGAGCAGGTCCTCGAGGCGCGCGGTGATCCGGCAAGCTCCCGGCGTCACGGGGAAGCGCATGAGCAGCACGCGGCCCTGACCGCGGGCGGTGTCGGCGAGGCTGATGCTGAACTCCTGCGAGGATTCGAGCTCGTCCGCGCCGTGCGCCTTGACCTTGACGAGCGCGCGCAACTGGGCGTCGCCGTGCTGGTCCGCCTCGAGCTGCTGGAGTGTCGCCGGGGGCACGCGCAGGTAGACCTCGAGGTGATAGCCGGTCGTGTCGGGGAACGCCGCGACGTCGCAGGTGAAGCCCGTGCGACCGCCCACGCGCCAGGGTGGCGGGCCCTCCTGCTTCTCGCTCGCCCGGGCGGAGCCGGCGAGCGCGCCGCCGGCGAGGACCGCGCCCGCGAGGAGCACACCGAGCCGCAGCCCGCTCCATGCGTGCGCCGCGCGCGCCTCGCGGGCGGGCAGGTGCACGGCGGTGCGAATGCGCGCCCGCCGCGAAGTCGTTGTTCCGGACGTCAAGTGTGCCATCGAGGGATCCGCGGACTCAGAACTGGAACCGCATCGAGAACCGGTGGGCGGCGCCCAGGTCGAGCATGTCGGTGTAGGAGTAGTCGAGGTCGGCCATGCCGGCGATCGAGACCGGGAAGTGGAACCCCACTCCGCCCGCGATCCCCTCGGAGTCGTAGTGGAACGCGTAGCCGCCGCGCAGGAACAGGTACTTGCGGAACGAGTACTCCATCCCCACGTTCGCCCGCTCCGAGTTGTCCGGCGGGTGCGAGAACTCGAACGAGCCCACCAGCTTCTGGTCCGCGCTCGACATCAGCGTCGCCGACGTCCCGACCCGGAAGATCGACGGGATCCGCGCCTCGCGCTCGATGAACTTCTCCTGCGAGCCGATGTTCTGGATCGCCATCCCGATCTTCATCCCCGCCGCACCCACGTCGTAGAGCGTCCCCAGGTCCACCGAGAACGTCTGCTGCGACAGGTCCGCCAGCCCGGTGTGGATCATGTTCGCCGTCAGCCCGGCGCTGAACTTGTCCGTGAACGACCGTGCGTACGTCACCCCCGCCGCCAGCATCCCGGCGTCGAACGTCTCGCCCGTTCCGAACGGCTGGAACGCCGTCGTCTCCTCCATCGGCTGCATCGTCAGCGCCCGCGCGTGCACCGCGAACGCTCCCGGGATCTTCTTCATGTGAAACACGTATCCGACCTGGTCGAACGACAGGTCCGCCGGCCAGTTCGCATGGTTCATCGACAACTGCGACTTCTCCGGGTCCACGCGGGCGATCCCGGCGGCGTTCCAGAACACCGCCGTGGCGTCGTCCGCCATGGCCACGAACGCGCCCCCCATCCCCGCGCCGCGGGCGCCCACCCCGATCTTCAGGAACTGGCCCCCGAACGTCCCGACCTTCTCGAAGATGTCGGCCTGCGCGAGCCCCGGCAGCAGCAGCAGCGCCCCCAGTCCCGCCAGCGCGATCTGTCTCTTCACGGTTCTTCCTCCTTGCTCCATGCCGTCAGCGGATGATGACGAACTTGCCGCGCTGCGTGCCCCGGGTCGATTCCACCGTGAACAGGTAAATCCCGCTCACCACATCCTGCCCGTTGCGCGAGATCAGGTTCCAGCGCGCCTGTCCGTCATTCGGCGTGTCCTGCTGGCGCGTCACGTTCTGGTGCCCTACCCCTCGACTGTCGATCACCGTCGAGTTCCGCGTCGACGCGTTCACCGCATCGTCCGAACTCAGCGTCACCACCAGGTCCCCCGACAGCGTGAAAATCTTGATCGACCACTTCCCCCCCGGCAGCCCCAGGAAGTCGATGTGCGTCCCCGTCGGATCCGACGCGTTCGGCGTCAGGTCCCACGCCGACGGTCGGTCCTGGATCGCCCGCAGGCCCCGATACGGGTTCGGCACCACCCACACCCCGCGGTTCAGGTTCGTCCCCGACTGCGGCACCACTCCCTCCGCCTCCACCGCCGCCCGCCGTCCGTTCAACTCCACCTTGCCCCCACCGAACCCCGTCGAATCGAACGCCGACACCGAGTAGAAGTACAGGAACCCGTTCTTCACCTGCCGGTCCACGTGCGCGTAGCGCCCCACCGGGTAGTGGATCCGCCCCTCGTTCGGCCGCACCGTCTTCGTCCCGTTCGCGAACGCCGAGTCGATCACGCAGTTCGGATACCCCACGCACAGCACGCTCGGATTCGGCTTGATGATGTTCCCGCTCTGCCGGTCCCACAGGTCCCCGCGATCCAGGCAGATATCCATCGAGTCGCCCACCTGCGGAATGTAGACCCGCGGGCACTTGATCACCGTGTCCCCCGCCGTCGTGACGATCTTGTACTTGTTGTTCGGCGCGTAGTCGAACAACCGGTACTCCGCCAGCAGCGTCCAGTCGTCCTCTCCCGGCCCGCCCGAGCCCACCGGTCGCGTCCAGTTCGACACCTTCCAGATCTTGTAGCCCCGGAAGTCGAACCACGCCGTCTTCGGATCCGCGGTCACCTCCGACAGGTTGTCCCACGCGATCGTCACCTGGCCATCCCCGCCCGGCGCGAACCGCCGGTCCGGATTGTCCGTGTAGTTGTAGCTCACGCCCAGGTTCGTGCCCGGGCTCGGCGGCGGCGACTCCGCCAGCCACGTGTGATGGAACAACCCGCCCTTCTGCTGGTTGAACACCCCCGTGCAGTAGTCACAGTCGAAGTCGAACCACGACACGTGCTGCGAGTCCACGAACCGCGGCGCCGGATCGTGCGCCTCGCAGCCCTGGATCTGCGCCGTCTGGCCCGCAGGCAGCCGGATCGGCGTCTCCCGGCCCGGAAAATCCGTCACCGCAATGTTCGCGTGCGGCACCTCGTACGCCCCCTCGAACGCCAGCTGCGCCGCGATCGCGTTGTCCAGCGCCGGATACTTCCCGATCAGTTCCGCCCCGCTCACCACCGCCCAGATCTCCTCCCCCGTCACCGGGTCGATCTTGTACAGGCTGGCCTTCGACTGGTACTCCGCCGAGTACGCGAGCGCCGTCTTCAAGTCGCCCGTCCGCACCCCGATCGCCACCGTCGCCTCCAGCTCCTCCTGCGGTGCCCAGCGCAACCACGGCCCGATCGACGCCCACTCCGAGTAGTCGCTCTTCTGGTCCCCCGGCGGCGCGTTGATGAACCCGTTCAGCGCCGGCGTCGCCGGATCGTTCGCGATGTTCTCCGTGCTCGTCATGAACTCGAAGCGCTGCTGGTCGATCGTGGGGTTGCCGCCCTGGACGTAGGGCTGCCCGTTCGGGAACGAGCGGAACGCCCGGAACCCGACCTTGCGCGGACCGTTCTCCCCCGTCGGATCGATCGTGTGGTCGATGAGCAGGAAGTGCGGCACCCCCGTCGTCTTGTGATCGTCCCCGTCGTCGTCCGCCACCGAGAACCCCTGCACCGTGATCAGCATGCGCGGACACAGCGCCGAGTCGGGGTCCACGTCCGGCACCGGCGGGTAGCTCCCCTTGGGCGCCTTGCGAAAGTCCGCGTCGGGCGTCGGGATCACGAACCGACCGTACGGATACTGCGGCGCGTCGAAGTCGTCGCTGAAGTAGTTCGACTTGTCGACCGGCCCGCAGTCCATGTCGACGCGGAACCCGATCGCGACCGAGTCCAGATCGTGCCCCGAACGGTTGATGAACTTCCAGTTCACCACGTCGAAGTCGGTGAAGCCCGGGATCGAGTACGCCCACGCCGTCTGCCGGCACTCGATCCCCAGCGGCACGTGCCGCTCCGCCGCCGCCGCCGCCACCGCCTGCGGCGTGTCGTCCCGGATCACGCACGTGTACATCTGCTGCCCGATCGCCCCGAAGTCCTCGTCGATCCGGCCGTCCCCGTCGTTGTCCCGCCCGTCGAGAAAGTCCTCGTCCACCAGGTCGAACCCGGTCAGCGGATCCCGGTCGGAGTCGTCGTTCACGAACCGCGTCCCGTTCACGATCCCGTCGTAGCCTCGATAGATCCGGTCTTCGGGATCGAGCGTCGCCGGGCGCCACTCCTGGAGGTAGCTCACGCGCCGGAGCGCGTTCGGATCGGTGGCGAACGGGTTCACCGCGCCCACCGCGATGCCGGCGAAGTTCAGGTACTCGATCGCCGAGGTCCCCGGCCACTGGCCCGAGGGGTCGCTCGAGACGTTCGTGAACGGGTTGCCCACGAGCCCGTTGTTCGTCACCTTCATCACGAAGTTGCCGACGTTCAGGACCGACCCCTGCCCGAAGATGTCCGGGATCGCCATCGGCTGGGCGCCGCGGCGACCCGCCATCTGCGCGTTCGTGTGGATGCGGGCGATCACCTCCTGCTCGTACGCCCGCAGATCCTGATACTCGGGTTCGTCGGGCCGCAGCCGCGCCCAGGTCGGAACCGCGAAGGTGGCGAGCAGAGCCGCGAGCCACAGCGCCCTGGTGATCCATCTCGACGTTCGAGTGATGCGCCTCATGCCGTCACGCTCCTTGCTCATCGCAGCGCGGTGCGTCAAAACGTCACGCTCACGCCCATACGGACGTTGCGGCCTTCCTCGAAGACGCGCGGATCGTGCAGGGGCACCCAGTCCAGGACGTTGTCGCCGTTCACGTCCTGGAGGTAGGCACCTCCCGTGCGCCCGGTTTCGGTGTAGTAGATCGTGTAATCGTCGCCGGCGGTGTTCACGAAGGGGCTCCGTCCGCCCAGCGTCAGCGACTGGATGTTCGTCGCGTCGAGGACGTTCCGGGCGTCCACGAACAGCGTCACGTTCTGGCCCCAGATCTTGTAGAACTTGTCGCCGTCGACCGTGAGCCGTGCCTGCGAGGGCAGGCGCCGCGAGTTCGTGAGCGCGGGATCCGGACGCCGGTCGTTGCGGAACGCGGGCGTGAACGGGAACCCCGAGCCGTAGGTCCACAGCATGCGCAGGCCCCACTTGCCGGGATCGCGGATCGTGCTGGCGATGCTCACCGTGTGGCGCTGGTCCCAGTTGAGCGGCTGCTCGCTGATCGGCAGGTAGAGCCGGCCGCCGTTGAAGAACTGGAGCGCCGTGTTCGGATCCGACGCGACCCCGCTGGCGATCGAGTAGGTGTAGTTGAAATCGGTCGAGAACTTGTGGCTGAAGCTCTTGATCAGGCTGGCTTCGAAGCCGCGCGCGGACGCGTAGTCGCCGTTGAAGTACACGTTCACCAGGTTGCCGTTCTCGTCACGCTCCTGGCGCACCGTGATGAGGCCGTAGATGTCCTTGAAGAACACCGAGAACTGCCCCGAGATGTCCTTCGTGAACAGGTGCTGCACGCCGGCCTGGTAGGCGATGTTCGTCTCCGGCTCGAGGTCCGGGTTGCCCTTGACGCCGACGGTCGAGCTCAAACCACGGTTCTCGAAGATGAACGAACGCTGGGGCGTCTGGTACGTCCAGCCGTAGTGGAAGCTCAGCACGTCGCGGTCGGAGACCGGGTAGGCGATGCCGAGCCGCGGGCTGAACTGTTGCTTGTAGCGCTTGCCGCTCTTGAGGTCGACGGCGGCGATCTGCGACCCGGGCGAGAAGAAGTCGAAGCGCAGCCCGGCGTTGAGCACGAGGCCCTCGAACTCCCAGCGGTCCTGCACGTACGCCGCGCCCTCCGGGTTGAAGTTCACGAAGTCCGAGCGCGTGCCGCCCGGGAGCCCGTTGCTCTCGGTGTTCGGCGACACCAGCGACAGATTCTGGACGCGATTGTACTTGGCCTCGATCCCGGTCTTCCACGTGTGCTGCTTCCAGCGCCGCGTCGAGTAGTCGGTCTTGAGCGTGTAGACCCGGGTCTGGCGCTTGAGGTAGTTGGGGACGTCGCCGTGCGTCGCGAAGTATGGATTGTTCTCGGTGCCGAAGCCGAGGTTGCCGCTCCAGTAGAACGGATTCTGGATCTGGTACTCCCACGGGGCTTTGCCGCCGACCGTGTTGCTCGTGTTGAACCCGAGCGACGCCACGCGCGTCGTCCACACGCTCTTGTCCGAGAGCTGGTTGGTCCAGACCGTGGTGAACTGCTGGAACCGGTCGTCGAACGTCGGCACGTGATCCGCCATGTTCATGAATTCGTCAGTCACCGTGAACCTGTCGAACTTGAGCGTGCCATCGAATTGCCTGACCGGGGTCCAGGGCCCGTACGTCTGCTGGCCGGTGAGCGTGTCGGTCGCGAGGATGACGTACCCCTTCCGGCTCCACTCGTGGATGTAGGGCGTCTGGATCGTGTGGTTGTTGATCGTTTCGAACGTCAGCTTGTTGCGCGGGTTCAGGCGGTAGGCGAGCTTGAAGTTCGTGTTGATCTGGTTGCTCTGCCGGTTGCCGAGCTGAATGAAGTCGAGCAGCGTGCGGTGCGGGTGCGTCATCCCCGACTTGAGGTAGGTGTCGGAGAACGAGCCCTCGTAGGTCGCGAAGTAGGTGAGGTTCTTCACCGGCGTCGGGCCGCCGAATCCGAACGTGAACCGGTCGTAGTTGTCGAACGTCTTGGTGGGATCGCCATAGCGGTCGGTGTCCCAGCGCACCTCGCCCCCCAGGCGGTCGGTGCCTTCCTTCGTGGACACGCTCACGACGCCGGACAGCGCGTTCCCGTACTCGGCGTCGAACCCGCCCGAGAGCACGTCGGTGCCGGCCACGGCGAGGTTCGCGATGTTCGCGCTGCCGCCGAATGCGGGATCGGTGGCCTCGACGCCGTCGAACTGGAACTTGACCTCGCCCGCGCGGCCGCCGCGGAAGTGGAGCTCGCCGCCCTGGGCCACGATGCCGGCCTTGGTGGCGATCGCCTGGCTCAGGTTGTCGACCGGGATCTCCTTGAGCTTCTCGGCCGAGATCGACTGCTTCGTGCTGGAGGACTTGGTGTCGATCCGCTTCTCGGCGCGCACCTCGATCGTCTCGACCTGCGTGACTTCCTTGCTCTGGCCGACCGCGAAGTTGACCAGCGCCGTCTGGCCGGCGTTCACCTGCACGGTCTGGATGATCGGGTCGTAACCGATCGCCTGCAGCTTCACCTGGTAGGTGCCCACCGGGACACCCGGGATCACGAACGCGCCGGTCTCGTCGGTCATGGTGCCCTGCTTGGTGCCGAGCACGATGACGTTCGCGAACGACACCGGGTCCTTGCCCTTCTCGAGCGCGCGGCCCGAGATCCGGCCGGTCGCCGCCGCCGGCGGCGCACCGGCCGCGGGGCGAGTCTGGGCGCGCGCCGCCGCGGCGACGCTGACGAGCGAAAGCGCCGCGACGAACGTCACCAGCAAGCGTCTGGAGGAAGCGAACATGGGCGGGAGCCCTCCCGAGGAAGCCACCGGTCGTACCTCGCACCAGGGCGAGTGCTGAACGTCCTGGAAAATCCGTGTCAAAGTCTCAATGTTCGGGGCTGGTGTCAACGCCATTCCCGAACCCAACTCGTTCGCGAGACGCGAGTTCCGGAACCACGCGTCGGCGCGCGACGACTCGGTCGAGGGGGACGGATACGGGAGCCAAAGGAGCCGGGGTCGGCAGGCAGGCTCGGGCAACGCACGCGCAAGTACGCGGAAATGCACCCACCGGCCGGGTTTCGACCCGGGGTGCGATACGCCCGTCAGCGGTGAATATCGGAGAAGCACCGCCCGGGGTCAACCCCAATCGTACGAGCGCGGGTGCTCCCTCGCGGCTCCGAAGGCGTCCCCTAGAGCGCCCAGTGCAGCTGGAGCGCGAGATTCTGGCGACTCTGGTGGACGCCGGCGGGGTCGGAGAAGTCGGTGCTGCGGAACTCGAGCACGTAGCCCGATTCGAGCGACCAGCTGGATCCCGCGGGGGCGTAACCGAAGCCCAGGGAGACGGCGTTCCCCTTGTACTCGTTCCCCGCCGTGTAGTCGTCCTCGTCCACCCAATGGTAGATGTAGCCGATGCGGCCCTTCATCTGGGCCCCGAGCGGTCGCTCGAGTCCGGCGCGCACGTCCCACGCGATCCGCCGCGGGCCGGTGCCGAGCACGAGCGTGGAGGACACGTCGCGCAGCCAGTTCCCCTCGACGCCGACCGTCGAGCGCCCGAAGCGATAGCTGGCGCCGCCCCCCCAGCCGAGCGCGTAGCGGCGCGACTGGCCGTGCACCACGCTGTCCGGGAGCGACAGGGTATCGGCGCCCGGGCGGTTGAACGCCGCGTCGATGAACCGGTTGAGCGAGGTGGGATCGTTCGCGTGCGGCGGATCGATGGTGATCCGGTTCGCCCCGGTGTTAAGCGCGCCGGCGAGCGTGAGCCGCCCGGGCGACCAGCGGGCGCGCGCGTGGAGCTCGCTCGACTTCTCCTCGCGCGTGAGCAGGTTGCCGCGGCCGGTGAGCGGATCCGCGCCGACGCCCGCCGAGGTCGTGAACCGCCAGTCCTCCTCGGAGTTCGCGAGCCGGCCGATGCCGCTCACCCCGTACTCGAACGTCCGGCCGAAGCCGCCGACGAGCGCCGCCTGCCCGATCCAGTACGGTCGCGACTCGCTCGTCTCGCTCGAGGAGCGCGGCAGGTCGTTCGTGGCGTCGATGTTGTTGTTCTCGTGCTCGATCCCCAGCCCCAGGCGAGTCCGCCGGCCCATCGTGTAGGCGGTGGAGAGCCCGAACGCCGTGGTGGTCACGTCCGTGTTCGTGGGCGCGAACTGGCCCGGCGGCGGCAGCTGTCCGCCGGCGAGGTCGATGTACTCGCCCGCGGCGTTCACCACGATCTGCCGGTACTGATCCTCGACGTTCTCCGACCGGAATCGCAGGTGGGTGGCCCACGCGAGGTGGCCGTCCAGGATCTTCGGCACCACGCCGCCCAGGACCGGCATGACCTGCGGGTGGAGCAGGCCCTCGCGGACCTCGACCGCGCGCGCGAAGGGGCGATCCCAGCGCAGGCTGCTCAGGTCTCCGACGATGGCGAACACGCTGCCCGAATCGTGATTGCGATACACCGCCTCCATCTGCGCCAGCGTGCTGCGCGCCGCGAGCTCCTGGCGTTCGCGCCCCGCGGGCAGGCGGCTCACCGAGGAGAGCGCGTCCGTGGCGGGGCGCAGGTCGAGCGTCGAGGTCGTGTCGTCCGCGGCGAGGCCCACGGGCATGCCGGCGAAGTCCCAGAGCTCGATGTTCGTGTCGCGATCCGGCATGGCGAGCACCAGCCCGCCCATCCCGAGCAGGCGCGGGCTGCGCGCCACCGGGCCGGTGGAAAGGTCGAGCGCATGGAGCGCGGGATCGAAGAACTGCGCCGAGGCCGTCGCGGCACCGAACATCGCCGCCAGCAACGAAAGGGACATCGCGCGCGGCAGAACCCAGCGCGTGGGACTCATCCACTGCTCCTTTCCATCGCTCTCGGAGGGTCGGGGAGGCCGTGCGGATAGCAGGACGACGGGCTCCCGCCCCGCGGGGCGAAAGCACGCACGGTCGACGAAGTGCGCGCGGATACTAGGAATGCGCCGAGAGGGTGTCAACGGGCTTCTCCCGAGCGCGCCCGCCGCGGTGCGGCCGCGGAGCGCGCGCGACGCGGCCCGCGGGAAACGTATGCGCTGTCCGCGACCCAGTAGCGCCACGGCCGCTCCGCCGCCCGGCTCACCCCGACACGCGGCC
>DATDEX010000243.1:0-8617 GCA_036522895.1 Candidatus Eiseniibacteriota bacterium | reverse complement strand
CGGTGCGCGCGCTCGCGGCCGCGGGGATCACGCGGACCGCGCTGCTCTCGGGCGACAGCGAGGCCACGGTGCGGGCGATCGCCGAGCAGACCGGCGTGCAGGAGCTCTACGGACAACTGCTGCCGGAGGACAAGGTGCGCGTCATCGGCGAGCTCGAGACGAAATACGGGCCAGCGTCGATGATCGGCGACGGTGTCAACGACGCGCCCGCGCTCGCCCGCGCATCGGTCGGGATCGCCATGGGCGGGATCGGAAGCGACGCGGCGATGGAGAGCGCCGATGTCGTGCTCATGGGCGACGACCTCGCGGCGCTGCCCTACGCGATCGGGCTCGCCCAGCGCGCGCGCCGCGTCGTGCTGCAGAACCTGGTCATCGCGACTGGCGTGATGGCGATCCTAGTGACGTGGGTGTTCGCGGGCCAGTACACGCCGCTCGGCGCGCTCAAGCTACCGATGGCGGTCTCGGGCCACGAGGGCAGCACCGTCGTGGTCATCCTGAACGGCCTGCGCCTGCTCCGCGGCCGGCGCTGACGCGCGCGGCGGCCCGTCAGTCGAGCGAGGTCACCACCACGTTCTCGTAGTACACGGTGCACTGCGCGACGCCCCCGGTGTACGCCGGCAGCGCGATGCGGCCCGAGCGCTTCGCGTTGCGCGTGTCGGTGCGGTCGATCTTCAACTCGCCGTTGACGAACACGCGGAAACGGCTGCTCCGGGCCTCGATGCGAAGGTGGTTCCAGGTGCCGTTCGCGTTGACCGCGGGGGCGCGCCCGAGCGAGCCCTCGCGCTGGTAGAGGAGCACGTCCTGGTAGCTGCCGCCGCGGAGGTCGACGGCTACGCCCGACTCGCCCTGCACGCGCACGACCACGCCCTTGTCGACGCCGCGCACCATGCACATGTCGAGATCCACCGCGATGTCGGTCCACGCGGTGTCCCCGGTGTAGATGAGCGAGCGCATCTGCTTCTCGTCGGGGAGGTCGGCGCGCAGCATGCCGCGCCAGATCGTCCACACGCTGGGGTGGTCCGCGTGCCAGGCGGCGAGCGAGGCGGGCGTGGCGAAATCATCGGCGAACAGCACGCCGTGGGCCGGCCGGGTCATTCGCGGCGGCGGCGACGGCATGGCATAGCGCGTTCCGTCGGTCGTGGCTCCCACGACCAGGAGTGTCGCGCCGGCGAGCAGCGTGGATCGCAGGAGGTTCGGATTCATCCCGGGCCGAAACATGGCACTCCAAACTCCCGGCGTCCAACCGGACCCCGGGGCGCCGCCCGCATCGCATTGTCCGGCACGGGGTCGGGCGCGCCGTGCCGGCGCGAGCGCGGCTCGAGTTGGCGGTGGAGCCCCGTGCGCGGCCGGATTGGTGGCTTCTCCGATGGGGTGTTAGCGTGGCCCCCATGGCCAAGAAACGACGCAGTATCGGCGTGATCGGCGTGCCCATCGACCTCGGCGCGGGCCGCCGCGGCGTCGACATGGGTCCCTCCGCGATCCGCATCGCGGACCTGGAGAAGCGCCTGGAGGAGCTCGGGCACAAGGTCGAGGATTACGGCGACCTCGACGTGATGATCCCCGAGACTCAAAAGGTCGGCACCGGCAAGCTGCGCTACAAGAAGCCGATCCTCTCGGCCTGTAAGGACCTCATGAAGGGCGTGGACAAGTGCCTCACCGAGGGCCGGATGCCGCTCGTCCTGGGCGGCGACCACAGCATCGCGATCGGCTCGGTGGCCGGCTCGACGAACTTCTACGCCCGCCAGCACGAGTCGCTGGGCCTGATCTGGTTCGACGCGCACGGCGACGCGAACACACCGGAGACGACGCCGAGCGGCAACATCCACGGCATGTCGCTCGCCGTCTCGCTCGGCTTCGGGGACGAGGACCTGGTGAACCTGGGCGGCCGGGCGCCGAAGGTGCAGCCGCGCAACACGGTCCTGATCGGCATTCGCGACCTCGACGCGGGGGAGCGCGAATTCCTCAAGAAGAGCGGCGTGACCTGCTACACGATGCGCGACCTGGACGAGCGCGGCATGCGGGACGTTCTCGACGAGGGCATCCGCATGGCGAGCGACGGCACCGCCGGCATCCACCTGTCGTTCGACCTCGACGTCGTGGACCCGGAGGACGCGCCCGGGACCGGCACGCCGGTGTGGGGCGGCATCAGCTATCGCGAGGCCCACCTCGCGATGGAGATGTTCAACGACCGCGCGAACATCGTGGCGCTCGACCTGGTCGAGGTGAACCCGGTACTCGACTCCCAGAACATGACCGGGATCCTCGCCGCCGAGCTGGCGCAGAGCGCGCTCGGGAAGACGATTCTCTAGCCCAGACTATTCATGAGCCCGGACCCACCTGCGGTGGGTGCCCCTGCGAACGCGATCTGGCGGCCATCCGCTGCGTTGCAGGCTCGGGGCGCTCCTCGACGTGTCGCGAACCCCGCGAACTCGCCGCTCGTGATCGAAGCGAGCGGGAGATCGAACGCGAGCAGGACGGCTCCGTCCCCGGCGTGCGTCGTCATCCTGCCACGCAGGTGTTTGTGAGATGCCTTCTAAGCCTTCCCTCCAACGAATGGCAGAATCGTGCGGGCACGGCACTATGATCGTGAGACTAATGAACTTTGGGAATTGTCGGTCAGCCGCTAAGACTAGTTCCTGCGTTTGCGGGAACCCGATTCCATGCGATTCGAACTCGGCACGCTGGCGGTCCCGAGGTTCTGAATGGTGAGCCCGGGTCGGGTCTGGTGCGCCTGCGCCAGGCCGCGGGCGCGCACATCCTCGGGCCCACCATTCTGACCAGTTGACCCAGTGTTCAACGGAGTTTGCCATGAGCAAGACTGCGATCACCTCGCCGGAACTCACGCCGCCCGTCGGCCCGTTTTCCCAGGCAGTCGAAGTCGGTGGTTTCCTTTACTTCAGCGGACAGGTCGCCCAGGACCCGGCCACTGGCACGGTGGTCGAGGGGGGTATTCTGCCCGAGACAGAGTGCGTCTTCCGGAACCTCTCGGCGGTTCTCAAGGCGGCCGGCAAGAGTTTCGATGACGTCGTGCGGGCCGGTGTGTATCTCACGAACATGGGTGACTACGCCGCGATGAATGGCATCTACGCGAAGTATTTCCGTCAGCCCTTTCCCGCCCGCACGACGATCGGCGTGGCCGCGCTGCCGCTTGGGGCCCGCGTTGAGATCGACCTCGTCGTCAAGGCTTGAGGTGACGCAGGAGGTCGATCTCATGAGGTACGCATTTCAAATTGTCGGCGTCTTCCGTTCGGCGCCGTTGGCGGCATCGGCGCAGGACTCTTCACAAGACCACGGGTGCGATACAAACCAAGAGGGGATCCACCATGACTTCGCAAGCTCAGTCTGCACAGACGATTCAGGCGGCTCTGTCCACAGAGGTCGGGACTCTCTCCGAAAAATTCACAGGAATGGCCCGAGTGATGGCAGGGCACTATGATTGGAAGCCCGGTCAGGGCGTGCGTTCGGTAGGCGAAGTATTCAACCTCATCGTCATGGAGAACGGCATACTCACCGGAGCGCTGACCGGTGCAACGGGAGGCGAGCGGCCGGCGCCGATTGCCGACCCCGAGAGACTGCGAGAGGCGCTAAAGACCTCCTACGCCAACCTGCAGCAGACGATCGCGAAACTCTCGGACGCAGATCTGAAGGCGCCGGTCAAGTTGTTTGGCCGGGATATGACAAAGGAAGGCGCAATCCGGTATCTGTTCGCAGACCAGCACGAGCACCTCGGACAGTCGATTGCCTATGCGCGCTCGAACGGCGTCATTCCGCCGTGGTCGAAGTAGGCTGCCCATCGCGTGCCCGGCGACTAACTGCGGGGTCGGGATGCCCGCCGATTCGCCGGCACTACTCTGCGGTGCCTCGTCGCGGGCTTCCTTGTGTGGGTTGCCTGAAACAGATGCCGAATGCCGTATTCCAACAGTGCGAGGGCCCTCTCCAGGGCGCCCAGTTCTCGAATCCGAGCTATCGCTACGGACAGGCGCAAGTCGAATGACGGGGGGCGCAGCACCTCGACCGTGTCTCGACAAGTTGCCCTGGAAATTAGGCGGGATGGCAGCAGCCCGACCCCATATCCTGACTGAATGAGGGCTAGCTGCAAATGTATGTTGTAGTGGATTTCAGCCGCAACCATGGGGGTGAAGCCGGCACGTTCCATTTGATCGATGAGGCTTGCCCGAAGCAAGCACCCAGACGGGTTGAGGACCCAGGGGGCTCTGCTCAAGCTTTCCCAGTCACCTTCTATACTGCCTCCAGCGCTCTGAACGATCTCCATGCGATCGCTGGCGATGACCTCCGTCAGAAGAGGTGAAGGCGCGGTTTTGCCTTCGGGCAAGAGGACGACAGCGACATCGAGTTCACCCGCGAGCAGCTGATTGAACAACTCCCCGGTGAGTGCGCTCATCAACCGCAGCCGGACCTTGGGGTATTTTTCGGTCAGCGCGCGAATAGGGGCGATAAGCGTCCCTTCGGCCAGGGCATGCGCGAGCCCGATGCGCAACAGGCCGTGGGGTTCGGCGTCTCGCGACGCTACAGATTTCAGCGCCTCCGTCCGCTGCAACAGATCTCGTGCTTGTTGAAGCACCTTGGAGCCCAGCGAGTTCAGGCGCGGCGGCTTCACGGAGCGGTCGAGCAACTCGGCACCCAATGCAGCCTCCAGCCTTTGGAGTTGCCGGGTTATCGCGGATGGTGTCCTGAACAGACGATCGGCTGCACCGGCGATGGACCCGGCCTGGGCAAATTCTACGAGCGCACGCAAATCGTCGAGCACGGGATCCCCCTGAAGTGACTCCGAAGACCTCCTCCCAACCAGTAGCAGAATCGTGCGGTAACAGCAACATCATGGTGTGAATAATGATGGTGTGGAAGTGTCGGTGCCCCGCCACGGGTCCTGTTCTTGGCCGTTTAGGTCACGGCAGCTCGATGCGAAACAATACCCATCGTCTGCGGGACCGTAGTCGTCCGAACCCGATGCTGCGTGCGTGATGCGCTGGTGAGCGCAGGGCACGCGAGCGAGGGCTGTCGCTGGTCGGGCCGCGGACGCGATCACCCGTCAGCCCGCTCGTGACTTGCCCGCAGAAAGGTCGCCACCATACCTTTCGTGGGCATGCGAGGCGCGGCTGCCGCTCGCCAGTTCATGCACTCGAGAGGGGAGACGCCACTCCTTGAGCCGACGCGCCCGCACCAGGTCCCGCGCCGTCCCGCGCGTGGACGGCCCCGTGATTCTGCTGCTGGTCGCCGTCACCGTCGTGGTGTTCGGACGCCTGGCGGTGGCCGGCTACACGAACCTCGACGACGACGTGTTCGTGAAGAACAATCCCTGGGTCCAGTCCGGTCTCAACCCGCGCTCGTTCGTCTGGGGTCTCACGACCACGTGGCAGAGCATCTGGCAGCCGTTGACCTGGTGGTCGTACCTGCTGGACCGGCAGATCGCCGCCGGGCCGGGCGTCTACCACGTCACGAACGTGCTGCTGCACCTCGCGAACACGGTTCTGCTGTTCGGATTGCTGCGCCGCCTCACGGCTCAGCGCTGGCGCAGCGCCTTCGTGGCGCTGCTGTTCGCCATCCACCCGCTGCATGTGGAATCGGTGGCGTGGATCGCCGAGCGGAAGGACGTGCTCAGCACGTGCTTCGGATTGCTCGCCCTGCACGCCTACGCGGGCTACGTCCGAGCGCACACGGCGGGCCGGTACGCGCTCGTGCTCGTTGCCTATGCGCTGGGGCTCATGGCGAAGCCCATGCTCGTGACGCTGCCGGTGGTGATGCTGCTGCTCGATGACTGGCCGCTGAATCGGCTCGCGCCGCCGGCAGGCGCCAAGGCTCGCGCCGTTTCGTGGCCTGCGCTCGTGCGCGAGAAAGCACCACTGATCGCGTTGGCACTCGTGGCCTCGACTGCGACGGTGCTGAACATGCGCAGCCAGGGTGGTGTCTGGGTCGCCACAGGGTTCTCGCCCGCCAAGTCGATCGCTTCGGCCCTGGTCAACACCGCCGGCTACGTATTCCAGATGTTCTGGCCGGTGCGTCTGGCGGTGCCGTATCCCGACACGGCGCGGGCGCTCTCGCCGTGGTTGATCGGCGTTGCCGCGGCCGCCCTCGTGGGCATCACGTTCTTCGCGACGCGCCTCGGCAGAGGGCACAGGTACCTGGGATTCGGTTGGTATTGGTACCTCGTGACTCTGCTGCCAGTCTCGGGCATCGTGCCCACCGGGGCCCTGTCGCGGGCCGATCACTACACGTACCTGCCGCTGATCGGCCTGTTCGTCATGCTCGTCTGGGGTGTTCCCGACCTGCTGTCCGCCATCGACCCCCGCGGGCTCGTTCGTCGCGCGCTCGTCCCCGCCGCGGTAGCGGGCGGGGTCGTGCTGGCGGCGCTGTCGTTCGTTCAGGTCGGCTACTGGCGCGACAGTGCCACGCTCTTCGACCACACGCTGGCGGTCACCGAAGACAACGCCGCCGCGAACATCTGCCTCGGGGTCGCGTACGTCGAGCGGGGAGATTCCACGGGCGCGCTGCGGTTGTTCCGAGCCGCCGAGCGGATCGACCCGGGTTCCGACCAGGCCCAATACTACCTGGGCACGCTGCTCGCCCATCGGGATCAGGTGGACGAGGCGATCTTCCACCTCCAGCACGCGGTCCAGTTGCGCCCCGACTTCGTCATGGCGCGGCTGAATCTCGGGATCATGCTTGTTCGGCGGGGGCAGCTCGACGACGGGATCGAGCAGTATCAGGCGGCGCTCGCGCTCGAGCCCAACAACGAGTTGGTGCTGCGTCGCATGTCCGAGGCCAGCAACCTCAAGCTCGGTACGGGACGGTAACGACGCGAATCGCGCCTGCCACCGGCGCGATGCCCCGTGGCGGACTTCGCGCCACTCCGTAGCAGGTGAACGGGCGCAATCCAGGCAAGGTCCGGGCGCACGCGGACGCGTTGACGCACGCAACGTCCCGCGCTGCAGCACAAGGAGGTGGCGTCTCCAACGGGATTCGAACACTTCGCGGGCCGTGCCTGCGGCGCCGGGATCGACCGTCGGGGCTGGACCGGCGGCATCGCCGCGCTCAGGTCCGCACGCCGCGCACGAGCCGCGCGATCGCGGCCCCGAGCTTCGGGTGCCGATCGAACGCGTGCACGAACGCATCCTCGCGCGGCCCGCCCTTGGCGCGGATCACGCCGGCGAGCGCCGCGCGCTCGGCGGAGCTCCAGCGCTCGAGCCCCGGCAGCAGCGTGACGAGCGGCGCCCAGCGCGACCAGGCGTGGCGCTCGCCCGCGCTCCAGCCCGCGAGCGAGCGGAGCCCCAGGCGATTCGACGCCTCGCGCTCGCACGCTTCCGCGGCGCGGGCGCGATCGCCCGCGAACCGGCGCGCGATGAGCTGCGATACCGCGAGCCCGGCCGAGGGGAGCGGCAACGCGCCGATCACGTCCGGCCGCCGCGCTTCCAGCGACCAGAAGAGGTTCTCTCTCGCGAGCTTTCGCAGCACGGCGGGGCTCGAGCGATGGGCGGGGGCGCGGCGCATACGGGCGAGCTCGCGCTGCATGAGTGCACGCGCGGCGCGGGCGCGCGGCCGGAAGCCCAGCTTCTGGTAGAACCACCACGCGCCGGACTCGATCGCCTCGTCGTTCCCGTCACCGAGCTGGTAGGGCGGGATCGTGAACGTGCCGGAGCCGAACAGCGCCCGCGTCATGCCGATCGCCTTCCCGTACACCGGCCCGGCTTCGGCGCCGCGGAACGTGTCGAACACGTTGAACGCGACCTCCGCCGAGCGATAGAGCGCGCTCGTGAGGACGTAGCCCACGGGCACGCCGTTCTTGAGCGTGAGGAACCCGTACACGCTCTCGAGCAGCAACCGGCGCTCGGGGAGCGCGCCGATCATGAGGAACTCGAGCCCGTCGCCGCAATCCACGCGGCGGACGTCACCGGGATCCCCCCAGGCGAACACGTCGAGATCGCGACTGCGCGTGACCATCGCCTCCATCGCGAGCGCGAGCGCGCGCTCGCCCTCCCGCGGGTCGAGCTCGGTAACGGAGCGCGGGGGCACTGCGGCGGCGAGCGTGAGGTCGGGGCGGCCGGCGAACGCCGCGCGCTGAAAGTGGACCGCCGGCACCGGCCAGGCGGCGCGCGTGCGCGACGGGGTCGTCGGGTCGCCGCGGAGCCGGTACGCGGGGGCGAGACCATCGTGCACGCGCTCGAACACCGCGTCGTCCGGGAGCCGCGCCGAGAGCGCGCGCACGACGAACGCGCCGTCCGCCTCGCGCGCGCCCTTCAACCGCGCGAGCCAGCCGCGGAGCCCGTAGTCCAGTTCGTCGAGCCCCGGCACCTCGGCGTCGTGGGCGAGGAGCGGCAGCCAGGCCTCGAGCGCGTCCTCGTTCTCGATCGCGTCCCAGTCGAGCTCGAGCCGGGCCGGCCAGCGCACGGCGAGCCGGCGAGCGGTGGGCGCGAAGAACGCGAACCGGATGTCGCAGCCGGCGATTCCCGAGTCGGCGAGTCGGGCGTGCAACCGGCGGACGTCCGCGCGCGCGCCGAAGCGGGCGAGCGTTCGCTTCGCGAGCGCGAGCACCGCGGCATCGTCGGGGTAGGCGCGCGCGGCGAGCAGGCACTCGTGCGCCCGCTCGACCTGCGCCGGCGTC
>DATDEX010000242.1:0-6840 GCA_036522895.1 Candidatus Eiseniibacteriota bacterium | reverse complement strand
CACGCCGTGCGCCTCCGGCAGCGCGGCGAGCAGCACGCGGCGCGGCAGGTCGCTGCGCGTGAGCGCGTACTGGGTCACCCACGTCTCGACCAGTCCGCCGTCGTCCAGGCCGTGGGCGCGCTCGACGATCCGCGTCTCCTTGCCGATCACGCGCCCTTCGCGCACGAACAGCGTGGCGATCGCGGCGCGCGCGCCGTGGCGGGCGAGCCCGAGGACGTCGGTGTCACGCGGGTCGGCACTCACCACCGCCTGCGGCACGCGCGCGCGCTCGAGCAGCGCGATCTGGTCGCGGCGCTGGGCCGCCACCTCGAAGCGCCGCGCCCCGGCCGCTTCCGCCATCTCGAGCTTCAACCGGGCCAGGAGCTCGGCATTGCGCCCGGTGAGGAGCAGCAGCAGGCCGTCCACCATGCCGCGATAGGCGGCGTGCTCGACCCGGGCGCGGGTGTAGCACGGACCCGCGCAGCGACGGATGTGGTAGTAGAGGCAGGGCCGGTCCTGGCGCTGGTAGTCCTCGAAGTTCCGGCAGGTGCGAAGCGGGAAGATGCGCCGCAGGTCGCGCAGCGTGCGCCGCAGCGCCTTGACGTCGGTGAACGGGCCCACGTAGCGCGCGCCGTCGTCCCGCACCTGGCGCGTCACCGACAGCCGCGGCCACTCCTCCTGGACGCTCAGGCGCACGAACGGAAAACTCTTGTCGTCCTTCAGGAGCACGTTGTAGTGCGGGCGATGCTGGCGGATGAGCGTGGACTCGAGCAGCAGGGCCTCGACCTCGGTCCCCGTGAGAATGGTGTCCACGTCGGTCGCGCGCGCCATCATCTCGTCCATCTGGGGCCGCTGCGGGTCGTGCCCGAGGTAGCTCCGGACGCGTGACGCAAGGCTCAGGGCCTTACCCACGTACAGCACCTCGCCGCGGGCGTCCTTGAACAGATACACCCCCGGCAGGGCGGGCAGATCGGCGATTTTATCGCTCAACGTGCTCACGGAGCCTCCGTGCATACTCTCGGGGATACCCGAGGAAATCAGACTACCGCCCGAGCGCGCGCGGAACAATGGGGTATTCCCGGGGTGCGGCTTGACGGGGTTCGGCCCGTAACCGTATCTTCCCCCGGCATTTCACCGGGTTCGGGCCACTCCGAGGAGGAACTTCATGCCGCATCACAAGTCCGCGGCCAAGCGCGTCGGTACGAACGAGCTCCGCCGCCAGCGGAACGTCGCCGCGACCACGCGCATGCGCAATGCCATCAAGGCGGTACGCGGCGCCACGACCCGCGCGAGCGCGGAGTCCGCGCTCAAGGACACCATTTCCCTGCTCGACCGGACCGCCTCGAAGGGCGTGATCAAGCGCGAGACCGCGAGCCGGCAGAAGGCGCGCCTCGCGAAGTTCGTCCAGAAACTCCCGGCCTGACCGCAGGTTCGACCATGCGTCGACGGATCGGCGCCCTGCTCCTCGTGGTCCTGGCGATCGGAGCCCCCGGCTGGACCCCTCCCGCGCACGCGCAGGCGCCGGAGCCGCCGCCCGGCGGAGCGCCCGCGCCGTTCGAGGTGATCCCGCGCGGTCCCGCCAAGCACCGCTCGTACCGGCTCGCGTGGGCCACCGCGCTCGTCGGCGCCGGTCTCGTGGCGGGCTCGTTTCCGCTCGCGGCCGAGGCCGATCGCCGGTATGCGGTCTACCTCGCCGAGACCGACGTGGCCCGGATCGACGCGCGATTCGCGGCCACGACGCGGATGGATCGGCTCGCCTCGGGCACGCTCCTCACCGGTGAGGGGCTGCTCGTGACCGCCGTGTGGCTGCGATTCCTCCGCCCCCCGCGCGTGGGCAATCGCCTCTCGTTCGAGGTCGAGCCCGCCCGATGCGCCGTCTCGCTGCGCTTCTAGCGCTGTTGCTGTCGCTCGCGTCGTGCAGCCATCGCGACCGGCTGAATCCATTGGACGGCGCGAACCCGCAAACCGGGGGTGCGCCCGAGGGCTTCAACGCGCTCGCCGATTTCGTGTCGGTGCGCCTCGTCTGGCGGCCGCGGCCCGACCTCCCGATCGACGGCTTCCAGCTCTTCCGGCTCGCCCCGTTCGACAGCCTCTACCGCCCGCTCGGCGGCCTGCTCCCCAACACGGTGTCGCAGTATTTCGACGGCAACGCGATCAACGGCGCCGACTTTCGCTACCGGCTCTATTACGTGGTGGACGGGCAGCTCTCCGCGCGCTTCGCCGAGGACATCGCGACGCCCGGCCGGGTGCGCGCCTGGGTCGGTGACATCCTGGGCGGCCGGCTGCTGCGCCTCACCCCCGACGCCCGCGACGTGCTCGTGAGCCGGGACGGCTTCGGCTCGCCCTACAGCCTCGCCGTCACGCCGGACTTCGGGCCGGTCTGGGTGGCGGACTTCCTCTCCGGGAACGTCCGGGTGGTGGACCCGCAGAACTTCAACGGCGCGACGATCGACGGCATCGCGAAGCCGTTCACGATCGCGCTCGACCCGTTCGACGAGAGCGCCTGGATCTGCGATCTGGCGGGCTCGGTCCGCCATTACCTGCCCGGGGGCGCGGTGGCGGCACCGGAGACTCTATCGACGCTGCTCGAGCAACCCGCCGGGATCGCCACGGACCCCGCCGACGGCTCGGTGTGGGTGACCGAGGTGGTGGGCAACCGCCTGCGGCACTACGCGCGCGCGGGCTCGCTGCTCGGGGAGCGCCCGCTCGACTCGCCATCCCGCGTCGCGGTCGACTCGCTCACCGGCCAGGCCTGGGTCACGTCGCTCAACACCGGCCGGGTGTGGCGGATCTCGCCGGCGCTCGTCGTGCTCGATTCGCTCGGGCTCCAGGGTCCGATCGGGCTCGCGCTCGACTGGCGGCGGCGCATCGCCTGGCTCGCCGATGCGGCGGCCGACCAGGTGGTGTCGGTCGACATGGACACGCGCGCCGTGCGCTTCCGGCTCACGGCGCTCGGCGAGCCGCGCGACGTGGCCGTGGATCTGGATCGCGGGGAAGCCTGGGTCGTCGGCCGCGCGGCCGCCCGCGTCTACCGCTTCTCCCCCGCGGGCTTTCTCCTCGGCAGCGTGGGCGGGCTCGGGAATCCGTACGAGGTGCGGCTGGACCGGGGGCTGCAGTAGCGGACGGCGACTCACGCCGGCACGCCCGGGAGGCGTATGCTCCCACGCATGAGCGAACGACGGTCCGTGCACCGCCACCTCGCGGTCGAGCGACCGACCGTGTGGCCGCGCCGGCGCGTGGGAGCGACGCTGGCGCTCGCGAGCCTGCTCGCCGGGCTCTCGCTATCGGGGATCGCATGTTCGCACCCGGCGTCGGTGGCCGGGATTGCCGCCGATGGCGTCATTCCGAAATCCGCGAGCCTCGACCCCGGCCAGAGGCTCCGATTCCAGTCGTCGCTAGTCCCCGTCGTGTCATGGGAGGTCGTCGAAGGCTACGAGCATGGCGTGGTGACCGCGAAGGGCGAGTACCAGGCACCCTACTTCGCCCCCGGCAGCCCGAGCGCGACGGTGCGGGCGAAGTCTGCCACCGGCCACGCGGAGGCGCTCGTCACGCTGCTGGATGGGCCCGCCGATCTCGACGCGTGTCGCGGGCCGACGCAGGACCACACGCCGGCTTTCGGCGAGTACGTGTTCGTCGACAAGCTCCCCGGTGCTCTCTACCGCCGTCTTCCGGAGTATCCCCAGCCCGCGAGAGAAGCCGGCGTGCAGGGCACCGTCATGGTCATGGCCCTCGTGTGCTCGAGCGGTCAGGTGATCGAGACCAAGGTGGTGCTCTCCATTCCGATGCTCGACGATGCCGCCCAGGCGGCCGTGCGCCACTGGGTGTTCGAGCCGGCGAAGGCCGGCGGCGAACCGGTCGCGGTCTGGGTCGGCGTGCCCGTCCGGTTCAGCCTTCACTGAGAGCGAGGGCGCCGGGAGCTACCGAACCAGGACAACACGTCCGTGCACCTTGGACTGTTCGCCCTGGTAGCGGGCGGTGAGCGTGTAGAAGAAGATGCCGCTGCTCGCCCGGCCGCCGTCCGCGGCGCCATCCCACTCGAGCTCGTTCGAGTCCGGCGTGCCCTGAGTGACCGTGCGGAGCAGGACGCGCCGGCCCTGCAGGTCGTAGATCTCGAACACATAGCCTGCGGCCCTGGTGAGGGTGAATCCCAAGTGCGCGATGCCACGCGCAGGCTGCGGCCAGACACGCGGTGCGAGGATCGCAAGCCGCGCCGCCACGCGGAAGTGGACCTCGATCGACCCCGAGGCGTCGTGCGTCGTGGAGATGAGGTGTGCGCGGAGCACGTGGTCACCATCCGCGAGATCGGGGGTGAGCTCGAGGCCCGCGCCGCCCGTGACGTTCGCGCCGCCCTGGATCGACGCCGGTCGGAGAATGGCCTGGTGGCCGACGTCGAAGCTGTCGAGCGTAATGCGCGAGGAGGCGAGGTCGATACCCGCGGCATTCTGGAGGCGGAGATCGAGTCGCGGTCGGGACGACGTGAACTGGCCCTCCCGGAGTGACGCCCCATCGGCTTCGACGAACGCCGCGACCTCGACACCGAGTAGCGGTGTGGCGCCGAAGCGGTAGACCGCCCCTGCGCTCAGCGTGGGATCGTCCCGGAACGGGGCGCCCATGAGGAGCGTGCCCGAGAGAGCTTGCGAAGAGTTGCGGGAAATCGCGATGCTCGTGCCCAGCCGGTCATCGGCACGGAAGCCAGTGAACTCCAAACCCGGCGTGGTCGAGAGCGCGGGGCCGCCCGCGAACACGGAGACCTTGCCCGCGCCTCTCGCGGCTCCCGGACTCCCGATCGCGAGATCGGCGTTGGTCCACGCCGCCTGGAGCGAGTCGAGTGCGAGTGCGGCGCCGAATCGGTCGAAGGCGGTCACACCGTCCCACCGAAGCGTCGGGGCGCTCGGGAAGGCGGCACCTCCGCGGTAGAGCCATACGGAGCCTTTCCCGCCATCGCGGCCCGGCGCCGCAACGACGAGGTCGTCGTGCTGGTCGCGGTCGAGGTCAGCGCCGCCGGCGAGCACGGAGGCGAACTGTGCGCTACCCCTGTAGCCTGCCGGCGAGTCTCCGGTGAGCACCGCCGACGGGGCGTTAGGGAGAGTCGTGCCGCCGGCGAAGAGGTAGACGCTGCCAGCCCCCGCCGCCGCACCTGGAGCGCCAACGGCGAAGTCCCCATAGGCGTCGCCATTCAGGCGATCGGTGGGTGTGATCGCAGTGCCGAAGAGGTCGCCGGGAGCGTTACCGGAGAGGACTTCAGCAGGCGTCGTCGAGGGTGACGCGGCGCCCAGGTACACGTAGACCTTGCCCCTGCCGGCGTCCGCCGCGGGAGCACCCACCGCGAAGTCGCCGAAGCCGTCACCATTGACGTCGCCAAGCCCGACGACAGCGGCGCCGAACAGGTCTCCGGACTCAGCGCTCGTAAGCGACAGATCCGGAATCGTGTCCGCGGTCGCGCCACCGAAGTAAACGTTCACGGCTCGCTGGGCCGAACTGGTTACCCGGAGGCCAATGAGGAGCGCGTCGTAACCGTCGTGGCGGTAGTTGCGGGCGACCCCGAGGGAGGTGAGGGCTCCACCCGCGGGCGGCCGCGCGAATAGCAGGGAGTCCGTGCCAGAGCGCAACGAAACGACACGAGAATCAAGCGAGGCGCTTGTTGCAAACGGGGAACCAAAGCGGAGCATCCCTGTACTGGCGAATCCAGCATGCGTGTCGGCAAATGAAGCAGACGCACACGCGCAGAACAAGAGCGCCTCACCGCAGGTCGCAAGAGCCCGGAGATAGGCCGAGAGCTGGAACCCTGCATTCGGCTCGGCGGGAACGCCATCGACCGCGTCGATCATTGGGCGGGTCTCCCCCTAAACAGCTCATATCCCGAATTCAGCCATCCGCCCCAAGTCTCCCCAACCGTTTGCTGGAGTTCATAGTTCAGGCCGGCTGCAAATCCATTCTTGATTGAGTCAAGGCCGCGCTCGGCACCTCCCACGGGAATGCCGGCTAGCTTCCCGATGGTCAGGCCAAGATGAATGGGACCAAGTGCGGGAGACGTGACCGCAGCGTACGTTCCTCTGAGAACCTTTTCGCTGGTCGGGATGTTCGCGTTACGACTGCCCCAAAGTTCAGAGATGCCCGCGCTGATGACGCTCGCCTTGGCAAGGAAATCCAACCCGGTCTCAGCCGAAACTCCGGGTATTCGCGACTCACGCCAAGAACGCAGCAGGGTCGCTCCATTCGATTCTCTTGAAACGATACTGACCGTTGGAAACGCGAGATGCTTGAACACGTCTTTGCCGACCTCGTAGGTGTCTCTGGGTGTCCATCGATTTGAACGCCAACGCGGCATCCACGACTTGTCGCCATCCGGATCCACAAGAAGGGCAGGATTTGCGGAGGCGTACAAGTAAGACGTTGACCGGAGGTACTGCCGCTCCCCTCCCTCCTCCGGATCCATCGACAGGAATACCCCTGTCTCCGCATCGTAGAAGCGGTCGCGCATGAACGTTAGCCCACCCGCCGCCGCCTCGACGCCGTACCTCCCGACGTAACCCATTCGCGTGTCGGCCGCCCCGAGCGCGATCGCGGTGTCTCCGAACGCCGCATAGCCAAGGTGTGCCACGTCGTGGCCGGCGAAATCCGTCACTGCGGCCGTGGAACCGAGGCCGTCGTAAATGAAGTAGCGCGGCGTGTCGGTCGGGGTGAGGTCGGCAAGGAGGCCCGCGCCGTAGACGTAGCGGCGCTCGAGCGTGCCGGCACCGGACTCGTCGGCCAGCGTGCGGTAGGGCTTCGCCGTCACGTCCACCACGTAGCGGCGCGTGATGCCGCCCTCCTGCGAGCGGATCCGCCGGCCGAGCCCGTCGTAGTCGTACTGGCTGAGTC
>DATDEX010000241.1:0-11529 GCA_036522895.1 Candidatus Eiseniibacteriota bacterium | reverse complement strand
GTGCTGGGGCCGCGGCCGCGGTCGCGGTCGCGCTCACGGCCGCGTCCGGCGCCGTGGCCGCGCTCCTCGCCGGCCAGCGTCGAGGGCTGCTTCCGGTAGTCGAAGTCGGGCACGGTCACGCGCAGGATCCCGCGGCTGATGAAGCGCTCGATCGCCTTGAGGTCGCGCTCCTCCTCCGGGCTCATGAGCGTGAACGCGTCGCCGGTCGCGTCGGCGCGGGCGGTGCGGCCGATGCGGTGCACGTAGTCCTCGGGCGCCATGGGCACGTCGTAGTTGATGACGTGCGTCAGGTCCTCGACGTCGATGCCGCGCGAGGCGATGTCCGTGGCGACCAGCACCTGGATGCGGCCGCGCTTCAAGTCGCGGAGCGCACGCTCGCGCTGGGACTGCGTGCGGTCGCCGTGCAGCGCGGCCACGGCGTGTCCACGCCGCTCGAGCTGGCGCGCGAGCCGGTCGGCCCCGCGCTTGGTGCGCGCGAACACGATGACGCCGTCCGTGACCGTGCGGCGCAGGAGCTCGTCGAGCAGGTCGGTCTTGAGCCCGCGCGGCACCGGGTAGACGGCCTGCGTGATCCCGGCCACGGTGCGGGTCGGCGGCCCCAGATCCAGCCGCACCGGGTCCGTCAGCGCCTCGCGCGCCACCTCGTTCAGCGCCGGCGGCATGGTGGCGGAGAACATCATGGTCTGACGGTCGCGCGGCAGGAGCCGGAGGATGCGCTTCAGGTCGGGCGCGAATCCCATGTCCACCATGCGATCGGCCTCGTCGAGCACGAGCACCTCGACGTCGTCGAGCGCCACGCTCTGCCGGCCCTGGAGGTCGAGCAGGCGGCCGGGGGTGGCCACGAGCATGTCCACTCCCTCGCCGCGGAGCATGCGCTCTTGAGGGCCGATGTTCACGCCGCCGTGCACCACGCCGACGCGAAGCTTCGTGAAGCGCGAGAGGTCGCGGGCCGCGGTTTCGATCTGCGCCGCGAGCTCGCGCGTCGGGGCGAGCACGAGGCAGCGCAGCGCGTGCGGACCGTCCATGAGGCGGGCCATGATCGGCAGCACGAACGCGGCGGTCTTGCCGCTGCCCGTCTGTGCCGCGGCCACGAGGTCGACGCCCTCGAGCACGAGCGGGATGGCCTTCACTTGGATGGGCGTGGGTGTCTGGTAGCCAGCGGCGCGCACGCCGCGCAGGAGCGCGGGCGGCAGGCCCAGTTTCGCGAATGGCATCGAATCTCCAGGGAATGAGAAGGGGGATGCGGGAAAGGGGTGTGCGAACTCGAAGGCGAGTGCGAGAAGCGGGCTCCGGGGCGCCGCGGTGAGCGGCGGAAGCCGGCGCGCGGCGCCGGCCGCGCGCTCACCCGGGCGGCGCGAGACCGCGCGCGCAAGGACTTGCGGCGGATTCACCGGCTCGAGCCGGGAGGGCCCGCCGCTCCCACCGGCCGCACACCATGCCTGAGATCACGCTCTCCGCTCAAGCTGCATTTCCATGTGGCCGAAAACCTTGACGATTCCCGCCCGATCCTCCGGCCCGTAGGGAGATGGCGCCTTGCGATCGAACCGCCCAGACGTTCCAGCGTGGCTGCTCCGGATATGGCCCCCGGAACCCGTTCGCGCGCCAGCGCCCGCGAACAGAGGCCCGCGACTGCCCGCGTGGGTGGCGGCCGGACTGTGCGCGGCGTGCGCGCTGCTGCCCCGCACGCTCTCCGCCGACGTCAACCAGACCAAGGCGATCATGCTGTGGAACATCGCCAAGTTCGTGGAGTGGCCGAGTCTGCCGGCCGACGAGCACACCCCGCTCGTGTTCACCATCCTGGGGGAGGACGAGCTGGCGGTCTCCCTCGCGGGCGTGCTCTCGAGCAAGTCGGTGAACGGCCGCCCGGTGTTCGTGCGGTTCGCGCGCCGGCCGCAGGATGCGAAGGGCAGCCAGATGCTCTACGTGGCCGCGACCGAGGTGCCGCACATGAACGACGTCCTCGCGGCGGTCGACGCCACGCCGGTGCTCACCGTGAGCGACGCCCCCGGCTTCGCGACGCACGGCGGGATGGTGGGCTTCACCTCGCAGGGCGATCACGTGCACTTCGAGGTGAACCTCGTTCACGCCGAGAAGACCGGACTCCGGCTCTCCGCCAAGCTGCTCGCGCTGGCGCGACTCGTCTCGGACGGCCCGGGCTCGCCATGATGTCGCACCTCCGGCTGCGGCTCCGCCACAAGCTCACGCTCATCATGATGCTCGTGAGCATCGTCGTGCTCGTGCTCGCCTGCGGCGCGTGCCTGGGCTACGAGTTGGTCACGTTCCAGCGCACGATGGCGCGCGACCTCGCGATCCTCGGCGACGTGATCGGCGACAACAGCACCGCCGCGCTCACGTTCGGGGACAGCGACGCGGCCACCGGCGTGCTCGCCTCGCTGCGCGCGCAGAAGCACGTGGTGTCGGCATGCGTTTACGGCCCCGACGGCCGTCCGTTTGCCACGTATCGGCGCGACCCCGGCAAGGCCGTGGCGTGGCCGGCACGTGCGCTCGACGACGCGTTCGAGCGCAAGCCCCAGTGGATCGGGGTGTTCCGGCCCATCGTGCTCGACCACGAGAACATCGGCACCGTCTACATTCGTTCCGACCTGAGCGAGATGCAGGCCCGTCTCAGTCGTTACGCTTGGATCGTCTGCATCGTGCTCCTCGCCTCGTCGCTGGTCGCGTTCGTGCTCTCGTCGATGCTCCAGGGTGTCATCTCCGGGCCCCTCCTCCACCTGGCCGCGGTGACGCGTGAGGTGAGCGAATCGCGGGACTACTCCAAGCGCGCGGTGAAGACCGGGCACGACGAGATCGGCGAGGTCGTGGACGGCTTCAACGAGATGCTGGCCGAGATCCAGGGCCGCGACGGGCAGTTGCGCGAGCACCAGGAGCGACTCGAGGTCCAGGTGCAGGAGCGCACCCAGGCGCTGGTGGCCACGAATGCCGAGCTGACGGGCGCTCGCGATCGCGCCGAGAGCGCGAGCCGGGCGAAGAGCGAGTTCCTCGCGAACATGAGCCACGAGATCCGCACGCCGTTGAACGGCGTGATCGGGATGACCGAGCTCGCGCTCGAGACCGACCTCTCGAACGAGCAGCGTGACTACCTGCAGACGGCGCGCTCGTCCGCCGAGACGCTGCTCAGCGTCATCAACGACGTCCTCGACTTCTCCAAGATCGAGGCGGGCCGACTCGACCTCGACGAGACGTCGTTCGAGCTGCGCGCCGAGATCGAGACCGCCATCAAGACGGTGGCGCTACGCGCCCACCAGAAGGGCCTGGAGTTGATCTGCGATGTGCACCCGGACGTCCCGGACGCCGTCGTGGGCGACGCGATCCGGTTCAAGCAGGTGCTGGTCAACCTGGTCAACAATGCCATCAAGTTCACCGAGGAGGGCGAGGTCGTGGTGCGCGCCCAGACCCGCGAGATCGGCGAGGGCGCCGCGCTCCTGCACTTCGAGGTGCGCGACACCGGGATCGGCATCCCGCCCGAGAAGCTGACGAGCATCTTCGAGGCGTTCACGCAGGCCGACAACTCCACGACGCGCCGCTTCGGTGGGACGGGCCTCGGGCTCACGATCTGCAAGCGACTCGTGGACATGATGGGCGGCGAGCTGTGGGTGGAGAGCGCCCAGGACGCCGGCTCGTCGTTCCAGTTCACGATGCGCGTGCGCCTGGCCGCCGGGATCGAGCCGGGCCGGCTCGCGCCCGTGGCCTCCATGGCCGGCCTGCCGGTGCTGGTGGTGGACGACAATGCCACGAATCGCCGCATCCTCGCCGAGCACCTCACGGCGCTCGGGCTCGTCGTGACCACCGCCGACGGCGCACGGGCGGCGCTCACCGAGCTGTGGCGGGCGCGCGCGGAATCCCGCACGTTCGCGCTCATCATCATGGACTACCACATGCCGGACATGGACGGACTGCAGCTCGCCGAGCGCGTGCGCGACTTCCCGGGCGTCGTCGCGGCCAGCATCATGATGCTCACGTCCGGCGGGCAGGCGGGCGACGTGGCGAAGTGCCGGGAACTCGGATTGGCCGCCTACCTGAGCAAGCCTCTCTCCCAGCGCGCGCTCTACCAGGTCGTGGCCCAGGTGATCGGGGCAGGCGCTCCTCCCGCGGGCGTCGACGTGCCTGCCACCCTGAAGGACGTGTCGGCCATGAGCAGCTCCGCCCCGCCGTCGTCGAGCGCGCCGCAGTCCTCGCTCAAGGTGCTGCTCGCCGAGGACAACTTCGTGAACCAGAAGCTGGCGGTGACCATGCTGCAGAAGCGCGGTCACCGGGTGACCGTGGCGAACGACGGGATCGAGGCGCTGGCCCTGCTGGAGCGCGAGACCTTCGACGTCGTGCTCATGGACGTCCACATGCCCAACATGGGCGGCTTCGAGGCCACGACGAAGATCCGCGAGGCGGAGAAGGTGAAGGGCTCGAAGCGCATTCCGATCATCGCGCTCACCGCGCTGGCGATGAGCGGGGATCGGGAGAAGTGCCTCGAGGCCGGGATGGACGGCTACCTCTCGAAGCCGATCAGCGCGACGGACCTGTTCGGCGCGATGGCGAACCTGTTCACGACGGTGCCCAAGGTGACGCCGGCGCCCGTCGCGCCTCGCACGACGAAGGTGCATCCCGCCCTCGACCTGGAGCAGCTCAAGCGCAACATGGACGACGACCCGGACATGCTGCGCGACATCGTCGCGGCGTTCCTGCGCGATCACGTCGCGCAGCTGCGCGACTTGAAGGCCGGACTGTCCTCGGGCGACGACAAGACGGCGCTGCGCACCGCGCACACGCTCAAGGGCCTGCTGCTCACGCTCGCGGCCGACCGCGCCGCCGACGTGGCGCTGGAGCTGGAGCATCGCGTGCGCGCCCGGGACCTCGCCGGGGCCCGTGGGCTCCTGCCGCGGCTCGAGACCGAGCTCGCGCTGCTGCTCCCCGAGCTCGAGCCGCTGCGCGAGCGCGCGGCGTAGGTCGGGGTCGAAGGCGGTCCGAGGGGGCGTGCTTCCCAGTCCCGCGCGGTCGTCCAGCAATTGCGGGGCTCAGGGATTCGCCGGGAGGACCGACGCTTTGCCCAATTGGGCCCTGCTGGAACGCCGATCTCCTCGTGGCCGGGCCGCGACTCAGGTCCCCAAAACGATGCTCCTCGACGAACGCAGGGAGCCGTTTCGCGCTTGGATCCAGTAGACGCCCTGCGAGCGAGGGGCGGGCAGTCGTGATAGGTGCTCCCCGTCAGCGGTAATCGTGCTGGTCGAGGAGACGAGTCTTCGGCCCGCGACGTCGTACAGGGCTACGGTCGTTAGGCCGGTTACGCCCTCGCTCGAGATTCGCACCTCGATGTCGCCGCCGGCCACGCGCTTCGCTGCGATGATGCGGAGCGGATGCGCGGGTGCGCACGCCACGTCCAAGGGAACCGCGACCCGGGTCCACGTTTCCCCGGCGCCTGGAACCGCGAGTTCGATGCGAACGTTCGAGCACGCCGGGCCCAGGGCAACGCTTGCCTGCACGGTCCATGAATCCACTCGCGAGGTCGGACCCGACGGTTCAGGCGCCGAGCCGTCGACGCCAACCAGAACCTGCGGCAACTCGCGGACGATCCGTTCGCTCCGCCACAATGCGACGATTCTTCCCTGCGCGCGTCGCCGAGATATCAGACTGAGCTCCGGGGGAAGTCCACGCACCAAACCACCTAGGTCGGCGGGACCGACATACAACCCATCACCTCCGTCGAATGGACCTAAGTCGAGCGTCTCGGTCCACAACACGAGTGGCCGGCGGCTGGCGCCAACCACTACGGCGCCGACAGCCTGGTCAGCGTCCGTCGTGCAGACGGGAACCCTGTCTGGGGGGAGCGCAAGCGACCGCCCGACCGGCAGCGGGAGCACGGCCGCAAAGAGGTCGTAACCACGCGTGTCCGCATTGTCGGACAAACTCCACGAGACGACACAAGCGTCATCGCCCGCCGGTGCCAAGACCCCGCCAACCGCATTTGCGCCAAACTTAGGCGGGACGAGCGCTACCCCGAGACCGGACCACCCGGGCGCCGGCCCGGCGCTGCCATCCAACGCCGCGACGTACATACTGGTAACCCCGCGGACGAGCGCGAACAATCTGCCCTCGCGTCCCGTGGCCAGGCTGACCTCGACCTGGGGAGCGGGCACCCTCGGGAGAAGAGCCGTGCCCGTTGGGTCCCACCCTCGGACGAGTTCGCCCGAGGGGTTCAGTCTAACTGCGACAGCGCGAATTGTATCTGGCGACTCGGTACGTTGGCGGGGCCACGCGACGTAGAGCCCGCCCCTGCCGTCAGCCGACATTGCTGGCGGCAGTCCCCCGAAAAGGTCGCGTGCGACCGGCCGCCCGCCCCGTGGCCAGCGATAGTCGACAAGACCACTATTCTGCATATGGAATAGTCGAAAATCACCATCCGGTCCAGTAATTGTCGTGCCTGTCGATACGATAATCCCCAGGATGAAGCAGCCGCCACCACCGTCGACAGTCGCATCGAGCGGGACGCAGGTGGCGGATTCCGCGATGGGGCGATACTCAGGCGACGTCATGGAGGGTGTGGCGGGGTCGAATGCGATGCGCCGCACGAAGGTCAATGGCGCGCCCCCAGAGCGATCTGCAAACACCGCGAGGAACGAGTGGTCGTCGGAGGCAATCAGTTTCGTGAGCCCGAGGAACCGACGACCCACCAAAGATGAATCGCAGACTACGGAAAGCGTCGTGTCCCTCCCGAAGTCGGCCCGAAGAAGGGCGAAGCTCGCGCAAGAAGTGCCACTGTCGCTTACGGTCACGATACCCACAGCAACGACGTTCAGCGCCACCTGTTCAATCGACGTGCTCAGAATGACCCCATGGTGGCGCGGCAGCATTAACCCGTTGAAGGGGAGCCCACCGATCACCCTACCCGCGCAATCGAGCATCGAACAGAACACTTCGCCCCGTCTATCTCCGTCGCGGTACTCGCCCCACACCGGGATGGTGATACCACCGTCGACGGTACTGCTTTGCAATGCGAAAAAGCTGGGGAATCGATGGGTCGACAATGGCACACCACACCGGACGACTGGCTGCGCCGCCACTAACTCGGCCTCAGCTCCAAGAGCCAAACCCGTCAGGAGCAGTGCTACGATCGAACGCAGGGCACTCGACAATCGATCCTCTCGCCCGCCTGGTCCGGCCCTCGGGGGCCCTGAGGTTCTGAGAACCAACAACCAAACACATCAGGCACTTGCCATGGTTCACCATCGGCTTCGTGGTTCATCGAGTAATCTCCCAGCAAGACATCCTAGTTGGCGGAGCGGACTGCCTTGAGTCAAATCGCGTGGGCAATCCAACCAGACTACTCACGGTGGTGGTTTGCCCCTCAATTTCCCGGACTGACTTCGAGGCCGAGGCGAGCCGCGCCTCCAGGTCCACGAGAAAGATCACCGAGCTCCGGGTACGGGTGGAATGCTCCGTCGGGAGCGCCGCGTGGGCTTCCGCACGGCCCGATGCTTGATCCGTCTTGGATGATCACCAAACCAAACGGCCACCCCGAGGGGTGGCCGCTAGGAGACAACTATCGCGTTGACTTAGGGTCGCTCCATATCAGTTCACCAGCACCAGGTGGTGCGTCGCCAGCGTGTGGCTCCCCTTCAGGCGGGCCATGTAGATGCCCGGCGCCGAGGGATGTCCGGCGTTGTCGAGCCCATCCCAGGCCACGTCGTGCGGACCCGCCACGAACGCTCCCCGCGCGAGCGAGCGTACCTCGCGGCCCGTGAGGTCGTAGAGCGTCAGCGCCAGCGTCTCGTCGCCGGCCAGGTCGAAGTGCAGGTTGGCCCCGCCGTGCCCCGGGTTGGGATTGCTCGCCAGCGCCACGCGGGCGGAAGGACCGCCGGCCGGGACGTCCGCGTTGCGCGGCAGCCAGCCGATGTCCGCGAACAGGTTCGCGGTCAGGTCCACGCTGTCGGTCAGGTCCGGATTGATCGCCGGCTCCATCAGGAGGTTCGGCGTCGCCGAGACGTCCCAGTGGGAGACGCTCGAGCCACCCTGGAACGGATTCGGCGCGTAGAGGAGCACGTGGCCGCCGGCGGAGAGCCCGGCCTGCTTGGTGGGCGAGAGGCGCAGCGTCACGTTCACCGTGCCGGCGCCGATCGCGGTCTTGAGCGTCGAGCCATCCGCCTGCGTGATGCCCACGCTGGGAATGGTGATCGTCGGGTCCGAGCCCCCCGGCGCGAACGTGCCGGTGGTGTTGTTCACGATGATCGCGCCGATCGCGCCGGCGTTCTGGGCGTTCTTGACCTTGATGACGAACGTGCACGTGCCGCGGTCGATGACTGCGATCTGGCCCGCGAGCGAGCCGGGGATGGCCTCGCACGCGTCCGACGTGGTGCCGACGCCGTCGTTTACCACCACCGCCTGCCCCGCGGTGCCACCCAGCGTGAGCGCGGGGCCGAACGACGAGGCGTTCGCGTCGACCGTGCCGGGTGCGTACGGCACGGCGACCTCGGGAGCGTGGCTCAGGAACGCCGGCCCGGCGGAGTTAACCTCCGCGCCGTCCCAGACCAAGTGGTTCGTGTTGATCGCGGAGTTGACGCGCTGAGTATTCGTCATCTGGTCCCAGTGGAGCAGCGCCGTCTCGTCGAAGATGAACTTGTCCCACACCGCGGGCAGCGCCGGCGGACCGTTCAGGAACTGGCCGGTGGAGCCGCTGGTCGTGGTGCTGAAGCCCAGGCCGTGTCCGAACTCGTGGAGCAGCACATCCAGGAGGTCGATGAGCGCGCCCTCGTTGTGGTCGAAGCCGTAGTACCAGCCGGAGCCGGTGAGACAGCCCGTCTGCCCGAGGTTCGAGTTGAACTGCGCGTTGATGTCGTTGTCGGCGGGATCGGTGTCCGAGCCCTTTTCCTTGTTGGCGAGCGCCTGGTGATACCAGTAGCCCTGGAACTCGAACGAGGGATCGTTCGCGGTCACCGTGATGGGGCCGGCCGCGCCCAGCACGGCGCTCGTGGCGTTACAGGTGAGCGGGTTGAACTGCGCCTGGATGTTGATCGGCACCGCCGAGGTCAGGATGCCGGCCCAGATGGCCGCCGCGTGCGTGAAGCAGTTGAGCCGCTGCTGGCCGATGGTCGTGCCGGGATTGCCGCCCACGGGCGCGGCGGGCGTGGCGTCGTTGAACCCTTCGCCGGCGCCGTCCAGGTTGATGATGTTGATGGTCGCCGACGCGAAGGCCGGCGAGGCGAGGGCCGCGAGCAGGGCCGCGGTGCCGAGCGTGCGAAGGAGCGTGCGCATGGTCACTTCTCCTCCCACTTGGGCGCCACCGGTGCGACCGGCGGGACCGGGTTCTGCATGAACTTCACGGCGGCCTTGCGGCCCGGCACGCAGGTCCAGCCGGGCTTCCCATCCGACCCGATCGTCGCCACGGCGAAGTCCGCCCAGCGATCGTCGAGGTGCGCGGTAATCGTACCGTTCGCGGACCGCTCGACCGACACGGGCGCGTCGTCACCGATCACGAGCTGTTCCTGCGAGAGCTGATCGGGGCTCGGCATGCCCATGGCGCCATCGACGGGGTCGATGGCCACGCGCATGCCCTGCGCCTGGCTCGGGGCGACGAGCGTCCAGGCGCGCGGCTTCCACGCGACCAGCGCGGCCGCGCGGGCATTCGACACACGTTGGGGAACGCTCGAGAGTACGGACCTCGAATCCAGCCCGGTGGCGCGAGGGCCGTGATGCGGACAGGCGAACGCGCTGCCGGCGGCGAGCGCGGTGAGAGCGGCGGCGAGGAGGATGTTGCGACTCAGATGCATGCTCCCTCCCAGTACGGGGGCCTATGAGAGACGGACGACTTCGGAACGCCGTGGGTATTCTACCTCGGCGCGCGGGGCGTGACATGGCAAAATGCCCGTGACGGCCGATCGATGTGCAGACCCGGGAGGCCCCGGCAGGTCGTCTGACCCGCCACGCCCCCGGACCCACCCAGCGTGCTCACCGGCCTGCCCGGCCATCACTTCCAACAACTCGGAGGTACTTCCCGATGCGGCTCCACTCGAAAGACCTGCAAGTCGCGCGCCTCGCGGCGAGTGTGCTCGCCATGGCCCTCGCCCTGCCGGCCGCGGCCCAGGAATTCACCACCCCGCGCCCGAGCCCCGCCGCCCGGGTCGAGCAGACCGTGGGCACCACGAAGCTCGCGATCGAGTACTCGCGGCCCGGCGTCAAAGGTCGCGCGATCTGGGGCGCGCTCGTGCCCTGGAGCCAGCCGTGGCGGACGGGCGCCAACGAGGCCACGCGCTTCACCTGTACCGACGACATCATGGTCGAGGGCCAGAAGCTCCCCGCCGGCACGTACGCGTTCGTCACCATCCCCACGCCGGAGAGCTGGACGGTGGCGTTCTCGAACCAGAAGGACATGTGGGGCGCGTTCGCGTACGACCCCAAGCGCGACACGCTGCGCGTCACGGTGAAGCCGGAGTCCGGCGCGTTCACCGAGCGCATGCAGTTCACGTTCGACGATCCCACCGCCGACGCCGTGACCCTCGATCTCCGGTGGGAGAAGCTGTCGGTGCCGCTCAAGATCACCGTGGACACGAACGGGAAAACCCTGGCCGCCGCGCGGGCCGCGATCGCGGCCGCGAAGCCGGACGACTGGCGCACTCCGTACCGCGCCGCCGCCTGGGCCGTGGACGCGGGGGTGGTGCCGGACGAGGCCGCGAAGTGGGCGCAGGCCGCCGCCAAGGTGAAACAGAACTTTCAGACGACCGGGCTCCTCGCGCGCCTCGCCGCGAAGCAGGGCGACACGAAGAACGCCGTCGCGCTCATGAAGAAGTCCATCGCCTTCGGGAAGGCGGACACGACGCTCGAGAAGGCGCAGATCGAGGGGAACGAGAAGCTGCTCTCGGAGTGGACCGCGAAGAAGTGACGGGCCGGAGCGCGACGCCCCGGCGGGGCCGGGCGCGTCGCGCTCCCGGGCCCGGTCGCCGGCGGCGTCAGGCGGGCTCGCGGCGCGGGAAGCGCGCCGCCAGGGCCGCCGCCACGCCCACCGTGAGAACGCAGCCGATCAGGTTCCACCACAGGAACGAGAGCGGCGTGAGACGCCAGCACGCGATCACCGCCGCTTCGCCGACGAGCGCGGCGACGAACACCGCGCTTCCCCCCGCGCGCTTCACCATGAACGCGGTGAGGAAGATTCCGAGGATGGCGCCGTAGAAGAGCGAGCCCATCACGTTCACCGCCTCGACGAGCGAGCCGAGCCGGCCCGCGAACTGCGCGAATCCCACCGCGAACACCGTCCAGAAGAGCGTCGCGCCGCGCGACCAGCCGAGGAGCGCCTCCTCCCCCACCCGCCACGGCAGGCGCTGGACCACGTCCACCACCGTGGTCGCGGCGAGCGCGTTCAGCTCCGACATGCTCGAGTTCATGGCCGCGGCGAAGATCGCCGCGAGCACGAGCCCCACGACGCCGACGGGCAGGTGCGAGAGCACGTAGGTGAGGAAGATGTAGTTGGTGTCGTTCGTGTTCGCGTGCGCGTCGGTGGCGGTGAGGCTCGCGAGCGCGCGGCCTCTCGCC
>DATDEX010000240.1:0-8006 GCA_036522895.1 Candidatus Eiseniibacteriota bacterium | reverse complement strand
CCATCCCGCGCCCGTGGTCGTGGAGCTCGCCGCGCCGCGCGACGGCTGGCTCGCGGGCTGCGACTGCTTCGCGCTCGGCGAGCTGGTCGTCGCCATGGGCGGCGGCCGGCGCGCGAAGGAGGACCCGGTGGACCCGCAGGTCGGAATCGTGATGGCCAGCGCCCGCGGGGCGCGTGTGGCGCGCGGCGAGGTGTTCGCGCGGCTCCACCTCGCCGCGCCGGACGACGCGTTCGTTCGGCGTGCGCTCGCGTGCTTCACGATCGGCGACGCCGCCCCGGCACCGCTGCCGGACGATCTCGTGCTGGAGCGCGTGGACGGTTGATCGCGGGGCGGCCCGGCGAGCCGGCGCCGCCGGGTGCTACCGCGGCGACGCCTCGCCCTCCGGCGCCGGTCGCAACCGGAGCGCGACACAGCACGTGTCGGGCTGCGGTTCCAGCGTGGCCTTGACCTCGGACAGCTCGAGCCCGTTGAGGAGCCCTTGGATGAGCGCCAGGTTCATGCCGCAGATCGCCTCGCGACAGCCGGCGCGCAGCGAATCGAACGGGCAGTTGCGGAGCACGAGCTGGCCCTCCGGCGCGCGCTTCGGCTCGAACCCGCACGTCTCGAGCGCGCGCGCGGCCGCGTGGAGCGGTGCCGTGCGCCGGCCGCTCGAGCCCAGGTCGCGTCCCAGCTCCTCGCCGTGCGCGCGCGCGGCGTTTCGGAGTGCCTCGCGCGTCGCCTCCGACTCGGCCTCGGCGAGCGCTCGCGCCAGGATCTTCGCCGCCCACTCGTAGCGTCGCTCGGGGAGCGTCACGTCGAGTTGCGCGCCCGAACGTCGGTAGAGCTTCGCGGGACGCCCGGCCCCGGGGCCGGTCCGGCCCGAGAGCCGGCGAAAGCTCGCATCGAGGAGTCCGGCCTCGACCAGCTTGTCGAGGTGGAACGCCGCGAGCGCGCGCGTCACGCCAGCCGCCTTGGCCGCGGCGTCGCGACTCATGCCGCCGTCCTGCTCGGCCACGACGACCAAGTAGAGCCGCCGCCGCACCGGCTCGTCGAGCGCCCCCAGCTTCTCGATCTGGCTTGCGAAGTCTTTGGGATTCATAAGGCTAGCTCCACTCTAAAGCATGCGGGCGTTGGCTAAAAGGGAGTCCTGCGAACCGCCGTCGCACTCTATACATCTGATGCATTGGTTTTAGAAATGATCCCGGGCCGGGATCGTGGGGCGATTTCCGAAGCAGTCCCGAAGCGCGCACCGGGGAAGTGAACCGCTCGTCTCGCCGTGGTGCGCCCGCGTCAGCCGGTGGCGCGCGCGGGGGCACCCGTGACGCGATCCTTGAGTGCCAGCGCCGGGGCCTCGACGACGTGCCACGACACGACCGCGAGGAGGAGCGCCGCGGGCAGCGACGCGAGCAGGAGCTGCGGCTGGGTGACGTGCGGGCGCGCGAGCACGATGCACTGCTGGAGCGGGAACTGCCACAGGTAGAAGCCGTACGAGTAGTCGCCGAGCCGGTTGTAGAGCCGCAGCGCGCCCGCCGGCACGAGCGCCAGCCAGAGCACGACGTAGCCGAGCGCCGGCGGGTAGAGCGCGAGCGCGAAGCCGTGCCAGCGCATCGCCGCCGCGAGCGTCACGAGCGCCGCGCCGAAGAGCGGCGACGAGAGCGGCAGGCGGTCGCGGTAGAGCTGGAGCGCGCCGGCGGTGAAGAAGAGCGCCACGAGCCGCAGGCCCTGCACGATCTCGAACCGCTCGGTCCAGTCGAGGCCCTCGTTGAGCCCGTGCCCGAGCGAGGCCGCGACGGCGAGGAAGAGAACGACGTTGCGAACGCCCGCGCGCGTGAGGAGCGGGCGGCGGCGGAGCAGCAGCGCGCCGAGCACCGCGAGCATCACGTACATCGTGAGCTCCCAGGGCAGCGACCACAGCGCCCCGTTCACGGCGGGCCCGCCGGGCTGGTGCAGGAACACACCCGGCAGCCACCAGCGCACGCCCCACGGCCAGGTGGTGGAGTTCTGGAGCGCGAACCGCCACGTGTCCCACGCGGCGAAATAGCGGCCGAGCGGCAGTTGGGTCACGAACGGCCCGATGAGCATCGCGGTGCCGAACGCGTTCGCGACGAGCGCCGGGAAGATGCGCAGAGCGCGGGCCCGCACGAACGAGGCGAGCGAGCCGCGGGCGAGCAGGCTGCCGGTCACGAGGAACCCGCTCACCACGAAGAAGATGTCGACGCCCAGGTGGCCGAGCGAGAAGTTCGCGAAACGCTCGAGCGGCTCGCCCGGCGTGGCGGTGAGCGGCCACGAGTGGCTCACCAGCACGAGGCCCGCCGCGACGAGGCGCACGAGGTTGAAGTTGTTGTCGCGCCCGTGCGCGCGCGCGCCGACCGTGTCCGTCACCGGAGCCACCACACGCCCCGCGCCGCGCGGATCAGATGTGGATCTCTTCCTTGCCGGGCGTCTTGTCGATGTCGTGCAGGTCTTCGTCCATCGAGTCGGGGCGGCTCCACGTGTGCGCGTTCGGGTCGAGCGGGTGACCCGGGTGCGTCGTGCAGTACTCGGTGGGCTCGGAGCCCTCCTCGTACATCTCGGTCGCGGTGTTCGGGCACTGGTCGGTGGCCAGCATGCCGGACTCGGCGCACACCGTTCGCGACACCATGCCCGCCGGCAGCGCGAAGTCCTCGACCGGCTTGCCGCGGGTCGCGCCGAGCATGATCTCGGTCCAGATCGGCAGCGCGGCGCGCGCGCCGGTCATGCCCGGGCCGATCGTCTTCTTCTCGTCGAAGCCCACCCACACGCCCAGGACCAGGCTCGGGACGTAGCCCACGAACCAGGCGTCCATGTACTCGTCCATGGTGCCCGTCTTGCCCGCGGCCGGGATCGTGAAGCCGGCGGCGCGCGCCGGGAAGCCGGTGCCGTGATCCATGACCGACTGCAGCATGCTCGTCATGGTGGCGGCCGTGCCCTCGGACAGCACCTCGTACGGCCGCTCCTGGCTCCGCTCGAGCACGACGCCGTTCTTGTCCTCGACCTTCGTGATGAACATCGGGTCGTTGCGCACGCCGCGATCGGCGAACACCGCGTAGGCCGAGGTGAGTTCGAGCAGGTTCACCTCGCTCGAGCCGAGCGCCAGCGACAGGTTCTGGCCGATCGGGCTCTTGATCCCCAGCCGCCGTGCGTAGCTCGCGACCAGCGAGGTGCCGACCTTGCGCAGCAGCTTGATGGCCGGGATGTTCACCGACTCCTGCAGCGCGTAGCGCAGCGTGATCGGGCCGCGGAACTTCTGATCGTAATTCTGCGGCTCATAGGGCTTGCCGTCGCCGCCGTCGAACGTCACCGGCTCGTCCACGATCGTGTCGGTGGGCTTGAAGCCGTTGTCCATCGCGGCCGCGTACACGAACGGCTTGAACGAAGAGCCCGGCTGGCGCGAGGCCTGCACCGCACGGTTGAAGTTGCTCTCGTTCCAGTCGCGGCCGCCGAGCAGCGCGCGGATCGCGCCGGTCTTGGGATCGAGCGCCACGACCGCGCCCTGCAGGTACGGCGTGCGGCCGCCCGGCGGAAGCTTGCCCGAGGCCACGGCGGCGTCGAACGCGGCGCGAGTCTGCTTGAGCTTCAGGTCCTTCTCGAGGAACGTCAGCTGCCGCTCGATCGCCTTCTCGGCCAGGACCTGCAGGTCGGCGTCGAGCGTCGTGTACACCTTGAGCCCGCCTTCGTAGACCGAGTTGGAGCCGTACTTCTCGTCGAGGTGCTGGCGCACCATTTCCACGAAATAGGCGGCGCGATCGTTGCTGTAGCGCACTGTGGTGACGCCGAGCGGCGACTGCACGGCGCGGTCGAACTCGACCTGGGTGATGGCCCCGGTGGCGAGCATGTTGCGCAGCACCTTCGCGCGGCGCGCCATCGCGGCCTGCGGGCGGCGGCGCGGCGAGTAGAGGCTCGGGTTGGCCGGGATGCCCGCGAGCAGCGCGCATTCCTGCAGCGACAGCTCGCCGAGCGGCTTGGCGAAATAGGTCTTGGCCGCGGCCTCGACGCCGTAGGCGCCCTCCCCGAAATAGATCTGGTTGAAGTACATCTCGAGGATCTGGTCCTTCGAGTACGTGCGCTCGAGGTCGATCGCGAGCACCAGCTCCTTGAGCTTTCGCGTGAACGACTTTTCGTACATGTTGAACAGGTTGCGCGCGAGCTGCTGCGTGATCGTGCTGCCGCCCTGGGCGCGCCGCATGTGCATGACGTCGGTGACCACCGCGCGTCCGACGCCCCACAGGTCGACGCCCCAGTGCTGGTAGAAGTTGCGGTCCTCGGTGGAGAGCGTCGCGTTCACGAGCGACCGTGGAATGTTCTTGAGCGGCACGACCGAGCGGTTCTCCCGGTAGAACTCGTGCAGCACCCGGCCACGGGAGTCGAACACCGTGGTCTTGACCGGGGTCTCCATCGCGGTGAGCTTCGCCGGCGACGGGAGGTCGTTCCGCAGCCACTCCACGAGCCCGAACACCGCTCCCGCCGAGCCGAACACGGCCACCACGACGACGGTGAAGAACAACCGCCACGGGAACTCGCGTGCCGCTCGCACGGCAGGCTCGTACAGCGTGTGCGGGCTGCTCCTTTCGAGTCGCCAGTCGGGAGGAGGGGTCATGGGGGTTGGGCCTTTCGGGGAGCGTAGGGTGGGCCACAGGGCGGGGCAACTGGAGAGCGCCCGGCCTCGAGCTTCAGTCCGCCACGTCGATCAGGCTGTAAGTCTTCTTGCCACGGCGGAGTACCACGAATCTTTCGGCCAGAAGGTCGCGGTTCGTGAGCATCCGGTTGGCATCTTTGACCAGTTCATGATTGATGGACACGGCACCGGCCTCGATGGCGGTCCGCGCCTGGCCCTTGGAGGGTGCCAACCCACAGCGTACCAGCGCGCTGGGCAGGTCGAACCCCGCCCCTGAGAGCTCCGACGCAGAAAGCCGGGTGCGGGGCGCATCCCCCAATCCTTCGACGAGCTCGGAGGGCGAAAGGGTGCGCAGGTCGCCGCCATCGAACAGCACCGCGGTCGTTCGCTCGGCGCTCGCCAGCGCCGCCTCGCCGTGGACGAGGGCCGTGACCTGCCGCGCGAGCACGCGCTGGGCCTCGCGCTTCTCGGGGTGCGCCGCGTGACTCCCGGCCAGCGCCTCGAGCGCCGCGAGCTCCATGAACGTGAAGTAGCGCAGCGAGCGCACGACGTCCTCGTCGGACGTGTTGAGCCAGTACTGGTAGAACGCGAACGGGCTCGTGCGCCGGGGATCGAGCCACACGTTGCCACTCTCGCTCTTGCCGAACTTGGTGCCGTCCGCGCGGGTGACGAGCGGCATCGTGAGCCCGAACGCGCTGCCCTGGCGGAGGCGGCGGATCAGATCGCAGCCGTCCGTGATGTTGCCCCACTGATCGCTGCCGCCCATCTGGAGCCGGCACCCGAAACGGTCGAAGAGCTCGAGGAAATCGACGGCCTGAAGCAGCGCGTAGGTGAACTCCGTGAAGGAGATCCCCTGGTCGCGCCCGGTGAGACGCAGCTGCACGGAGTCGCGCTGGATCATCGCGTTGACGCTGAAGTGCTTGCCGATGTCGCGCAGGAACCCGATCAGGTCGAGCTTCCCGAGCCAGTCGAGGTTGTTGACGACGCGCGCCGCGCTCGGCCCGGAGAAGTCGAGGAATCGCTCGAGCTGCCGCTTCTGGCCGGCGAGGTTGGCGTCGATGAGCTCGGCGGTCAGCAGGTTGCGCTCCGCCGATTTGCCGCTCGGATCGCCGATCATGCCCGTGCCGCCACCCACGACCGCGATCGGCTTGTGCCCCGCGCGCTGCAGGCGCACGAGGGCGAGGACCGGGAGCAGGCTCCCGACGTGCAGGCTGTCCGCGGTGGGATCGAACCCGATGTAGGCGGTCACCGACTCGGCGCGCAGCAGCGGCACCAGTTCGTCCGACGTCGCCTGGTGGACGAGACCACGGGCCTCGAGATCCGCGTAGAAATCCAGCTTCATCGTGTGGAGCTCCAGGCCGGGGCGCGCCGGGGTGGGGTGGCCGGCCCCGCGGCGTGCGGGCCCGGGTCGCAGTGGATAACGTACCCCCGGCCGCGCGTCCAGTCGGCGTGCGCGGCGCGCGAGCGGGACAGAACGTGCGGGTTCGCGTGCGGGCCGCGGCAGTTCGGCCGGAGGGCGGCGTTCGCTCGAATCCCAGGCAGACGGGCCGCGCATCGCGCGCAGAACGGTCTTCAGCGCCCCCGGTTCCCGGCCGATAACTCCTTTTGCCGCAACAGCTAGGTCGAGGCCAGGGGGTGGGGTTGACAGTGGCCGCGACCGCACATATATTGCCCGCGCTGCAGGAACAAGGCCTACCTCGCACACACCCTGTTGACACCAACAGCAGTCGAGGCTAAGTTCCCCGTCCGCCTTCCCGACCCATCCTTCGGATGGGTGTCTCGCGGAAGGCGTTTGACGTGTCTCCGATCTTTGAAAACTGAATAGCGCACGTGACTTCGAAAGCCCGGCAAGTCCTTGTCGGTGGGCGCGGTTTGGTCCATCGGCATCAATACCTTGCAATTGATCCGTGCGGGGGACCTTGGTCCTCTGCATGATCTCCATTTTTACCATGGAGAGTTTGATCCTGGCTCAGAACGAACGCTGGCGGCGTGGATTAGGCATGCAAGTCGAACGCGAAAGAGGGGGCAACTCCTCGAGTAGAGTGGCGAACGGGTGAGTAACGCGTGAGAAACCTGCCTTCATCAGGGGGATAACACTCCCAACGGAGTGCTAATACCGCATGAGACCACGGGATCGCATGGTCCTGAGGTCAAAGGTGGCCTCTATTTATAAGCTACCGGATGGAGATGGTCTCGCGTCCCATTAGCTAGTTGGCGGGGTAATGGCCCACCAAGGCGACGATGGGTAGCTGGTCTGAGAGGATGGTCAGCCACACTGGGACTGAGATACGGCCCAGACTCCTACGGGAGGCAGCAGTCGAGAGGCTTCGGCAATGGGGGAAACCCTGACCGAGCGACGCCGCGTGGGGGATGAAGGCCCTTGGGTTGTAAACCCCTTTTGTTCGGGAAGAAATGCGATCAGGTGAATAATCTGGTCGTTTGACGGTACCGGACGAATAAGCTCCGGCTAACTCCGTGCCAGCAGCCGCGGTAACACGGGGGGAGCAAGCGTTGTTCGGAATCACTGGGCGTAAAGGGCGTGTAGGCGGTCAGGTAAGTGGGATGTGAAATGCCTCGGCTCACCCGAGGACCGGCATCTCATACTGCTTGGCTTGAGTACGGGAGAGGATGTGGGAATTCCTGGTGTAGCGGTGAAATGCGTAGATATCAGGAGGAACACCGGTGGTGTAGACGGCTTTCTGGACCGTAACTGACGCTGAGACACGAAAGCGTGGGTAGCAAACAGGATTAGATACCCTGGTAGTCCACGCCCTAAACGATGCATATTTGGTGTGGGCAGTTCATTCTGTCCGTGCCGGAGCTAACGCGTTAAATATGCCGCCTGGGGAGTACAGTCGCAAGGCTGAAACTCAAAGGAATTGACGGGGGCCCGCACAAGCGGTGGAGCATGTGGTTCAATTCGAAGCAACGCGAAGAACCTTACCTGGGCTTGACATGCACGGGAAAGCCGGTGGAAACATCGGCCCCTCTTCGGAGTTCGTGCACAGGTGCTGCATGGCTGTCGTCAGCTCGTGTCGTGAGATGTTGGGTTAAGTCCCGCAACGAGCGCAACCCTTGTCCCTAGTTACCAGCGGGTTATGCCGGGCACTCTAGGGAGACTGCCGGTGTCAAACCGGAGGAAGGTGGGGACGACGTCAAGTCATCATGGCCCTTACGTCCAGGGCGACACACGTGCTACAATGGCCGGTACAGAGCGTCGCCAACTCGCAAGAGTGCGCCAATCGCCAAAAGCCGGTCTAAGTTCGGATTGTGGTCTGCAACTCGACCACATGAAGCTGGAATCGCTAGTAATCGTGGATCAGCCACGCCACGGTGAATACGTTCCCGGGCCTTGTACACACCGCCCGTCACGCCATGGAAGCTGGGGGGACCT
>DATDEX010000239.1:0-2853 GCA_036522895.1 Candidatus Eiseniibacteriota bacterium | reverse complement strand
CGCCGGCCGCGCTCGTGCCGGCCGCCGTGGATGAGCGGCTCGAGCCGCGTGCGGCGGCGCACGAAGAGCGCGGCGGCGCCGAGCGGGCCGTGGAACTTGTGCGCGGCCACGCTCACCAAGTCCGCCTGCCAGCCGTCGACGGAGATCGGAAGCTTGCCCGGGGCCTGCATGGCGTCGACGTGCAGCAGCGCGCCGCACTGCTTGACGAGCGGCCCCAGCTCGTCCAGCGGCTGGAGGACGCCGGTCTCGTTGTTCACCGCCATCACGCTCACGAGCGCGACGTCGTCCCCGAGCGCGGCCGCGACCTCGTCCGGGTCCACGGCGCCGTTCGGGCGCACCGGGAGCACGGTGAGCGCGAAGCCCGCGCCCTCGAGCGCGCGCGCCGTCCCGAGCACGGAGGCGTGCTCGATCGCGGTCGTGACGAGCCGCCTGCGGCCGGAGGCGGCCCGCATCGCGCCCTCGAGCGCGAGCGCGTTCGACTCGCTGCCCGTCGCCGTGAACACGATCTCTTCCGACTGCGCTCCCAGGAGTCGCGCCACGTCGAGTCGCGCCGCTTCCATGGCGTCGCGGGCCGTCTCGCCGCGCGAGTGGACGCTCGACGGGTTGCCGAACTGCTCGCCCAGCCAGGGCAGCATGGCGGCCACGACCTCGGGGGCGGGCCGCGTCGTGGCGGCGTGGTCGGCGTAGACGGGGCTCATGCGGGCGAGCCCACCGAGGCGCCGAGCGTGGTGATGCTGATGCGCTGCGCGAGCGCGCCGGCGATCGTCTTGAACGCCCGCGCCGTGGCGCCGTCGGGATCGGACGCCACGATCGGGGCGCCGGTGTCGCCGCCCACCCGCACCGCGGACTCGAGCGGCAGCGCGCCCAGGAACGGCAGGCCGAGCGCCAGCGTTCGCACCTGCGCGTCGCCGGTCGAGAAGATGTCGTGGCGCGTGCTGCAGTGGGGGCAGATGAAGTAGCTCATGTTCTCGATCACGCCCATCACCGGAACGGAGAGCTTGTCGAACATGCGGATGGCCTTGACCGCGTCCTCGATCGCCACCGTGCTCGGCGTGGTGACCACGACCGCCCCGGTCACCACGGTCTGCTGGATGAGCGAGAGCTGGACGTCGCCGGTGCCCGGCGGCAGGTCGACGAGCAGGTAGTCGCAGCCCGACCAGTCCACGTCGTTCAGGAACGACTTGATCGCGCCGTGCAGCATGGGGCCGCGCCAGACCACGGCCTCGCCCGCCTCGACCAGGAGGCCCATGGACATGAAGCGGATACCGTGCGCCTCGAGCGGCACGATCTTGCCGTCGCGCTGGTAGGGCTGGCGCTGCACCCCGAGCATGCGCGGCAGGTTCGGGCCGTAGATGTCGCCGTCCAGGAGCCCGACGTTCGCGCCGGTCTGCGCGAGCGCGATCGCGAGGTTCGCCGCGACCGTGCTCTTCCCCACCCCGCCCTTCCCCGAGCCCACCGCGATCACGTGCCCGACGCCCTCGAGCGCCTTCCGGTCCGCCGAGGGATCCTTCGGCTTCCGCACGCGGCTCGTCGTGGTGATGGCCACGTCGGTCACGCCCGCGATGCCCGTGACGGCGGCGCGGCACTCGTCCTCGATCTGCGCCTTCAACGGGCACGCCGAGGTGGTGAGCACGAGTGTAAAGCTGACGCTGCCGCCGTCGACCGTCACCGCCTCGACCATGCCGAGCGTGACGAGGTCGCGGTGGAGGTCGGGGTCGTTCACCGTGCCGAGTGCGGCGAGGACGGCTTCGGGCGTGATCACGGGGCGGGATCCCTCTGGCGGTGGCTCTCGGACCGCACCGGGGCGGTGCGGCGTGGAAAGGTGCGGGTGCGCGGCGGCGGGGCTAACGCCGGTCGCGGCGACTCTCCCACCACTCGCGCGCCCGGTTGAGGCCGATCGCCAGCAGCACGGTGCCGCCGATCAGGAAGGCGGCGATGAACACTCCGTAGCCGTACATCATGGCTACTCCGCGTGCACCTGCGTGATCTGCGGCAGCTTGTAGCGCAGGTAGCGCTCGATCCCGTTGCGCAGCGTCGTGGTGGAACTGGAACAGCCGCTGCACGAACCGTGCAGGCGGATGGTCACGACCCCCTCCTCCGAGACGTTCAGGAGCTCGAGGTCGCCGCCGTCCGACTGCACCATGGGGCGCAGCTGCTGGATGACTTTCTCGACATCTTCTCGCATATTGCCTCCAGGCCGCCGGCCGCACGCGGCCGGGCCCGGCGTTTCGGGCCCCGGAACCGCTCGCGCACGCGCCGGACGGGCTCCGGTCCTCCCTGCGAGTGCAAGGTAACACTACAGACTATGTCCCGTGAGATGACCCGTCAAAGCGCGCCGGGCCCGGCGCGCCCTAGATTTGGCCCCGGCGTGACGATTCCCGCCCTCGCCGGCGAAGAGCCTTCGCGGAATGCCCCGCCCGGAGCCTTTCCCGAGCAACCGTTCCACCACCTGGACGCCCTGTGGGTGCAGGTCGCGGGGACGCTCTGCAATCTCGCGTGCACGCACTGCTTCGTGAGCTGCGGTCCCGACGAGGAGCGCCACGCGATGATGTCGCGCGCCGAGGTCCGCGGGCGCGTCGCGGAGGCGCTCGCGCTGGGGGTGAAGGAGATCTACCTCACGGGCGGCGAGCCGTTCCTCCACCCCGAGATCGAGCCCATCCTCGAGGACGCGCTCGCGCTCGCCCCGGTGAGCGTGCTCACGAACGGCACGTTGTTCACGGCGCGGCGGGTGGCGTGGCTCGCCGCGCTCTCGCGCCGCGCGCGGTTCGCGCTCGAGCTGCGGGTGTCGCTCGACGGCACCGATGCCGCGACGCACGACGCGTTCCGCGGGCCGGGCGCGTGGCTGCGCACGCT
>DATDEX010000238.1:0-7485 GCA_036522895.1 Candidatus Eiseniibacteriota bacterium | reverse complement strand
CGGTGCGCAAGATCGTGGAGGAGCGCGGGCTCGACCCCGGTGCGCAAGATCGTGGAGGAGCGCGGGCTCGACCCCGGGGCGATCCCCGGGACGGGGCCCGGCGGCCGCATCCTCAAGCAGGACGCGCTGGGCTTCGCCGCGGGAACGGCGCCCGCACCCGCAGCCGCGCCGGATCAACACGAAGCGACGCCGGACCCCGAACCGACCGCGCCATTCGCCTTGCCCGCCCTCGAGGCCGACGAGCAGGTCGTTCCCATGACCCGCATCCGGCTCCGGATCGCGGAGCGGCTCGTCCAGGCACAGCACACCGCTGCGATCCTGACCACGTTCAACGAGATCGACATGTCGCGCGTCATGGACGTGCGCGCGCGCCACCGCGAGGCATTCGAAAAGACGCACGGCGTGAAGCTCGGCTTCATGAGCTTCTTCGCGCGCGCCTGCATCCTCGCGTTCGCCGACGTGCCGGCCGTCAACGCGGAGATCCGCGGCACCGATCTCGTTTACCACCGCGCGGTGCACCTCGGGGTCGCGACGAGCACCGAGCGGGGCCTCGTGGTGCCCGTCGTGCGCGACGCGCACCGGCTCGATTTCGCCGGGCTCGAGCGCGAGGTCGCGCGCATGGCGCAGCGCGCCCGCGACGCGCAGCTCACGCCGCAGGAGCTCTCGGGCGGCACGTTCACGATCACGAACGGGGGCGTGTTCGGCAGCCTGCTCTCCACGCCCATCCTGAATCCGCCGCAGAGTGGCATTCTCGGCATGCACAAGATCGAGAAGCGCCCGATCGCCGTGGGTGACGCCGTGGTCGTGCGGCCCATGATGTACGTGGCGCTCTCCTACGACCATCGCGTCATCGACGGCCAGCAGGCGGTCACGTTCCTCGTCAAGGTGAAGGAGCGGCTCGAGGACCCCGAGCGCATGCTGCTCGGCGTGTAGGGGAGACGACGTGAGCGAGGGCGCGTTCGACCTGGTGGTGATCGGCTCGGGCCCCGGCGGCTACGTGGCCGCGATTCGCGCCGCGCAGCTCGGAATGAAGACCGCTTGCGTCGAGAAGTACCCGACGCTCGGCGGCACCTGCTTGAACGTGGGCTGCATCCCGAGCAAGGCGCTGCTCGACTCGAGCGAGCACTTCGAGCACGCGCGCCGCGGGCTCGCCACGCACGGGGTGCGCGTCGAGGGGCTGACACTCGACCTCGCCGCGATGCAGGCGCGGAAGGACCAGGTGGTGAAGGAGCTGACCCGCGGCGTCGACGGACTCTTCCGCAAGAACAAGGTCCAGCGCGTCACCGGCACCGGCCGGCTCGTCTCCGCGGGCGAGGTGGAGGTCACCGGCAGTGGGGCGCCCCGCCGGCTCGCGGCCACGCGCGTCCTCATCGCGACCGGCAGCAAGGCGGCGGCCCTTCCGGGGATCGCGTTCGACGGGCGGCGCATCGTGCACAGCACCGACGCGCTGGTACTCGCGCAGGTGCCGGCGCGATTGCTCGTGGTGGGCGCGGGCGCGATCGGGCTCGAGCTGGGCTCGGTCTGGCGCCGGCTGGGGAGCGAGGTCACCGTGCTCGAGCTGCTCGATCGCATCGTGCCCGGCGCGGATGCCGGCAGCGCGCGGCTCCTCCAGCGCTCGCTCGAGCGGCAGGGGATCCAGTTCCGCTTCGGCGTCTCGGTGCGCTCGGCGCGCGTGGAGCAGGACACGGTGATCGTCGAGGTGGCGCCCGCGGCCGGCGGTGACTCGAGCGTCGAGCGCGCCGACGTCCTGCTCGTGGCGGTGGGGCGGCGGCCCTATACGGACGGCCTCGGGGCGCGCGAGCTCGGCCTCCGGTTCGACGCCCGAGGGCGCATCGAGGTCGACGCGCATTACGAAACGAGCCTCCCCGGCGTGTTCGCGATCGGCGACGTGATCGCGGGGCCCATGCTCGCGCACAAGGCGGAGGAGGAGGGCATCGCCTGCGTCGAGCGCATGGCGGGCCAGGCCGGGCACGTCAACTACGCGGCGATCCCGAGCGTGGTCTACACGTGGCCCGAACTCGCCACGGTGGGCCTTTCGGAGGAGGACGCGAAGGCGCAGGGCGTGCCCATCCGGGTGGGCACGTTCCCGTTCCTCGCCAATCCCCGCGCGAAGGCCATGGGGGAGAAGGACGGCCAGGTGAAGATCGTGGCCGACGCCGCCACCGACCGCGTGCTCGGCGCCCACATCGTGGGACCGCACGCGAGCGCGCTCATCGCCGAGCTGGTCGTGGCGATGGAGCTGGGCGCGAGCGCCGAAGATCTCGCGCGCTCGGTGCACGCGCACCCGACGCTGCCCGAGGCGGTGAAGGAAGCGGCGCTCGCGGTGGCGGGCCGCGCGATTCACATCTAGCGGCTCCGCGTCGTCGCGCGCGCGGCGGCGGATCGAGTTTGGGGCAATTGCCCCGCGCGAAATCGAGCGAACGTCCACGCCGTCGTCGGCACGAGCACGTCGTGGACGCATCCCACCGAACGGGATTCGCGCACGCTGAACGCAGCGTCACGGCGATGCAGCTCGCACGAGAATCCGGAGTTTTGCATCGCGATTCCGCTTGCGCTTGCGGAATGCATTCCGTCAGACTCAACGGCAACGCAGTCCCCGTTCGCGCCCCTCCCACCCTTTGCGCGAGCGACCGGCGGCACGGAGCCCCGGAACCCCATTGCTCCACCTTTGCCTTTGGACACTCCGGCCCCCACGCAGGAGAGCCTCGATGAGGCACCCACACCTCCGGGCCTGGGCAGCGCTTGCGCTGCTCATGGCCGCCGCATCTGCACTCGCGACCGCGCCCGTCGGGGTCGTCATGGGTCCCAGCCGTGACGGCTCGCTGCACGACCTGCAGCGGAAGGTGGACCGCTTCATCGGCCCGGGGCGCGTCAACGTGCGCACGGACTTCATCGGAGCGCACCCCGGCGATCTCGACCCGTTCGTCTGGGTGAACCCGGGCACGGCAAGGGCGATCCAGATCACGCTCGTCGACCGGAAGAACCCGCACGGCGTGCTCGGCTGGTACGAGGAGACCGGAGCCGTCCCCGTGATCGACGGCGTGGGCGACGGCGTGGTATTCGAGAACGTCCGCCTGCGCGGATCGAAGACGATCCTCCGCCTGCCCGCCGCGGTGGTCCGGTTCGGGTTCTACGTCCAGCTCAAGGCCGGCGAGGATGACGAAGAGGACGGGCCGGCGAGCATCTACTTCAGCAACCGGTTCCTGAACGACGTCGGCCCGTACGGGCACGGCGCCCACCACGAGCCGTACGACGGCGACATCCAGATGCTCGTCTACGACGTCTCGCGCTGGCTCGGCTCCAACTCCTGGCTCGTGGCCTGCGAGTTCTCCGACAGCGGCTCCCCCGTGGGCCTCGGTCGCGGCGAGAGCGACAACGACTTCTCCGACATCCTCTACCTGGTGGCGGGGCCGGGAGCCGGCAGCACGACGCCGACGCGTACCGTCAGTTTCGCGCACATCAAGTCCCTGTTCCGCTGAGCGGAACGCACGACCCTCCCCTTGCGGGCGTCCGGCTCCGGTCGGGCGCCCGTCGTGCGTTCCGACCCGGGACCAGTGCGCGCTCGCGAGGTTTGACCCCGGAGACACCCGTCGCGCATCTTTCCCCGGATGAGCACGCTCGCACTCGGGGACTGGACGCTCGACACGGTCGAGGCGGGTTACCTGTGGCTCGACGGCGGCAGCATGTTCGGCTCCGTGCCGAAGCCGCTCTGGAGCCGCACGAATCCCCCCGACGAGCGGAACCGCATCCGGCTCGCCATGCGTTGCATGCTGCTCCGCGGGCACGGGCGCACGGTGCTCGTCGACGTGGGGCTGGGCGACAAGTTCTCCGACAAGCTTCGTGACATCTACCGAGTCGAGCCCGAGCCGTCGCTCGAGCGCTCGCTGGCGGGGCTCGGGCTCGCGCCCCGCGACGTGACGGATGTCGTGCTCACGCACCTCCATTTCGACCACGCCGGCGGCTCCACCGTGCGCACGGGCGAGGGGCTCCGGCCGTGGCTGCCGCACGCGCGCTGGTACGTGCAGCGGCGGAACTGGGAGAACGCCCACGCGCCGAACCCGCGCGAGCGCGCCTCGTACATGCCGGAGAACTACGACGCGCTCATGGAGGCCGGCGTGCTCACGTTGTGGGACGGGCCGCAGGAGCCGTGGCCCGGGCTCGAGACGATCGGCGTGAACGGGCACACGCGCGGCCAGCAGGTCGTGCGCGTCGCGGGCGGCGGCCAGGCGGCCTACTTCGTCACCGACCTGATCCCGACCGCGGCGCACGTCCGGATCCCGTACGTGATGGGCTACGACGTCGCCGCGATCGAGACCATGGAGGAGAAGCGCGCGCTGCTCGCCCGCGCGGTGGAGGAGCGCGCCTGGATCGTGCTCGAGCACGACCCGGAGACGGCGCTCGCCCGGCCGGCCGTCGACGGCGACGACTTCACGTGGGCCGAGCGCGTCCCGGCCGCTACCGGAGCCGCGGCGCGCTAGCGCGCTCGAGGCCGCCCGGGGACCGCGCATGTTCCACCACTGGTTCGCCGCGTGGATGCAGTTCGTGCACGACCGGGGCTACCTCGGGGTGTTCGTCATGATGGCCGTGGAATCCACCGTGTTCCCGCTTCCCTCCGAGGTCGTGGTCCCGCCCGCCGCCTACTGGGCCACCCAGGGCACGTTCTCGTTCTGGGGCGTCGTCATGTCCGCGACGCTCGGCTCGTGGTCCGGCTCGGCGCTCTCGTACCTCGTGGCGCGGCGGCTCGGCCGGCCGTTGATCCTCCGCTACGGGCGCTACCTGTTCGTGCCCGAGAAGAAGTGGCTCCTCGCCGAGGAGTGGATCCGGCGCTACTCGGTGGTCGGCATCTTCTTCGCCCGGCTGCTGCCCGTGGTCCGACATCTCGTCTCGCTGCCCGCGGGTGCCGCGCGCATGCGTTTCGTGCCGTTCACGCTCAGCACGCTGCTCGGCTCGTTCGCGTGGAGCTGGGTGCTGGCGCGCTTCGGCCAGGAGGTTCTCGGCGGCGACCCGCGCCTCCTCACCGATCCGGACGCGCTCATCCACACGCTCAAGGCGAAGCTGGCGTGGCTCGTGATCGGCGCGGTCGTGTTGCTCGTGGCCTACGTCGGCGTCGACCTCGCGGGTCGTCGCTGGAGGGGTGCGCATGGCCGGGGTTGATTTCGCGGGCGTCGGCAAGTCGTTCGGGCGCGGCGCGTACGCGGTGAAACAGGTGACGCTCCACGTGGCCGAGGGCGAGTTCCTCGTGCTCGTGGGGCCCTCGGGCTGCGGCAAGTCCACCCTGCTCCGCATGGTGGCGGGGCTCGAGGAGGTGACCGAGGGCGAGATCTCGATCGGCGGCCGCCGCGTGAACGACGTGGCGCCCCGCGATCGCGACGTCGCGATGGTGTTCCAGAACTACGCGCTCTATCCGCACATGAGCGTGTTCGAGAACCTGGCGTTCGGACTCCAGCTGCGGAAGCTCCCGAAGGACGACATCCGGCGGCGCGTCGAGACCGCGGCGGGCGTGCTCGGCCTCGAGCGCTATCTCGAGCGCCAGCCGCGCGAGCTCTCGGGCGGCGAGCGCCAGCGCGTGGCCCTCGGGCGTGCGATGGTGCGGGAGCCCAAGGTGTTTCTCTTCGATGAGCCGCTCTCGAACCTCGACGCCCGACTGCGTGTCGAGATGCGCGCCGAGATCCGCCGCCTGCACCACAAGGTCGGCGCGACGATGATCTACGTGACCCACGACCAGGTCGAGGCGATGACGATGGGGGACCGGATCGCGGTCTTGAAGCTCGGCGAGCTCCAGCAGGTCGCCGACCCGCGCACGCTCTACACCCGGCCGGCGAACACGTTCGTCGCCGGCTTCATCGGCTCGCCGCCGGTGAACCTGTTCGCCGCCACGGTGAGCGCGGACGGCGGCTCGCTCGAGGTGGCGGGCGCGAAGCTCGCGATGGGCGAGGTCCAGCGCGCCGCGGTCGCCACCCGGCTCGGCGCGGCGGTGAGCATGGCGGTGCGCCCCGAGGATCTGGTGCCGGCGTCGGGCGATCAGGGGATCGCGGCGCGGGTCGAGCTGGTCGAGCCGCTCGGCAACGAGACGCTGGTCCACTGGTCGAGCCCGGTCGGGGCCCTGGTGTCACGGTTCGGCTCGGGCGAGGTGCCGGCGCTCGGCGCCGAGGCCGCGCTCGCCGCGCGCGCGGACGGCATCCTGCTCTTCGACGCCGGGACCGGCGCGGCGCTCCTCGGCACGACGCCCGCGGCCACGGGACGCTGACCGGTTCCGTCGCGCGTTCGGAGTCGGGCGGAGCGGAGGCGACAAGCTGTCAGTGTGACTGACCGCCTGTCATTTGCGGCCGCCGCCCCGACGGTTCGCGGGGTTCGTCTCCGAGCGCGCGAGGCCTTGCCTCGCATGCCGTTGCCGCGACTGCTGTTGACGTCGCCTCATGGCATGTCCTATGCGTATTCGGATGGCCGCGGGTTGCATTCAGGGTGAGGAGGCGACCATGAAGATCGTACTCGGATTCGACGACTCGCCGCACGCGCTCGCCGCGCTCCGCTGGATCACGCGCCAGAAGTGGCCGACCCAGCCCCAGGTGACGGTGGTGTCCGCGGTGCGCACCCCGATCACCGCCTATGCGGAGGTGTACGCGCCTTCGGTGCCCTATCCCGCGGAGCTGCTCGAAGAGATGACGCGCCACCACGAGGAGTTGTCCATGCGGGCGGAGGACGAGCTGCGCCAGGCCGGGTTCCCCACGACGGTGAAGGTGCTGCCGGCCGATCCCCGCGAAGCACTGGTCGACACGGTGCGAGCCGAACACGCCGATCTCCTGGTCGTGGGCTCGCACGGTCGCACCGGTCTCTCCAAGCTGCTGCTCGGAAGCGTGGCAGCGCACGTGGTGGCGCACGCCCCCTGCGACGTGCTGGTGGTCAAGACGCTCGGCTAGGGGACGCTAAGGGCGGTGGGCGAGGAGCCGCGCGAGCACGGGCGGCTCGCCCTCGGGCGTCTCCTCGTACTCGTCCACCACGAGGGACGGGAACGCGCGGGCGAGCTCGCCCGGCTGGAGCAGGTGCCGGGCGCGGCGCGGGTGCCCGAAGCGCTCCTGCCCGGCACGGAACGTCTCGTAGACGAGCGCTCCGCCGGGCGCGAGCGCGCGCTCGAGCCAGCCGAAGAGCTCGCGATGGAGGTAGCGGATCACGACGACCACGTCGAACGGGGGCTCGGGCGGCGCGAGCGGTCCAGCCTCGAGGTCGCGCTCGCGGGTCACGATCCGCACGCCCATCCGGCCCGCGAACTCGCGCGCCATTTCGAGCGCCCGCGCGTCCACGTCCCAGGCCTCCACCTCCCAGCCGTGGAGCGCGAGGAGCACCGCCGCGCGGCCGGAGCCCGCGGCCACGTCGAGCGCCCGCCCCGGCGGGCAGCGGCCGATCACCCGCTCGAGGAATGGCGAGGCCGACCAGAGTCGTGCGGTGGGCTCGCGGCACGCGAGCGCGGCGGGCTCCTGCGAGAGCGGG
>DATDEX010000237.1:0-9188 GCA_036522895.1 Candidatus Eiseniibacteriota bacterium | reverse complement strand
GTCTGGGCGCTCGCCGGCGCGCTGCCCGTCGCCGCGGTGGCGCCGCTCTGGAGCGCCTACTACTTCCTGTTCGCGGTCGCGGGCATCGGGCTCGCGCTCGGCTCGCTCGTCGCGATGCGACGGCTCGGCGGTCCGGCCGCCGCGGCGCTGCTCGTGGCGGTGGGCTTCGCCTCCACGCAGGCGCGCGGGCTCGAGGAGTTCGCGACCGCGCCCGCGGCATTGAGCGGGCAGTCGCACGTCAATCGCTTCTACCTCCAGCGCGGCATGCGCGTCGTGGCGCGCTGCGTCGAGGATCTCCGCCGGCAGCTCCCGCGACCGCCGGCGCGCACGACCGTCTTCTTCGCGGGGCTCCCGGCGTTCGCGTCGGTCCAGGTGGCGGACGGCCCGCTCGTGCGCGGCGTCTACCGCGACTCCTCGCTCCGCGGCTACTACCTCTCGGAGTTCACGCACCAGCGGCTCGAGCGCGGCCCCTGGCGGGCGTTCTTTTACGACCATCCCAGCGGGCGGCTGGTGGATCGCACGCGCGAGCCGGGCGTGTTCATGAGCACCGCCCTCGGGCAGATCATGAACGGCCGGCCGGACGTCGCGGAGGCCGCGCTGGGCGCGGCCCACGGCAACGGCGAGGATGCCTTCGGCCGCGCCTACCTCGAAGCTCTCGTGGCGCTCGACCTGGGCGACCGCGCGCGCGCGCGCCGCCTGTTCGCCGAGACCGGGCACGCCGACGGGGGAGACGGGGCCGCGGCCGTCCGCCGCGCCCGCGCGCAGCTCGCCGCGAAGGATTCGGCCGGCGCACTCCTGAGCCTCCGGGCGGGAATGCGCGAGGCGATCCTCGATCCCGACGTGCACGCGCTCGCCGCCGACATCATGACGCGTCGACCGGAAACCCTTCCCGAGGGCGAGGTCGAAGCCTACGCGGTGCGACTCCTCGCTCCCGACTCGCCGCCGGCGTGGCGGCGGTGGGCGATCGTGCTCGCGGTCGAGAACCGGCAGGCGGAGTCGATCGCGGCGATCGATCACTACTTCAAGCTGGATCCCACCGCCGCGAGCCGCGACGCCGCCACGATCCGATTGCGCGCGATCGAGCTCCGAATGCTGCCCGGCGGCGACATCGCGCAGCGCTCGATGAAGCGCGAGCTCGGTCGCTGACCGGAGCTGCCGGAAGCGGCGCGCCCGCAGTTGACGGGCGCGCGCGCAGTGGTGTACACCCTTCCGTCCCAAGGGTTTCGGTGGGGCTGTAGCTCAGCTGGGAGAGCGCTTGCATGGCATGCAAGAGGTCGACGGTTCGATCCCGTTCAGCTCCACCATCTCGCATCGTCGCCAGCAGACTGGCGGCGCGCCGGGCGCGACCGCGCGCCACGGACGCCGCTTCGGGGAGGCCCCAGTGATGGTGTTCGTGCTCATCGTGCTGGCCGCGGCTTCGCGCCTGTTGCCTCATCCTCCGAACTTCGCCCCGGTCGCAGCCATCGGGCTCTACGCGGGCGCGTTCGTCGGCCGCCGCGTGGGCTGGATCGTGCCGTTCGTGGCGCTGCTCGCCTCCGACGCGGTGATCGGCTTCTACCATCCGGTCGGCATGCTGTGGAACTACCTGGCGTTCGGCGCCTGCCTGCTGCTCGGCTCGGGCTGGCTCGCTCGCAGCCGCTCGTTCGGCCGCGTCGCCGGCGCGGTGCTCACGAGCTCCGTCGCGTTCTTCGTGCTCTCGAACTTCGGCATGTGGGCGAGCGGCTACTACCCGCGCACCGGGTCGGGGCTGGTCGAGTGCTACGTCGCCGCGCTCCCCTTCTTCCGCAACACGCTCGCCTCCGACGTGCTCTACAGCGCGGCACTGTTCGGCGGCCACGCACTGCTCGCCCGCTGGTTCGTGCGCCCCGACCCCGCCCGCGCGCGCGCCTGACCGCGCACGCCTGATCGCGCGAGGCTCACGCTCGCCGTGCTGTCCGCGGCATCGGTCCGACCGGCTTCGAGCACGAGCGCGCGTGTCCCCGCGGCGAGCCAGTCCACCTCGCCCGGCTGGCGCGCGAGCACCCGCCCGCCCGCATCGAGGAGCCAGGTGTACGGGATGCTCGGACAGGGGAGCGCGGCCTGGAGCGCACGGCGCAGGTCGAGCATCACCGGCACGGTGAGGTGGAGCCGCGCCGCGTAACGGGCCACGGACGGGAACGGATCGAAGCACACCACCGCCACGCGGATGCTGCCGGGCGGGAGCGTGCGCAGGAGCGAATCGAGCGCGGTGACCTGGACGCGCGAGTCGCGCTCCCACGGCGCCCAGTAGTGGATGAGCAGCGCGCCGTGGCCCGGCGTCAGCCGCTCCACGCCCACGGGGACGACCGGAAGGGACACGTCGAAGGGCGGCAGGGGCTCGCGCTCGAGGCGGGCGAGCGGCAGCGGGCGGTCCCCCGGGCGCGCGACGGTGAACAGCTCCGCGCGCCAGACGAGGAGTCCCAGCACGCCCAGCGCGAGCAGGAAGGCGGCGACGCGGGGTCTCATCCCCACGGCCGCGGCGGTCGGTGAACGAAGCGCGTCACGCCGCCCAGTCTAGCCCGGCGGTGTGCCGGGCGTCAGGAGGCTCGCCGGAGCTCGCCGGACGGTTTCTCGCGCGCGAAGGAGTGCTTGCGGCCGTCGCGCTTCGGCGACTCCGCGGCGCTGCGCTTCGCCGCCGTGCCGCAGGTCGGACAGAACCCCCACTGGGCCTCGACGCGGCGGTTGCAGCTCGGGCAGTGCTCGCCCACGAAGTGCCCGCAGTGGTAGCAGTACTCGAACTCCTGCGCGATCACGGTGCTGCACGAGCCGCACACCTTCACGCCCTGTTCGGCGAGGTAGACGACGCGCGACACCTCCTCGACCGTCGTGGAGCCGCGGAGCACCTTCTCCAGTCCGTCCTCGCCGATCGGGTGCATGCCCTCCTGCACGGCGAGCTTCCGCAGCTCGCTGTCGGCCACGCCGCGGACGATGTGGCTGCGCATCGTGTCGTCGACCTCGAGCACTTCGTAGATGCCGAGCCGGCCGCTGTACCCGATCTGCCGGCACTGCGGGCAGCCGGCGCCGCGGTAGAGCGTCACGCGGCCATCCCCGGTCGTGGATCCGCCGATCCGGTTGAGCGTCGCGGCGTCGACCTCGTAGGCCTCCTTGCAGCGCGTGCAGATCACGCGCACGAGCCGCATGCTCACCACACCGATCAGCGAGCTCGCGACCATGAACGGCTCGAGGCCGAGGTCGATCAGCCGGGTCACCGCGCTCGCGGCGTCGTTCGTGTGCACGGTGCTCAGCACGAGGTGGCCGGTCACCGAGGCGCGGAACGCGATCTGGGCGGTCTCGCGGTCGCGGATTTCGCCGATCATGATCACGTCCGGGTCCTGGCGGAGGATCGCGCGGAGCGCGTTCGCGAACGTCTTCTTGGCCTTCTCGTCGACCTGCACCTGGTTCAGGCCCGGGATCTGGAACTCGACCGGGTCCTCGACCGTGGTGATGTTGCGCGACACGTCGCGAATGCTCTGGAGCGCCGCGTAGATGAGCGTCGTCTTGCCCGAGCCCGTGGGGCCGGTCACCAGCACGATGCCCTGCGGGCGGGCGAGGAACCGCTTGAGCTTCGCGAGGTCGGACTCGTTCATTCCGAGGTCGCCGAGCTGCACGTTCGAGCGGCGCGAGTCCACGACGCGCATCACGACCTTCTCGCCGTTCGTGAGCGGGAGCGTCGAGACGCGCAGGTCGATGCGACGGCCGGCGATCTCGGCCACGAGTCGGCCGTCCTGCGGCAGACGCTTCTCGGCGATGTCGAGGTTCGCGAGCACCTTGATCCGCGACACGATCGCGCCCTGCGTCCACTTGGGCAGGCGCTGTTCCTCGCGCAGGAGACCGTCCACGCGCAGGCGCACGACGAGCTCGTTGCTCTGCGGCTCGATGTGAATGTCGCTCGCGCCCTCTTCGACGGCGCGGTGCAGCAGCCAGTTCGCGAGCCGCACGATCGGCCGGCCTTCGGCCTCGCGCATCAGCTCCTCGATCGCCTGGCGCTCGTCGCTCTCGGCGAACGCGTTCACGACCACTTCGTTCTCGCTCTGGATGATGCTCTGAACGACCTCGTTCATCGAGCTGTCGAGGTGGTAGTAGCGCTCGATGGCCGCGACGAGCTGGGTCGGGGCGGCGAGCACCGGCTTGATGAACATGCCGGCGTGGAAGCGGAGGTCCTCGAGCGCCGAGACGTTGAGCGGATCGGCCATGGCCACGACCAGCGTGTTCCGGCCCTCGATCTCGATGGGGAGCGCGAGGTAGCGGCGCGCCATCTCCTCCTTGACCTTCGCGAGGGCCAGCTCGTCGGCGGCCACGACGTCGAGGTCGAGGAGCGGGATGTTGAGCTGTCGCTGGAGCAGGGCGAGGAGGTCGGACTCCTTGACCATGCCGAGCTTGACGAGCGTCTCGCCGAGCATGCCGCCGGACTTGTTCTGCGCCGTGATGGCCGCATCCAGCTCGGCGCTCGTGAGCAGGTTCGCTTCGATCAGCATCTCGCCGAGTCGCTTGTGTGCACTCGCCATGGGGAGCTCCGGGCCGGGGAGGGGATTCCAGTGAGCAAGGTATCGGCGGCCCCCGGGGACAGGTTGAGGTGCGTCTCGGGGCTTGCCGGCGCGGGTTACGGCGTGGCACTGCTGGCTGGTCTCCGGGCCGCGTGCTAGCGTCGGCGGGTGACCTCCGAACGAACGAGCGGCACCCCCGCCGCGGCCGTGCCGCCCGAGTCGGCCGCCGAACCCCTCCTGCCGCGCATCTCGCCCCAGTCGCTCATCGGTCCCGACGGGATCGGGGGGCCCGAGCGGTTCACCGACCTCCTGCACGCCGCCACCCGCCAGTGCCGGCGCCTCGTCGACTGCGAGACGGTGCGCATCTGGGTGGCCCGCAGCGGCGGCCGGCGGCTCGTGGCCCACGAGTTCGCGAACGGCGGCGCACCGTCCCGGGAGCTTCGCCAGAACCGCGGCGAGGGGCTGGCCGGCTACGTCATGACGAGCGGCGCCGCGCTGCGCCTGGGCCCGGAGGACCCGCGCCCGCCGGGGCTCGAGTCCGGGGGGGAGCCGGGCCGCTCCGCGCTCGTCCTGCCGCTCTACCGGCGCGGCGAGCCGTTCGGCGCCATCGAGTGCCTGGGCAAGCGCGGGGGCGAGTTCACCGCCGCCGACTTCGATCGGCTCGAGGTGGCGGCGGAGAGCGTGTCGTTCGCGCTCGACTACGCGCTCCTGTCGCAGGAGATCGAGCGGCGCGCGCTCGAGAAGAACGTGCTGCTCGAGGTCACCCGCGCGCTCGCGATGCCGTTCGAGCTGGAGGACGTCGTCGCCGCGATCCTCGTATCGCTCCGCCAGGTCGTCGACTACGACGCGGCGGCGATCTACCTCGTGACGCGCAACACGGCGACGCTGGAGATGGTGTCCGCGCAGGGCTATCCCGAGGGCTCCGAGTCCGCGTTCGATCTCCAGATCGGGCAGGGCATCGTCGGCTGGGTCGCGAAGAGCGGCCAGAGCGTCATCGTGCCCGACGTGCGCAAGGACTCCCGCTACGTCGCCGCCCGGCACACGACGCGCAGCGAGATCGCCACCCCGATGATGTTCGAGGGCCGCGTGACGGGGGTGTTCAATCTCGAGAGCGACCACCTGGACGTCTACCACGACGGCCACCTCGAGCTGCTGGCCGCGTTCGCGGTGCAGGCCGCGATGGCGGTGGAGCGGGCGCGGACCGCGCGCGAGCGCGTCGAGGCCCGCCGGCTGGAGAAGGAGCTGGCCATCGCGCGCGACATCCAGCGCTCGTTCCTGCCGGCGTCCGCTCCGCGCGTTCCGGGGTTCGACCTCGCGGGCACGTCGATCTCGCACGCGCAGGTGGGCGGCGACTACTACGACTTCATCGCCGTGAGCGACACGCGGCTCGGGCTCGCGATCGCCGACGTCTCGGGGAAGGGCATTCCGGCCGCGCTGCTCATGGCCGGGTTCCGCATGAGCCTGCTCGCCGAGATCCGCAACGAGTACGCCATCCGGGCCGTCATGCGGAAGGTGAACCACCTCCTGCACGAGAGCACCGAGCGCGACCGGTTCGTGACCGCGTTCTACGGCGTCCTGGACTGGCGGAACGGCGTGCTCATCTTCAGCAACGCCGGCCACAATCCGCCGCTGCTGCTGCGCGCCGACGGCACGACCGAGGAGCTCTCCGACGGGGGCGTGGCGCTGGGCGTGCTGGAGGACACGCAGTACGAGGAGCGGCCGCTCGCGCTCGCGGACGGCGACGTCGTGGTGCTCTACACCGACGGCGTGTCCGAGGCCGAGGACGAGCACGGTGAGCAGTTCGGCCCGGCGCGCATCGAGCGGCTCGTCCGCTCGCACCCGGAGCACAACGCGCGCGAGCTCACGCAGGACATCGTGGCCGCGGTCCTGGACTGGGCGGGCGAGGGCGGGCTCGGCGACGACCTGACGCTGCTCGTCATGCGCAAGCTGGCCGCCCGCGCCTGAGGTCGCGCGGGCGAGAGCCGCCCGTGCCGGCGTCGCACCTCCCCGGTCGCCCGCCTCGCCCCACGCACCACGTGAGCTTCATGCACTACATGAACCCCGGAATCCTTGACCCCTCTGGGGGCGTTCGATAGTCTCCGCCGCCTGAACTCAAACCGCGAGGGATCGCCCATGCCGAGCGCCACTGGCCGCATCCTCTCCGGCATGCGACCCACCGGCCGGCTCCACCTCGGCAACTACGTGGGCGCGCTGGAGAACTGGGTCCGACTCCAGGACTCGGGCTGGACCAACTTCCACATGGTGGCCGACTGGCACATGTTGACCACGGCCTACGAGGACACCTCGCGCCTCCAGAGCCACACCTGGGAGATGGTGCTGGACTGGCTCGGCGCCGGCCTCGACCCGGCCCGGAGCGTGCTGTTCGTCCAGTCGGCGGTGAAGGAGCACGCCGAGCTCCACCTGCTCCTCTCCATGCTCGTCTCCAAGGCCCGGCTGGAGCGGATCCCGACGCTCAAGGAGCAGATCCGCGACCTCGGCATGGACGAGCAGACAATCTCGTACGGCCACCTGGGCTACTCCGTGCTCCAGGCGGCCGACATCCTGCTCTACCGCGCGACGCACGTCCCGGTGGGCGAGGACCAGGTGCCGCACGTGGAGCTGACCCGCGAGCTCGCGCGCCGCTTCAACTTCGTCTATTGCCAGGACCGCGCGCCCGTGTTCCCCGAGCCCGAGCCGCAGATCACCGCGTTCGCGCGGCTGCGCGGGCTGGACGGGAAGCGCATGTCGAAGAGCCTCGGAAACACGATCCTGCTCGCCGAGGAGCCGGGCGAGCTGGAGCAAAAGGTCAAGCAGGCGTACACGGACCCGAAAAAAGTCCGCAAGGACGACCCGGGCCGGCCCGAGGCGGACGAAAACGATGGCCATCCGGGCTGCGTCGTGTGGGAGTATCACCGCAAGTTCAACCCCGCCGAGGCGGACTCGATCGCGGCCCTCTGCCGCGCGGGGAAGCTGGGATGCGTGGCCGACAAGAAGCACCTCGCGGAGGTCATGAACGAGTCGCTCGCGCCCATCCGCGAGCGGCGGTTGCGATGGGAGAAGGACCCGGATGCCGTGCGCGACGTGCTGCGCGACGGCACGCGCCGCGCGCGCGAGGTGGCGCGGCAGACCATGGACCAGGTGCGGAGCGCGATGGGCGTCAAGTCCCTCGTGGAACCCGAGTGAGCGATCGACGCAAGGACCGGACCGCGCTCGAACCCGGCGGGCCCGATGCCGCCGGGCCCCCGCTTCGCGCGGGCGGGCCCACGCTCGCCGACCTGAGTGTCGAGAGCCCCGCGGCGCGCGACCGCGACGGGGGACCGCTCGTTCGCCCGGTGCGTCCCGGCGTGACGTTCAAGCTGCCGCGCTTCGAGGGCCCGCTCGACCTGCTCATGCACCTCCTCAAGCGCGACGAGATCGACATCCACGACATCCCGATCGCGCGCATCACCCAGCAGTACCTCCAGTACATCGAGCTCATGCGCCTCCTCGACCTCGACGTCGCGGGAGAGTTCCTCGTGATGGCCGCGACGCTCATGCGTATCAAGGCCAAGATGCTGCTGCCGCTGCCGTCGTCCGGCGACGAGGAGGACGAAGGCGACCCGCGCGAGGAGCTCGTCCAGCGCCTGCTCGAGTACCGCCTCTACAAGGAGGCGTCGCTCGGCATGCAGGAGCGCGAGGGCCTGCGGCGCGCGCTGCACGAGCGCGGCATGGTGCCGACCGAGGACGACGCCGGCCCGCTCCCGCTCGCGCCCGCGTCGCTCTTCGACCTGCTCGGCGCGCTGCAGCGGGTCATGGCGCGGCGCCCCGAGCGCCAGGTCTACGCGGTCCAGACCGAGGACTACGACATCGAGGACAAAATGTCGCTCATCGCCCGGACCGTGGCCGAGGACGGCCGGCTCCTGTTCTCGACGATCATGGAGCAAGCCCACGCCCGGATGGAGATCATCGTTTCGTTCATGGCCCTGCTCGAGCTCATCAAGCTCGGCACGGTGCTCTGCGTCCAGGATGCGAACTTCGACGACATCCTGATCCTGCCCCGCCTCCCGGAAAGGTCGCACCCCGATGGCTCCGCTCAATCTGCGCTCGGCGGTTGAAGCGCTGCTGTTCTCGTCCGACCAGCCGCTCACGCTGACGATGCTCGCCGACGCGCTCGAGGCCGCTCCCGAGGCGGTGACCGAATCGCTACGCGCCCTCGCGGACGACTATCGCGCCCGCGACGCCGGCGTCGAGGTGCGCGAAATGGCCGGCGGCTGGATCGTGACCACGACGGCCGAGCAGCACGAGTGGGTGGCCCGCATGCTGCGCGGCAAGCGGCGCATGCGGCTCTCTCGCGCCGCGCTCGAGACGCTGGCGATCATCGCCTACAAGCAGCCGGTCACGAAGAGCGAGATCGAGGCGATCCGCGGCGTGGACTCGAGCGGAACGCTCGCCACCCTGCTCGAGCGCTCGCTCGTGACCATCAAGGGCCGCTCCACGGTCGTCGGCCGGCCGCTCCTCTACGGCTCGACGCCCGAGTTCCTGAACTACTTCGGGTTGAAGGAGCTCTCGGAGCTGCCGCGGCCCGAGGAGCTGCGCGCGCTGGTCGCCGCCCGCGAGCCCGAGCAGCTGGAGATGCTCGAGCTGGACGGCGACGGGATGCCGCTGGCGCTCGTCGCGGCGGGCGCCGAGGTGCTCGCGGCCGCGGAG
>DATDEX010000236.1:0-3756 GCA_036522895.1 Candidatus Eiseniibacteriota bacterium | reverse complement strand
GATCGCCTCCCCGCGCTCCAGTGGGCCGCGCTCCAGTCCGACCCCGAGCGCATGTGGTCGCGCGCGGAGGCGATCCTCGTCGGCCCGCCCGTGCGCCCCGCGAGCGAGCGCGCGGACGGGCTCGGCACGATCGGCATGATGCGACTCGGGCGCGGCGACCCGGCGCGGGCGCTCCGACTCTTCCAGCGCTCCGCCGAGGCGGCGCCCAATCCGCGCATGTTCGTCCAGTGGGGCATGGCCGAGACCCTGCTCGGGCATCCCGCGGCCGCCATGACCCAGTACCGGCACGCGGCCGCGCTCAACCCCGACCTCGGCGCGGCGTGGCGTGGCGTGGCCGCGGCGGCGAGCGCGCTGGGCGATCGCGATCGCATGGAGGAGGCGGTGCGGCAGCTCGAACGGCTCGAGCCCGGCGGACAGACACTGCACGATGCGCGCGCGTGGCTGGAGGCGAATCCGCCGCCTCGGACACGCTGAGCCGCGGCGCCCACGCGCGCGGAGGCCGTCGTTGGCTCATGGCACCGGGGCCCGCGACCTGCGCACGCTCGTGCCGTCGTCGACTCAAGGCGCCGGAGCCCGCGACCTGCCTACCAGCGCGTAGAGCTGGGGATAGTGGTCGAGGAAATCGACGACGGTGCGCATCTCGGGCCCGTCGTCGCGCCACTGCCCCACCTGGACCTCCGCGCGCCGCTCGAGCAGCGTGTCGCCCGAGAGCTTCGCGCTCATCCAGAGGCCGTAGCATCCGACCGGGTCGGCAGCGGACCCCGCGAGGAGTTGCGTGAACGCCTCCCGGGCCTCCCCCGGCTGCCCCACGAGCAGGGACGATGCGCCCCACAACTTGAGCGCGTGCGGGATCGGCGTCTCTCGACAGAGGTCGCGGAAGGCCTCGTGCGCGACGTCGTAGCGCTCCTCGTTGAGCGCCCGGAGCCCCACCCAGTCGAGCAGGCTCGCGCGCTGGGTCGCGCTTCTCCGCGGCGGGCCGGAGGCGAGGGCTCGCGCCCGCGCGAAGCCGCGATCGAGATCGGCGAGCGAGAAGAGCACGAGCAGAAACGGCACGACGACCGAGGCGGTCACCGCGATGGCGAGCGCGCGCGCGCGCTCGGGGGCGCTCCCGTCGAGCACGCGCGCGATGGCCCAGGCCGAGATCACCGCCACGCTCGCCCCCGCTCCCCCGAGCGAGTCGTAGTCGCGGAACGGACCGAGCGGGAGGAAGACGAAGAGCAGCACGGGAAGAAACGCCGCGGCGAGACTCGTGAAGAACACGGGCTGTCGATCTCGCCAGCCACCCGCGAGCGCCAGGAGGGCGAGCGGCGCGAGCGGGGCGTGAAACAAGAGCGCGTTCACATCGTCCCGCAGTCGGAGCGGCGAGAACGCGGCGAGCCACATGCCCCCCCGTTGCCGCACCTCCTCGGGTGCGAAGTTGACCGGGACATCGAAGCTTCGGATCACCGCCGCGAGTCGCGGCGCCTCCCAGGCGAGGACGGCGAACGGAAGGAGCATTCCCGCGATGCGCGCGAGGCGGGCGCGTCGCGAGTCGTTCACGGCATGTCGCCACGCGAGCAGGTGGGCGACCGCGAACGGCACGATGAGCGGGAGGCCGCCCCGGTGGACGGCGACGCCGACCGCGGTCGCGAGCGCGAGCCAGCGCCCGCCGGTGCCGAGCACGACCCACTCCCAGCCCAGCGTGCCGACCGCGATCGCGCACAGGATGACCTGCGTCGTGGGCTTGGAATACCCGGTCAGGAGCGTGGCGTACCCGCCGAAGCAGAGGACCGCGGCCACGCTGAACGCCGCGACCTCCGTGGACGCGACGCGGCGTGCGAAGCGGACCGCGAGCGCCACCAGCATGACCGCTTCGAAGAGGCCCAACCCGCGCAGCACGAGCGCCGGCTCCAAGTGGAGGCGACCGCCGATCTCGATCGGCAGCAAGTGGTTCAAGGCGCGATCGAGCGGCAGGGCCTGGGGGAAGATTCTTTCGAACCCGTGCCTGCTCTCGAGGATCCCCAGCCGAATCACGAAGTCGCCGACGAAGTGCTGCCGATCGGGCACGCACGCGAGCAACAGCGCCAGCACGGTCCCGAGCGCGAACGGCCATGCGGCCGCGAACGCGGTGCGGGGTTCCGCCTGGACACGCGCGCGCCAGCCGAAAGCGGCCGCGACACTTGCGCACATCAAGAGCACGAGCGGCCATGCCAACGCGGGGGTCACGTCGTGGGCGAAGCTCACGCCCCAGACGTAGCCGGTCGGCAGGAACGCGGCGGCCACGCGCAGGAGGCAAACAGCCGCCAGGATCCAAATCACAAGCTGCGGGCGCACTTGCGGGATCCCCGCCGCGTACGTTCGGCTCATCGCGCGAGCATTCCCCCGCCGCGGCATTTCTGCAAACCCGTCACCCCGTTGCCGCGGGGTGACGCAACATGTTGCGGGCCAAGACGGCGTGGCCGCGACGTCACCGCATGCGAAACGGCCGGGCTCGCGAGGAGCCCGGCCGTGCCGGAAGCGGGTTCGATTCGCGCGCGGAGCGAGCGCGTTACTGCTGCGACACCATGTCTTTGAGTTCCTTCGACACTTTGAAGACGGGCACGCGCCGCGGGGGAACGGGTACAGCTTCGCCGGTGCGCGGATTGCGCGCGATGCGCGACTTGCGATCCTTGACCCGGAACGTACCGAAGCCGCGGATCTCGATGTGGTGGCCATCCGCAAGCGCCTTCGCCACCGCATTCAAGAAGCAGTCGACCGTCTCGGCGACGTCCTTCTTGGTGAGCCCCGTGCGCTCGGAGATCTGGTCCACGATATCGGCCTTGGTCATCACATCCTCCTGGGGGGACATCCTGACCGGGCGGCCGTGGTCGAACGGCAGCGAAAGTCTGGACTCAGGTACCGTAACCACACCCCGCACGCGCTGTCAATCGCCTAATGGACAAGGGGTTACTTCGATTCTCCACTCCCGGGAGCCGGCTCGCTCGCGGGCCGTTCCTCCGTGCGGCCCCCCAGCGCCCGCCGGCGACCGGCCTCGATGGGGTCCGCCTCGGCCTCGGTCAGCAGCCGGGCGAGCGTCTTCCCGCCCGCCGCCACCTCGGCCAGCCACTCGCGCGCGAACGCTCCGCTCCGGATCTCGCCCAGCATGGCTTTGAGCGCCGCGCGCGACGCCTCGTTCACCACCCGCGGGCCGCGCGTGAGGTCGCCGTAGAGCGCCGTGCCGGAGATCCCGCGGCGCATCCCCGCCACGCCGCGGGCGTGCAGCAGGTCGGCCAGGTACTTCAACTGGTGCACGCACTCGAGGTAGGCGATCTCGGGGGTGTAGCCCTGCTCCACGAGCGTGTTGTACGCCGCCGAGACGAGCGCGTTCATGCCCCCGCAGAGCACCGCCTGCTCGCCGAAGAGGTCCACCTCGGTCTCCTCGCGCACGGTCGTCCGGAGCAGCCGGGCGCGCGCGCAGCCGAGCGCGGTGGCGTAGTGGGTCGCGAGCGCCCAGGCGTCCTGCGCGCCGGCGGCGTGCACCGCGAGGTAGGCCGGCAGGCCCTCGCCGCGCTCGTAGAGCTCGCGCAGCACCCGCCCCGGGCCGGTGGGCGAGACCAGCACCACGCTCGCGCGCTCGGGAAACGCGAGCGCGCCGTAGAGGAGGTTGAAGCCGTGCGCGAACACGATCGCGCGCACGCCGGCCGCCGGTCCGGCGAGCTCCGGCCAGGCGCCGGGCACGGCCTCGTCGGGCAGGAGCATCGCGAGCGTGTCCGCCCCGCGCAGCGCCACAGAGGGCGG
>DATDEX010000235.1:0-6065 GCA_036522895.1 Candidatus Eiseniibacteriota bacterium | reverse complement strand
CTCCGCCAGCGCCGGCGCGAGCTCGGGACCGAGGCCCCCGAGCCCGCGAACCCGGCCAAGCAGCTGGCCCGCGCGATCGCCGGCCGGCCGCTCCATCTCTATTCGGGCCCCGGCCCGGTCGCCGCGGTGGCGCTCCGCTGGAGACAGCAGCTCAACGAAAATGCTAAGGTGCTCGCCCATTCCGCGGTGGTGCCCGAGCACAACCACAACGAGATCGTGGGCTGGCAGGTCGAGAGCCCGACCACGCACGCGATCGCGGTGCTGGTGCTGCGGGATGGCGAGGACTCCGCCGAGGCCACGGCCCGGTTGGACCTCGCGGCGGAGTACGCGGCTCGCCAGGGTGCGGCCGTGTACGAGATCCGCTCCCAGGGCGAGAGCCTCCTCGCGAGGCTCGCGTCGCTGGTGCAGTTCGGCGATTCCCTGAGCCTCTACCTGGCGTTGCTCGGCGGGGTGGATCCGACCGACATCGCGAGCATCGACGAGTTCAAGCGCCGTCTGGCGGAGCGCGCGAGCGCCCGCTAGCGGAACGACGCAGCCCCCGGCGGCAGCCGCACCGGGGGCGACCCGGCACGTAAGGAGTTCCCATGGCCTCGCGCCACCTGTTCACCTCGGAATCCGTCACCGAAGGCCACCCGGACAAGATCGCCGACCAGATCTCGGACGCGGTGCTCGACGCCATGCTCGCGCAGGACAAGACGAGCCGCGTCGCGTGCGAGACGCTCGTGACCACCGGCCTCGCCGTCGTGGCGGGGGAGATCACGACCAAGGCGTACGTCGAGATCCCAAAGCTCGTGCGCGAGGTGATCCGCGGCATCGGCTACGACGACGCGGCGTACGGGTTCGACTGCCACACTTGCGCCGTGACCACGACGATCGATCAGCAGTCACCGGACATCGCGATGGGCGTCAACACGGGTGGCGCGGGCGACCAGGGCCTGATGTTCGGCTACGCCTGCAACGAGACGCCCGAGCTCATGCCGCTGCCGATCATGCTGGCGCACAAGCTCGCGATGCGGCTGTCGAAGGCGCGAAAGTCCGGCCAGCTCGCCTACCTGCGGCCGGACGGCAAGACCCAGGTGACCGTCGAGTACGAGGGCGGAAAGCCGGTCCGCATCGACACGGTGGTGCTGAGCACGCAGCACGCCGACTCGGTGAGCCAGAAGAAGATCCGCGCCGACGTGATCGAGCACGTCATCCTGCCGCTCCTGCCGAAGCGGCTGCTTACCGGGAAGCCGGTCAAGTTCCACGTCAACCCGACGGGCAATTTCGTGATCGGCGGCCCGATGGGGGACTGCGGCCTCACCGGGCGGAAGATCATCGTGGACACGTACGGCGGCATGGGACGCCACGGCGGCGGCGCGTTCTCGGGTAAGGACCCGAGCAAGGTGGACCGCTCGGCCTGCTACGCGGCGCGCTGGGTCGCGAAGAACCTGGTCGCGTCCGGGCTCTGCGACCGCTGCGAGGTCCAGGTGGCCTACGCGATCGGCGTCGCCGAGCCGGTGAGCGTCATGGTCGACACGTTCGGGAGCGGGAAGGTGAGCGACGACAAGCTCACCTCGCTCGTGCGCAAGCACTTCGACCTGAAGCCGCGCGCGATCATCGAGACGTTGAAGCTCCGCCGGCCGATCTACCAGAAGACCGCGGCCTACGGGCACTTCGGCCGGAGCGACTTCGCGTGGGAGCAGACGACCATGGCGAAGGTGCTCGCGAAGGGCGTCTGAAGCCGTCGCCCGGCCGGGGAGCGTGCGCGGCCAACGCCGGCCAGGACGGGCCCGCGCCGCGCCGGGGCTGACGCGTGCGCATTCTCGTCCTCGGGGGCACGCGATTCCTCGGGCGTCATTTGGTGGAGGCGGCGGCGGCGCGCGGGCACGCGCTGACGCTCTTCAACCGCGGCCTCACGAACCCGGCGCTGCACGCCGGGATCGAGCGCATCACGGGCGATCGCGACGGCGGGCTCGACGCGCTCGGCGAGCGGACGTGGGACGCCGTGGTGGACCCCTCGGGGTTCTTCCCCCGGATCGTCGGCGCCTCGGCGCGCGCGCTGGCGGGCCGCGCCGGCCGCTACCTGTTCGTCTCCACCATCTCCGTGTACGCCGAGCCCGTCGCGCGCGGCGCGGACGAGTCCGCGCCCGTGGCGCGGCTCGCCGACCCCGGCGTCGAGACGCTCGACGGGGGGACTTACGGCGCGCTCAAGGCAGCGTGCGAGGAGACCGTGCGCGAGGCGTTTGGCGAGCGGGCGCTGATCGTCCGCCCCGGACTCATCGTGGGCCCGCACGACACCAGCGACCGCTTCCCCTACTGGCCGCGGCGTCTGGCGCGCGGCGGAACGGTGCTGGCGCCGGGCGAGCCGACCGCGCCGGTGCAGCTGATCGACGTCCGCGACCTGGCGGACTGGATGCTCTCGCTCGTGGAACGCGGTGTCGGCGGCACGTTCCACGCGACCGGCCCGGCGGAGCCGCTGACGCTCGGGCGCTGCCTCGAGCGCGTCGCCGCGGCCGTCGGTGCGAGCCCGCGGCTCCGCTGGGCGAGCGAGGCGTTCCTGCGCGAGCAGGGCGTCGAGCCCTGGGTGCAGCTCCCGCTCTGGCTCCCGGCGGCCGAGTCGGGCTTCGCAACGCTCGACATCGCCCGGGCGCTGGCCGCGGGGCTTCGTTTACGCCCGCTCGAGGACACGGCGCGCGACACGCTTGCGTGGGAGCGGTCCCTCGTCGCCGACACGCGGCCCGCTTCGCCGGCGCTCACGGCCGAGCGCGAAGCCGAGCTCCTGGCCGGGTGGGAAACTACAAGCCCGCTCGCACGCTCGTAGCTTTCGTGTAGGCGCGCTCGACCCGCGCGACCCGGGTCACGAAGTCCGTGTACCAGCGGGAATGGCCGAGGCGCTGCGCCTCGGTGTGCGCCGCGACGCGCTTCCAGTCGTGGATGGCCTGCTCGCTCGCCCAGTAGGAGAGCGTGATGCCGAGGCCGTCGGCGTCGCGGGCGCTCTCGAGGCCCAGGTAGCCGGGCTGTTTCGGCGCGAGGGCGGCCATCGCCTCGGCCATGCGCGCATAGCCTTCCGCGTCCTCGCCGGAGCGGCGGCTGGTGAAGATGACCACCCAGTAGGGTGGCTCGGGCGTCACGGCGAGTCGCGGGTCGCTCGGCATGGCGGATCTCCTCGGAGGGGGGCGCGCGGAGTCTACGCTACCCGCGCGAGCGGTGCGGCGAGAGCGTGCGGTATCGCCGGGCGGGGCGGTCGCCGGGGCGCCAGGGCTCGCTCGCGAACGGGTCGCGCACCTCGAGGAATCGCCACTGCCGCATCCGGGGATCCGTCGAGAGGAGCTCGCGCACGCCGTGCTCGCGCAACAGCACGGCGGTCGTGAACGAAGCGTCCAGCACCGCGGACGCCGACGGCTCGCGCAGCGACAGGACCTCGGCGCAGGCCTCGGCGTGCCGCGCCGTCGTCCCGAGGAAGGAGAGGGACGAGCTCGCGGCGAGCGACTCGATGAAGCCCCACGCGTCCTCCGGTCCCAGCACGTGCGCCACGGCGTGCGGGTGGGTGACGAACGCCAGGAACTCGTGTACCGCGCTCCACGGGAGCGCCCATTCGGCTCCCCCGTTGGCGAGCGACTCGAGCAGCGTGGCGGCGCGCGCGTGCTCGGGGGTGTGACGGTTGACCGCCAGCACGAGCAGCCCCGAATCCACCGCGATCACCGGGACGCCTCCTCCGCCTCGTCCTCCTCCGGGCGGGGGAGCCGGTCCGGACGGGTGGGATCCGCGAGGAACGGGCCCAGGTCGTAGGAGGGGAGCGCGACGCGAGCCCGGCGCGACTCAGGGGGCGCCGCGAGCCCCGCGCGCAGCGTGCGGTCGAGCACCTCGGTGAGCGTGCGGCCCTCGGTCGCGGCCCGGCGCCGGAGTTCGGCAACGAGCGAGGCGTCGAGCTGCAGGGTCGTCCGTTTCATATGCGAAAGCATAGCACTCAATCGCACGAACGCAAAGCCGCAACATCGGGACTTGTCCGGGGCCTGGAACTCGGGCATCCTCCCGTTTCCACCCGACACGCATTCCGCTCATCCGAGGAGTCGACATGCCAGTGCGCAAGCCCGCCGCGACGAATGGCGCCACGAAGAATGGCGCAGAGCCGAAGGGTCACGTGAAGGACATGAAGCTCGCCCGCGACGGCAAGAACCGCATCGAGTGGGCGGATCGCCACATGCCGGTGCTGCGCACGATCCGCGCCCGGTTCGCGAAGGAGCAGCCGCTCAAGAAGCTGCGCATCGGCGCGTGCCTGCACGTGACGACCGAGACCGCGAACCTCATGCGGACGCTCCAGGCGGGCGGCGCCGAGGTGTTCCTGTGCGGCTCGAACCCGTTGAGCACGCAGGACGACGTGGCCGCCGCGCTGATCGCTCACTACGGGGTCCCGACGTTCGCGATCAAGGGCGAGGACCACAAGACCTACTACTCCCACATCGTGAGCTGCATCGAAGCCGAGCCGAACATCACCATGGACGACGGTTGCGATCTGGTCACGGTGCTCCACACCAAGATGAAGCCGTTCCTGAAGCACGTGGTCGCCGGCACCGAGGAGACGAGCACGGGGGTCACGCGCCTGCGCGCGATGGCCGCGGACAAGACGCTCCGCTACCCGGTCGTCGCCATCAACGACGCCGACACGAAGCACCTGTTCGACAACCGCTACGGCACCGGGCAGAGCACGATGGACGGCGTGCTGCGCGCCACGAACATGCTCGTGGCCGGCTCCACGGTCGTGATCGCGGGCTACGGCTGGTGCGGTCGCGGGCTCGCGGCGCGCGCCAAGGGCATGGGCGCCACGGTGCTCGTGACCGAGGTGAACCCGCTGCGCGCGCTGGAGGCCGCGATGGACGGCTACCAGGTCGTGTCCATGGCGGACGCGGCGCCGCGCGGCGACCTGTTCATCACGGTGACCGGCAACAAGTCCGTGCTGAGGCGGGAGCACTTCACCGTCATGAAGGACGGCGCGATCATCGCCAACAGCGGCCACTTCAACGTCGAGATCGACATCCCCGCGCTCGAGCGACTGTCGGCCAGCAAGCGCGTCGCGCGGCCGTACGTCGAGGAGTATCGCCTGAAGGGCGGAAAGTGCCTGTTCCTGCTCGGCGAGGGCCGGCTCATCAATCTCGCGGCGGCGGAGGGCCACCCCGCCATGGTGATGGACATGTCGTTCGCGAACCAGGCGCTCTCGGTCGAATACCTGGCGAAGCAGGCGGACCAGCTGGAGAAGCGTGTCTACGTGGTGCCGGAGGCGATCGACCGGGAGGTGGCCCGACTCAAGTTGAAGAGCATGGGGACCACGATCGACTCGCTCACGTCGGAGCAAGTGAAGTACATGGCGACCTGGAGCGAGGGGACGTAGTCCCCGCCACCCGACGAGCCACTCACGGCTTCGAACGGTCGCCGTAGAGGTGGCGGAGCAGCAGGATCTGGCCGTAGTGCCCCGCCTCGTGCTCCAGGACGTGATAGAGGATCCAGCGCACGTTGTGCTTCGAGCGCATGCCGTCGCGGCGCCGTCGTGTGACGACACGGTCGAGGTCCGCGTCGGGCCAGCGCGCCGTCCGCTTCGCGAACGCCCGCGCGCGCCCGAGGAGCGCGCGGTAGAACGCGAGCGTCTTACCGCGCAGCGCGGCGGGCGGGCGCCGGCCGGGGGGCAGCGGCATGCCGTCGTCGTCCACGCCGATCCCGAGCACCTTGCGGACCGCATCGTGCGTCATCCGCTCGTCCGCGATCAGGAGCCAATACACCTCGACGATCGCGATGTGAGCGAGCAGCATGCCCATGCTGTTCATGCCCGGGCGCGGTTGCCACGCGAGCTCCGCCGGACGGACCCGCTTCAAGTCATCCAGCATCCGGCGTGACTGGTCGTCCATCTGGGCCAGGAACGATGCCGCCTCGCGCGCGTGGCCGCGCGGGACGCGGATCAGGTGCTTACGGTTCGCGGGGAGCGCCATGCGGGTTCTCCGTGGGGTCCGAGTCGGGTGGGACGGGTGACGGAGCGTGCGTCGACCCGCGCGCCGTGAGGGCGTTCGGGCGCACCCGCCGCGGCGGCGGCGTCG
>DATDEX010000234.1:0-2263 GCA_036522895.1 Candidatus Eiseniibacteriota bacterium | reverse complement strand
CCCCGGAGCAGGCGGCGACCGTCGCGAGCACGCGCACGAGGCCCGCGAGCCGCGGGCCGGTCCGCGGGCGTGCCGCCTCGAGCCGGCGGGCCTCGCGCTTCATCGCGAGGCCTCCCACAGCAGGTGCAGACCCTTGAGCGTGAGCCCGTCGTCCACGAGGTCCACCGTTTCGCACTCGGCCGCGACCATGCGCGCGAGCCCGCCGGTGGCCACCACCTTCGGCCTCCCGCCCAGCTCGCTCTTCATCCGGCGCACGAGCGAATCCACGAGCCCCGCGTAGCCCCACAGCACGCCGACGCGCAGGTTCTCCGCGGTCGTGCGCGCCACCGCCCGCTCCGGCCGGCGGAGCTCGATGTTCGAGAGGCGCGCCGCGCGCCGGAACAGCTCCTCGGACGAGGTCGCGAGCCCCGGCGCGATCGCGCCGCCCACGAACGCCCCCGATTTCGAGACGCAGTCGAACGTGGTCGCGGTCCCGAGATCCACGACGATGCACGGCGCGCCGTGGAGCGTGCGCCCGGCGAGCGCGTTGGCGATCCGGTCGGGACCCACCGAATCCGGCTCGGTCACCTGGAGCGGGATCGGCGAGCCGGCCGCCGTGACCTCGAGCGCGTCGCGTCCCGTCACCGTCCGCAGCGCCTCGGCCCACGGGCGCGTGAGCGACGGGACGACCGAGCACAGCACCGCGGGGCTGCCCGCCGCGCCGGTCTTGAGCATCCCCTCGAGCGCCAGCCGCAGCTCGTCCGTCGTCGTGCGGCCGCTCGTGACGCGCCACGACTCGTCGAGCTCGGCGCCCGTGAACCGGCCGATCAGGGTCTCGGTGTTCCCGACGTCGACCGCGAGCAGCGGCGTCGTGGTGCGCGCCGCCGGGCGCGCGCGCCGGTCGCTCGGGCGTTCGGCGCCGCGGGCGCTCACGACAGGCCCTCGCGCTCGTCGCCTTCGCGCCGCTTCTTCGCCACGAGGAACGACAGCCCGACGCTCACGAAGTAGAGGAGTGCCATGGGTGCTCCCATCACGAGTTGCGCGCTCACGACGTCCCCCGGGGTGACTGCGGCGGTCACGACGAAGATGATCACGATCGCCGCCCGCCACTGCTTGAGCAGGAATCGCGGGGTGACGAGCCCGATCGCCGTGAGCAGCATGGTCACCATGGGTAGCTGCATGAGGATGCCGCACGCGAGCGCGAGATTGTAGGTGAAGTCGAGCAGCGCGCTCAGACGGATCTGCGTGATCACGCCCTTCACCAGGAATTGCTGCAGGACGTGGACCACGAGCGGGACGACGTAGCCGTACGCCGCCCAGGCGCCGAGCGCGAAGAGCACCATGGATCCGATCGCCAGCCACGGCACCCATCGCCGCTCGCGGTGGAGCAGGCCGGGCACCACGAACGACCAGATCTGCCAGAACACGATCGGCAGCGCGATCGCGAGCCCGAGGATGAACGTGAGCTTGAAGCGCTCGTTGAACGCCTCGAACGGCGACAGGACGATCGTGGTCTTGACCGTGCGCGCGATCAGGTCCTCGAGCACGCGCGGCGCGAGCCACCAGCCCCCCGCCATGCCCACGGCGACCGCGAGCGACGACTTCCACAGCACCTTCCGCAGGTCCTCCAGGTGCTGGAGGAACGACATCGGCTCCGGCTCGCCGACGATCTCGAGGGCGTCGTCCGGGGGCTCATCCGGGGGGACGTAATGCGGATTGTTCATGCCGCCGGCCGTCCTTCCGGGGGCGCGACCAGGTCGCCGGCGAGGACGACGGTCTCGGCGCCGGTGTCCACGCGGAGCACGAGGCCGCCATCGGGGTCGAGCCGCTGGGCAATGCCCTCCACCGCACCGGCGGGCGTCCGCACGTGCACCGGTTCACCCCAGTGGGCGCCCCAGCGCGACCACTCGGCGAGTACCGCCGCGCGATTACCTTGCTGGAGAAGCGCCCACAGGGGCTCGAGGCGATTCAGGAACTCCGCCGCCGCGTCCTCGAGCCGGGCGGTCGAGCCCTCGAGCGCGAGCGAGGTGGCGGTGGCGCGGAGCTCCTCCGGGAACTCCTCCCGCGCGTGCCCGACGTTCAACCCCACGCCGATCACGACGGCCTCGCCGGAGCCCGCCCCGGGATCGCTGCCGCCGGGCGCGCGCCGCACCTCGCACAACACACCGGCGAGCTTCCGTTCCGCGACGAGCACGTCGTTGGGCCACTTGAGCCGCGCTCCCCCGACCCCGAGCGCGTGAGCCGCCTGCGCCACGGCGAGCCCGGCCGCGAGCGGGATCGCGCC
>DATDEX010000233.1:0-2645 GCA_036522895.1 Candidatus Eiseniibacteriota bacterium | reverse complement strand
GTCGGCGCCGGGGTCGCCCCCCGGCACCGGGAGGAGCAACGGCATCTGCGAGCTCCCGGGATCGGCCGGGCGATCGCGCACGCGATCGGCCCACGCGGGGAGCGCCTCGTCGGGGCCGCCCTGGACGACCGCGAACGGCGGATGGATCGAGGCGAGCGGCTGGGCGCACGCCGCGGCCACGAGCGAGAACACGCTGTCGCCGTCCGCGAAGCGCACCTCGCGCTTCGTGGGGTGGACGTTCACGTCCAGGCGTGCGGGCGGCACCGTGAGCCACACGATGGCCGCCGGGAAGCGTCCGTGTGCGAGCAGGTTTCCGTACGCCTGGCGGAGCGCCTGGGCGAGCGCCGGGCTCTGCACCCAGCGGCCGTTGACCAGGAAGACCTGGCCCTCGCGGGTCGCGCGCGCGTGCTCGGGAAGCCCGAGCAGTGCGGTCACGGCGTAGCCTCCGCGCTGCGCCGCGGCCTCGAGCAGTTGCTCGGCATGGCGCGCCCCCCAGACCTGCGCCGCGCGCTCGCGATGCGACCCGGCGGCCCCCCAGGCGAAGCGCTCCTTTCCCTCCACGACGAGGCGCCACGCGGTGCCCGGCCGGGCGAGCGCGTAGCTCTCGATCATCCGGATGGCGGCGCGCAGCTCGCTCCCGGGCGCGTTCAGGAACTTCCGCCGCGCCGGGGTGTTGTGGAAGAGATCGCGAACCTCGACGGTCGTGCCCGGGCCACGCGCCACGAGGCCGCGCTCCACCACCTCGCCCCCCTCCACCCGCACGAACGCGGCCGCATCCTCGCCGGCGGTGCGCGAGCTCAACTTCATTCGGCTCACCGCGGCGATGCTCGGGAGCGCCTCGCCGCGGAAGCCGAGCGAGTCGAGCCGGTCGAGATCCTCGAGCGTCGCCACCTTGGACGTGGCATGGCGCTCGAGTGCCAGCTCCAGCTCGGCCGGAGCGATCCCGGCGCCGTCGTCCGCGACGCTGAACTGCTGGTCGAGCGTGCGCTCGATCCGGATCTCGATCGACCGCGCCCCGGCGTCCAGCGCGTTCTCGACCAGCTCCTTCAACGCCGAGAGTGGTCGTTCGATGACCTCCCCCGCGGCGATGCGCGACGCGGTCTCGGGCGGGAGCCTGTGGATCGACTGGGACACTGAACCTCCGGGTGGGCCGAGCAGGATGCGGTCGGCCGGACGGAGGGTCAAGCGCTCAGGGCTCCGCGAGCCAGACGTCCGCGGAGGTGAGGAACGCTTCCGCGTCCTCCGGACCGGAGAGCGCCAGGTGACGGTCCACGAACGCCGCGACCGGCGGCGGCATACCGGCGTCGACCCACGCTTTCTCCCAGGCCGCGAGCAGCCGGCGCCGCAGTTGTGCGAACGCCTCGGGCTCGCACGCGGCGAGCAGCGTCACGATGTGCGGAAACGGCTGCGAGAGGCAGTCGGTGTCGCGCACTTCCCCGGGCAGGGCGGCCGCAAGTCGGGCCATGACCGCGCGCGACTCGGGGAACTCGAGCCGATGTAGCTCGAAGCGGAGGCCGTCCCGGCGGTGGCGCTCGACGGCGAGCGTCACGCGCTCGCGGAACGCTTCGTGGTCGAGCCAGCGCGCCTCGCGGTTCGGGGTGAGCGGAAACGACGCGACCGAGCGCGCGTGGTCCTCGCGATCCCACAGGTTGCGCAGCTCCTCGAGCATCGCGTGCCAGGAGCCGAGGCCCTCGCTCGCGTCGATCGACGCGCCGGCCAGCACGCCGCGCCGCTGCATGGTGCGGAACGGCCACGCCGCCCAGGTGCGGCCGCGGCCGGGGTCGGTCATGCGCGTCACGACCTGCGGCGTCCCCATGTCGCTCGCGAGCTCGACGAGACCCTTGAGGAGTCGATCCTCCGGCCCGATCTGCGCCATGAGCCGGAGCTGCGAGCGATCGCCCGCGTGCACCTCGGCGGTGCCCGCCCCGGTGCGGGTCACGAGCTCCTTCAAAGCGTCCTCGAGCCGGAGGCGCGTCTCGGCGGAGGGAAAATCGTCGAGCCGGAGCTCGCCGCTTCGTGGCGATGCCCCGGGCTCGACCGCGCGCGGCTCGAGCGGCGTGGGCTCGTCTAAGCCCGGGAGCGCCTGGTCCACGAGCGCGTCGGTGCCCCCCGCGAGCGACTGCTCGAGCGCGGCGGCATGGAGCGCGAGCGACGCGTCGACGCCGGGGCGGGATGCGTCGTCCGCCGCTCCGGGCCCGCGCAGGTATTCCTCGGGCGTGACGCACGGCGTCCCGAGCGCCACGAGCAGGCTCTCGAGCTGGGTGCGGCGCGAGCTCCGCTCGCCCACGAGCGCGACGTCGAAGATCTCCCGGGTGAGGTCCGCCAGGTCGAGCGTGCGCGGGAGACCGCAGAGATCGGCGATCCGCACCCCGGGGTCCTGCGGGCCATCCCCGGCGACCAACCGCACGCTGACTTCCGGTCGCTGGAACAGGTCCGGGATGAGATCCGCGTCCTGCCAGTCGAAATCGATGAGCAGCAGCCGGCGCTGCGCCGGCGCGGCGGTGTCGTGAGCTTGGGTCGCCATGGGTGGCGTACGTCTCCGGGACCGAGCGAGTCTCGCGCTTAAGGATCGGCCGGCGCGCGCCCGGGCCTGAGCGGAATGCCGCGCCGGACCCGCGCCTGGCGCCCGCCTCCCCGCCCCGAAC
>DATDEX010000232.1:0-2518 GCA_036522895.1 Candidatus Eiseniibacteriota bacterium | reverse complement strand
GGACTACGCCTGGGGCACGCTCGGCGCGCGTCTCGCCGGCACGCTCGCCGCGCGCGTGGCCGCACGCGCCACGGGAGCCGCCTGATGCGCGTCGCCATGATCGGGCAGAAGGGCATCCCCGCCACCTACGGCGGCATCGAGCGGCACGTGGACGAGATCGCGCGCCGGCTAGTCGGGCGCGGCGTCGACGTGGACGTGTTCTGCCGGCTCTACTACACGCCGGCCGGGAGCGAGTACCACGACGTGGGGCTGCTTCGCCGTCCGAGCATCCACACCAAGCATCTCGACACGGCCACGCATGTCGCGTGGGCCACGCTGGAGTCGATGGTTCGGAGGTACGACGTGGTGCACTTCCACGCGCTCGGGCCGTCGCTGTTCGCGTCGCTGCCGCGCCTCACGGGATCGCGGACGGTCGTGACCGTGCACGGGCTCGACTGGCAGCGCGAGAAGTGGGGGAAGGCCGCGTCGTGGGTGCTCAGGCACTGCGAGGGCCCCGCCGCGCACTTCCCGAACCGCACCATCGTGGTGAGCAAGACGCTCCGCGCCTACTTCCAGCAGACGCACGGGGTCGAGGCCACGTACATCCCGAACGGCACGCTCATGCCGCAGCCCCGCCCGGCGAAGAAGCTCGCGTCGCTCGGGCTCGAGCCCGGCAGGTACGTGCTGTTCGTGGGCCGCCTCGTCCCGGAAAAGGGCGTGCACTTCCTGTGCGAGGCGTTCAGCCAGATCCGCACCGACATGAAGCTCGCGCTCGTGGGGGGCCTGAGCTTCTCCCAGGACTACGTGAACCTGCTCAAGCGCTACGAGAGCGATCGCATCCGGCTCCTCGACTACGTGTTCGGCGAATCGCTCGAGGAGCTGTGGAGCAATGCCTACTGCGTGGTGCAGCCCTCCACCATGGAGGGGCTCTCCATTGCGCTGCTCGAAGCGCTCTCGTACGGCCGCTGCGTGCTCGTCTCGGACATCCCCGAGAACATGGAGGTGGCGGAGGAGTGCGCTCTCTCGTTCCATTCGAAGGACGTCGCGGACCTGCGCTCGAAGCTCGAGCACCTGATCCGCCACCCGGAGGAGGTCGCGCGCTACGGCTCGCAGGCGCGCGCGCACATCGCCCAGCACTACTCGTGGGACAACGTCGCCGAGTCCACCGCCAAGCTGTATGAGGAGGTGACGGGGAGGAAGCGGTAGCCGGTCAGATACGCGGCCCCACGACCCGCGGGACGCTGGGACGCGGCATCGGGGCGGCGAGACGCGCCGGTCGCCGCCGCTTCGCCTCGCGGTGCCTCGGTCCGCGCGTGGCGCCCCCGGCGCCCGTGTGCTAACCCTTCAGGTCTCATGACCCAGCCTTCTCAAGAGCGCGGCGCGCTCATCCTGGCCGGCGGGCGCGGCGAGCGCTTCTGGCCGTGGAGCACGGCCGCGCGCCCGAAGCAGTTGCTGCCGCTGGCGGCGGGTGGCCGGACGCTGCTCGCGGCCACGTTCGCCCGCGCCACGAGGCTCGTACCGGCCACGAGCGTGGTGGTCATGACGTCGGCCGCGCTCGTCGAGGCCTGCCGGCGCGAGTGCCCGGGAGCGATCGTCGTGGGCGAGCCGATCGGCCGCAACACGGCGCCGGCGATCGCGGCCGCGGCCGCGTTCTTTTCGGACGCCACGACGTTCGCGGTGATGCCGTCCGACCCCGCCATCGAGGACGAGGCGGCCTTCGTGGCCGACTTCGAGCGCGCGTTCGGCGTGGCGTCGCGCGAGCCGCTGCTCGTGACGTTCGGCATCCCGCCCACGCGGGCGGACGCCAGCTTCGGGTACCTGAGGCGCGGGGCGCGGCTCGCGGAGCGGCTCTACCGCGTCGCCCAGTTCACCGAGAAGCCGGACCGGGCCCGCGCGGAGGCCTGGGTGGCGAGCGGCGAATACGCCTGGAACGCCGGCATGTTCGTGTGGGCGAAGCGCACGTTCATGGACGCGCTCGCGGCGGGGCGACCGGCGATCGCGGACGCGTTCCGCGGGCTCACGTTCCACGCCGGCGAGGAGCGGGCGTTCGAGGCCGCGCTGGCGGGCCGGTTCCCGGCCGTCGAGTCGGTGTCGGTCGATTACGCGGTGCTCGAGGTGGCCCCGAACGTGGTCATGCTCGAAGCGGCGTTCGATTGGGACGACATCGGGAGCTGGCGCGCGTGGGCGGTGCACCAGCCCCAGGATGCGCGGGGCAACGTCACCTGGGGCCAGGCCGTTCCCGTGGACTGCGACCGCTGCGTGCTGGTGGGTGACGGGGCTCCTGCCGCCGCCCTGGGACTTTCCGATATGGTGGTGGTGGCGACACCGCAGGGCACGCTCGTGTGCCATGTCGCGGACGGCGAACAGGTGCGGCGCGTGACCGAAGCGGTGCGCGCGCGCGGGAGCCAGGGATGACCGAGACTCGTGGGTGGATGCTGCCGCTCCTCTGCATCGCGCTGTGCGTGGGCTCCGGCTGCGCGCCGGTCCCGGCCACGCCCGGCGGCGCGCCGGTTCCGCCGGCCTCCGGCACGACCGCGCC
>DATDEX010000231.1:0-13229 GCA_036522895.1 Candidatus Eiseniibacteriota bacterium | reverse complement strand
GAGCCGCGCCCGGGCGGCGCACCGCGGGCGGCCTCGGCCGTGCCTCACCCGCACCGTCTGCAATCTCCCGAGCACCACTCAATGCCTCAGGAGCGCCAGGTAGGCGCCCGCCCAGCGATCGCCCCACAGGAACACCGCCATCGCCGCGGGAGCGAGGAACGTTCCGAACGGCAGCTCGGAGCGCATGCCGCCGCGCCCGCGCAGCATGAGCAGGCTGCCGGCGAGCGCGCCGCCGAACGCCGCCAGCGTGATCGTGGTGAACGCGCCCACGGGTCCGAGCAGCGCGCCGAACATGGCCGCGAGCTTGATGTCGCCGCCGCCCAGGCCCTCGCGCTTCAAGAACGTCGCCCAGATCCACGCGAAGAGCCACAGGTAGCCGCTCCCCACCACGATGCCGAGCAGCGCGTGGCGCGCGCCGGGGCCGAGGAGCGCGCCCCCGACCGCGATGAGCGTGCCGGGAAGCGTCAGCGCGTCGGGGAGGAGCTTCCAGTCCAGGTCGATCACGGTGAGCGCCACGAGCAGCCAGCCCCAGAGGAGCGCGGGAGCGAGCTCGGGCACGATCCCGAGCTTGAGCCATGCGAGCAGCGACCACAGAGCGCACGCGAGTTCGATCGCCGGATAGCGAACGCTCACGCGGGCGGAGCAGAAGCGGCACCGTCCACGGGCGAGAGCCCAGCTCAACACAGGGACCAGCTCGAGCGGCCCGAGCACGTGCCCGCAGCTCGGGCAGCGGGAGCGGCCGCTGGCCCACGACTCGCCGCGGGGCAGACGCCACGACAGCGCCGTCACGCCGCTGCCGAAGATCGCCCCAAGTGCACAAAAGGCGGTGCCGATGAACAGCGGTATGCCGATGCCGGACAAGTTCCCTCTCGTTTTCCTTGAGTGGATCCCCGGTTCCCTGCACAATCCCGGGGCGTCTTCAGCGCACTCTCGCGAGGGGCCGCCACTCATGCGTCTGGTTCTGTTCCTGGCCGTCGTCGCCAACAGCCTCGATCTGTTCCTGACGTCGCTGGGGATCCACTGGTTCGGAAACCGCGAGGGCAATCCGCTGCTCGCCCCGGTCGCCAGCCAGTCGTGGCCGGCGTTCGTGCTCTTGAAAGGCGTGCTGGTCCCGCTGCTGATCGTGCAGCTCTACCGTTATCGGCGGGAGACCCCCATGCTCGCCACCGCCGGAATGGGGCTCGTCACGATCGCGCTCACCGTCGCGCTCGGCCAGTGGCTCGGCTGGATCGCGGGCGTGCTGACCATGAGCCACCACGCGGGGTTCTGACCCCGCCTGCGCGCGGCCTCGGGCCCGCACCGGCACTCGAGGCGCCTACTTTTCGGGCTCCGGCAGCAGGTGCGGCGTCACCTCGATCACGAGGTCGCGCTTGCTGGTGACGATGGTGGAGTGCATGAACAGCTTGCCCAGGAATGGAATGTCCCCGAGCACCGGCACCTTCGTGGTGCTCGTGGTCTTCTCCTCGTTCAGAAGGCCACCGATCACCACCGAGCTCCCGTCCTTGAGCCGCACCGTCGTCTCGGCCTGGCGGGAGGCCACGACCGGCAGATCGTTCGACGGGCCGCGGAACCCGGTCACCGAGCTCACCTCGGGCAGGATGTGCACGGTGATGTAGCCGTCGGCGTTGATCAGCGGCGTGATGGCCAGCTTGATGCCGACCTCCTCGCGCTGCACGGACTGGGTCGGCGCGGCGGCGCCACCGGCGAACACCGTCTGGCTCACGAGGTAGGGGATCCGCTGGCCGGAGAGCATGGACGCCTGCTTGCCGTTGAGCGTCACGAGCTTGGGCTGCGCGAGCACGCGCGCGTTCCCGTCGTGGATCAGCAGGTCGATGAACGTGCGGAAGACCTTGGGCAGACGGCTGAAGTTCCGGAGCTTCAGCACGTCGGACGTGCCGTTCGTATTGCGAACGCCCTGTCCGGTCTGGAGCGGACCCGGCTCCTCGAGATCACCCGTGAACGTGCCCGAGTCCCCCTCGACGAACGTGAACCCCTGCCGGTTGATCAGGTCCCAGTCGATTCCCAGTTTCTTCAGGCCGTCGGTGCTCACCTCGACCACCCTCGCCTCGAGCATCACCTGGCGCGCGGGCTTGTCCATCTCGGCGACGATCGACTGCACCTCCGCGATGACGCGCGGCGAGGTCACGATGATGAGCCGATTACCGCCGTGGTCGACCTGGACGTTCTCGATCAGGCCCTTGAGAGCGGCCTGCACGTCGGTGGCGTCGGCGTAGTTGAGCGTGATCGTGTAGGAGGAGAGCCCGGTTTCCTCCCCGAGCGATTTGGCGTCCGCGACGAGGATGGAATTGCCGATCCGCTCGTAGGCGAGACCCGCGGCCCGCACCACCAGGTCGACGGCCTGCTCCACGGGGACATCTTTGAGATGGATCGTGATCTTGCCGGCGGCCACGCCCGGGCCGGTGACGATGTTCACCCCGCCCTTCTCGGCGAGGATCTTGAGCACCGCGGGCAGATAGGCGTCGTCGGCGTCGAGGCTGATGGACCGGCCCAGCTCGGCCGCCTCCGTGGAGCGGGCGGGGGGCAGGAACGGCAGGGTCACGAACACGGCGAGCAGCAGCAGGCGCGGCACGAGTCGGTTCACGTCATTCTCCGGGGTTTCGTTGCCTCAGCACGAGCGACTCGTCGCCGCGCCGCAAGGTGACCTGATCGCGGGTGATGCTGACCACTTCGAAGTCGTCGAACAACCCGCCCTGGCGGATCGTCCAGTCCCGGTCCCGCCAGTGCACGAGCGCGCGCGGATCGGCGTCCCACACGATCGCGGTCAGGACGGGCATGGCGGGCACGACGATGAGCGCCGGTTTCGGCCGCCGCGGCGACGGGGGATCGCCGGCCCCGCCCCCGGCCGGCCCTTCGGGATGGCCGTACGCGAAGGGATCCCGAAGGTCCACGAGCGTGAAGCCTCCGTCGCTGCGGTCGATGGCGCGATCGAGCGACTGGTAGGCCGGCGCCACGGTGATGCGCGGCGCCGCGGGCTGCCAGCCGAAGGCCCCCGCCGCCTTGAGCGCTCCGAGCGTCTGGGTGACGACGAACGCCAGCACGAGGATGGCGACGAGGGGCGAGACCCACGTGCTCGCGTCGCGGTTCACGACGTGCCCACGCGCTTGAGCAGCACACGCGCCACCCACACTTCGGCGTCGACGAGTCCGTTCGGCTGCGGGCTCAGGGCCATGCGCTCGACCCGGTAGAACGTGTGCTCGTCCGCAAGGTCGTCGAGCAGCTCCACGAACTGGGCGTACTTGCAGCGCAGGCGAAGATGCGCCCGCACCTCGACCGTCGTCCCGGTCTGGGTCGCGACGCCCGGCTCGGACCCGGCCACGTCGATGCCGCAGTCCACCGCCGTTTGCGACACGCGCCGCACCAGGTCGGTGGCCAGGAATCCGGACTGGCTCAACCGGTCGGCGTCGGCCGCGGCGATCGAATTGCGCCGCATGAGATCGATGACGCGCGGCGGCAGCGGCGCCGACGCGAGCCGCGGATCGAACGGTGCGCCCAGGTCGCCGGCGGCGGCGAGCTGGGCGTGGTAGCGGGCCGCGAGCGGCCCGAACGCGAACGTGTGCACGCACCAGAAGAGCGCGAGCACCAGCAGCGACGCGAGTGCGGGCCAGAATCGCAACAGCGGGGACGGGCGGGCCGCGCTCACTTGCACTCCAGCTCGAAGTCGGCGTCCGGGCTGCTCTCGCGCGTGCGCGTGGACAGCAGTCGCACGCTGCGGAAGTTGGCCGCGAAGAGCGAGTCGCGCGCGATCGCGCTCACGATGTCGGTGACCCCCGCCATGCGGTCGCGCTTGGCGTCCACACGGAGCACGCCGCTCAGGAGCAGCCGGCGGGCGCCGCCGCTCGCGTCCTCGGGATTCCAATTGAGCGCGGTCAGGCGAGCGCCCGCGGGCAGGAGGCGCGGCAACCGGCAGAGCAGATCGCGCCAGCGCCCGGCATCCGCCGCCCACGGCTGGACCGCCGCGGCGGCTTCGGCCGACGCCACCCACTCGGCCCCGCCGCGGTGCAGCACCCGCTGGCGCGAGACCTGGCGCTGGAGCTGATGCGTGCGCGACCCGAGCGCAACGCAGTTGAGCCCGTACAGTCCGAGCAGCACGCTCAACGTGCCGAAGTACGCGAGTCGCACGCCGAGGCCGATCGCGCGCCGCCGCGCCTCCGCGCGCTCGCGGCGGAACGCTTCGCGCCGGAAGTTGATCTGGAACGGCGCGCTCACGCGGCTCTCAACGCGAGCCCGTAAGCCTGCGCGTACTGGGGTCCGCCGGCGTGGACGCGTGCGCCGCGCTCGGTGGTATCGAGCGGCGAGAACATGGCGACCGGGAGGGCGAGTCGTTCGCCGAGCACGTCGCCGAGCCCCGGCAGCCGCGCCACGCCGCCGGAGACGTGGATCGAGAGCGACTCGGGCAGCGGGGCCAGCGTGCCGTAGAACGCGAGCGAGCGCCGCACCTCGTCACCCAGGCGTTCGACTTCGTGGCGTGCGGCGGTGGCCTCGGCGTCGTCCCGGGCGAGCGAGGCCCGGGCATCGAGCTTCCAGGCTTCGGCGCGCTCCTGCGAGCCCCCGACGGCCGCGGCGACCGCCTGCATGAGCTGGGCGCCCCCCCAGTCGAGGCGCCGGGAGAAGAATGGCTGCGCCTTCTGGCGCAGCGTGAGCCAGGCGCCACGGTGCCCGAGGTCGAGCAGCACGCGGCCCTCGGCCTCGCCGGCTGACTCGCGCGCGAGCGTGTGACCCAACGCGTTCGTGAGCGCGAGCGGGGCGGCGTCGACGATCGCGGCCTCGACGCCCAGCTCGCGCAACGGCGCGAGCGCGCGGTCGAGCCGCTGCTGCGACACCGTCGCGAGCAGCACGTCGAGCCGGCGCTCGGACGCGTTGCGACCGAGCACCTGGTGGTCGAGCACCAGCGACTGCACGTCGAACGGCAGGTGCTTGCGGGCCTCGAAGCGGAGCGCGCCCGCGATTTCGCCCTCGTCCATGAGCGGCAGCGCGATCTGCTTGACGATCACGTCGGGCCCGGAGACCCCGATCGAAATGCCGGCGAAGCCGCGCGGCGACTGGTCGACGCGGGTCATGCAGTCGTCGATCAGCCCGGCCAGGATCGCCGGCGCCGGCGGCTCGTCGCCCGCGAGCGCGGGCGGGATCGGCGCCTCGGCGTAACGGCCCTTCGTGCCGCCCGGCTGGAGCGTGACGAGCTTCACGCTGTACGTCCCGATGTCGAGTCCCGCCCACGGACGAGCACCCACCCCCAGCTTCATTGTGTGGGTCTCACGGCAGATGAGTCTCGAGCCAGCTGCGCCGCACGAATGCCCAGGCCGTGCCGCCGGTGCTGGCGGTCGTGGAGGGCAGGGCCCCCCGCGCGATCAGATCGTTGGCGATCGGGTCCATGATCGGGGAGGGGTACTGGTACGTGCTGGAGTTGTTGTTCGAGGGCCCCATGAGCTCGACGTTACCCCCGGCGAAAACGGACAATGCCTTCGCATCGTAGGAATGGTTGTTGTCGTCGATCTGCAGGAGCTTGATGTCCCCCTCGCTCACGAGGTACACCCGGATCGAGTTGGGGTCGCTCACCACGAGACCACCGTTGCACCAGATGCCGCAGGTCGGGTCGGCCGGGTCGCCCTTGTTGGGCTTGGCGACGATCACCAGGACGCTTGGAGTGCCGGGATCGAGCGCCTGGACCGCGACGTTCTTCTGGAAGTTGACGCCGTGGCCCACGAGCCAGATGGCGGTGCCCCGGACCTTGAGCGTGATGTCCTGGCCGGCGTAGAACTCGTAATTGCTCTCGACGTTTTGCGGGATGCTTCCTGAATTGCTCGGCTGAGGACTCTTGTAGAAGACGGGGGCGCTCGAGGACACGTTGAACTGGACCTCCGAGTTCGACGTGCTTGGCGTGCTCGTGGGGCCCGCGAGGTGCCCATCCACGAACGCGTTCGCGAGCGGCATTGGTGGCGTGCTCGGGTCGATCTGCCCGCGCGCATTCATGTGGCCGGTCCACTCCGTATCGGCCGCGCTCGCCACGTGCTGCCAGACGTTCCCCTTGAGGCCGATGGTCTTCGAGGCGTTCTTGGTGTTGTACGTGATCGGCTTCCCGCAGGTCACGAGCTGCTGGTAGGGATTCTTGACGCTCACGGGGGTGAATCGCGATTGCACCGTTCGCTCCTCGCCTCCCGCCATGGCGGACACCACGACCACGAGCGTGCTGTCCCACTGGACATAGCCCGTGGAGACCGTGTCGTTGGGGTCGCTGCTCCGCGCCTGGTAAGCCAGTACCTTCGTGATCCCGAACTCGCCCACCGCGTACCGCGCGTTCTCGAGCAGGCAGGGTTGGGCCTGGATCAGCGCCTGCACCAGTTCCATGCCGCTCTCCGAGTTCTGCAGCGCCTGCTCGCGCGATTGCGCGGCGTAGAAGAACTGCGCCTCGTAGCTCGAGAGCGCGAAGAGCGAGAGCCCGAGGATCGTGAGCGCCAGCATGAACATGACCACGCCCACGAGGATGAAGCCGCGCTCGCCGCGCCCGGTTGCCGGATCGGGGCCGATCATCGGTTCTGCATCACCGCGTAGCCGCCGGACTCCACGGTCTCGCCGCTCGCCGAGCGAAGCCGCATGTCCACGCGCACGCCCTTCGGGGTCGCTCTCAGCTGGAAGCGCTCGGCGCGCGACACGATCATCGGGCCGGACCCCGCTCCGCCGACGCTCGTGCCGGAGTGGACGAGCGAGTCGGTGGGACTCCACCAGAAGACGTAGTAGGGCGCCGGATCGGTGTCCGATTTGAACAGCGACAGCTGCTCGTGCAGCGAGTCCGGCGTCATGCTCGCCTCGGCCTTCCCGGACTTGCGAATGCTGTCGCGCATCGCCGCGACCACCAGCGTCGCCTCGCGCTGGGTGATGGCCTGCGTCGAGGCGTCGAGCCACAGCCCCTGGCTCGAGAGGTAGAAGGCCACAAGCCCGGCCATGATCATGGTGGCCAGGATCATTACGACCGTGACCTCCATGAGGGAGAGACCGCGTTCGGTCCGCACCGGGTTCGTCATGGCAGCTTGAGCCGTTCGAGCGACACCGAGTCGGTATGCGCGTTCTGCCGCCAGCGGACGGTCACGATGATGCGCTTCAGATTGTAACTGCCCGCGATGTTGGGCTCGTCGTACGGCACGACGCGCCAGTTCTCGGTTCCGAGCGTCGCACCCTCGTAGCGGAAGGGCGTGAGCGTGCCCACGTACCCGAGCGCGAGCGTGGGATCACCGGGGGACTCCTGCATGGTCAGCGAGAGCGCCTCGATCTGGGACTCGGCCTCGCCCAATGCCGCGCGCGCCACCTCGTAGCGATTCACGAGGCCGCGTCCGACGCCGAACGAATACGCCAGGCCCAGCACCGCGATCACCGTGATCGTGGCGCCGGTCAGCGCTTCCATGAGCGAGAAGCCGCGTTCGTTCAGCATTCGGATGCCATCGGGTTCCAGGTCCACGCCGCCGGACGGCCCGGCGAGGCTCAACAGGTCGTGCGTGAGAATGCCCTCAGTTCTCGGTCCACTGTGGCGTTCCGGTGCGCGTGTAGACGAGCTGCACCATCCGGCCGGTCGTCGGCGCGGGCGCGCCCTTCCCGGTCGCGACCACGGTGAAGCCGTTGACGTCCGCCGTCGTCACGGCGATGGTCCAGTTGTTGAGCGCGTCGGTCAGGTCGCAGTTGAGCTTCTGGTTCACCGCGTTCGTGGTGAACTGGTCGGTCACGTAGGTGCCGTTCACCTGGTAATACGTCTGCTCCGCCGTGATCACCGCGCCGATCGCACCCTTCGCCTCGGTGCGCTGGGCGTCCTTGACGTAGTTCACGTAGAGCGGCACGGCGACGGTGGCCAGGATCGCCACGATCACGATCACGACCATGAGCTCCATCAGCGTGAAGCCCTTCTCTCTCGTTCGCATCACGGGAATCCTCCTCGCCTCCGGCCAGATCTCGCGAGCGGCCCCGCGCCTTCGCGCGGCACCGCTCTAGTTCGGGTGTTCCGCCACCGGCCTCGCGGCGGCACCCCGCCCCGTCAGGGGCTCAGCATCCCCGATCGCATCGCGTGACCGAGGTTGAAGATGGGCAGATAGAGCGCCACCAGCATGAGCGCGATCACGACGCCGAGCAGCACGATCGCGACCGGCTCGACGAGAGACGACAGCCCCTCGACCTTGGCGGTCACGCGCTGCTCGTAGAAGTCCGCGGTGCGCGAGAGCATTTCGTCGAGGCGCCCGGTCGCTTCGCCGGTCGCCGTCATCTGGATCAGCATGTCCGGGAACACACCCGTGTCCGCCATGGCCCGAGCGAGCGACGAGCCGCCTTCGACCTGCGCGCGCACGCTGTCGATGCTCTTCGCCACGAGCAGATTGCCGGGCACCGGGCGCAGGACACGCAGCGCGTAGAGGATGTTCGTGCCGCTGCCGACGAGGATCCCGAGGGTGCGGGCATAGCGGGTCATCGCGTAGAGCCGGACCAGGGATCCGAACAGGGGAATCCGAAACTTCATCGCATCGAAGCGGAGGCGACCCTCAGCCGTGCGCAGCCAGGCGCCGAACCCGAGTGCGGCGAGGATGAGCAGGAGCGCCACGACGAGCGCGTTGCTCGTGAGCGCGCGGCTTATGCCGAGCAGCAGCCGCGTGGGGGCGGGCAGCTGCACCCGGAACCGCGAGTAGATGTCCGAGAACATCGGGATGATCTTGAAGAACATGGCGAGCAGGACGCCGCCCGCGAACGTCAGGATGAACGTGGGGTAGCGAAGCGCCGCCTCGACCTTGAGCCGCAGCAGCTCGGCGCGCTCGAAGTAGCCGGCGGTCTGGTTGAGCACCTCGTCGAGCGAGCCGCTCACCTCGCCGGTCTGCACGAGGCTCACGAACACCTCGCCGAACGCCTCGGGGTGACGGCCGAGCGCCGCCGCGAGCGACTCGCCCTTCTGCACGTCGTCCGCGACCTGCTCGAGCATGCCGGCGAGGCGGTGGTCGTGGTGGTCGCGCGCGATCGAGCGCAGCGCCCGCACCAGCGGGAGGCCGGCGGACATCATGGTCGCGAGCTGGCGCGCGAACAGCGCAACCGAGCCGGGCTCGATCCGCCGGCGGACCAGCCGTGCCCACCCCCGGGGCGGCGCGGTCTCCGCCACCATGGGCGGGCGCACGACCGCGGCGGCGCTGCCGTTGCCGTTCCCGTTGCCATTGCCATGGATCGCCCGCGGCTCGATGAGCACGGGCGTCAGCTGCATCTGCGAGAGCGCGCGCAGCACCTCGTCCTCGGACGATGCGACCTCGATGCCCTCGTGGGCGCGGCCGAACGTGTCTCGCGCGCGGTAGTAGTAGCTCGGCATCAGTCGGCGTCTCCCAGGGTCGCGGAACGCACCTCGTCGAGCGTGGTGATCCCCTCGATGACCTTGCGGATCCCCGCCTTGCGCAGGGTCACGAAACCATCCGCGACCGCGCGCTTCTTGATCTCGTCCTCGTTCGCGCCATCCAGAACCAGTCGGCGGATGTCACGGTTCAACTCCAGCACCTCGAACAGCGCGACGCGGCCCGCATAGCCCGTCTGCTTGCACGCCATGCACCCGCGGCCGCGCGGCGCCGGGCGCCCGCGCAGGAGGTCGGCGTCCGGGCCGAACGCGGCGAGCGTCTCGGGCTCCGGCAGCACGAGCTCCTTGCAGCGCTCGCACACCCGGCGCACGAGCCGTTGCGCCATCACCAGCGCCATCGCGGAGCCCACGAGGTAGCGGGGCACGCCCATGTCCACGAGCCGGGTCAGCGTGCCGGGCGCGTCGTTCGCGTGGACGGTCGAGAACACGAGATGGCCCGTGAGCGCGCTCTTCACCGCGATGTCGGCGGTCTCGGCGTCGCGGATCTCGCCGATCATGATCACGTCCGGATCCTGGCGCAGGATCGAGCGAAGCGCGCGCGCGAACGTCATGCCGACCTTCTGGTTGGCGTGCACCTGCGCCACGTTTTCGATGTGGTACTCGATCGGGTCCTCGACCGTGACCAGGTTGCGGCGCACGGTCTGGATGTCCTGGAGCGCCGAGTAGAGCGTGGTCGTCTTGCCGGAGCCGGTGGGACCCGAGATCAGGATCATCCCGTAGGGCTGGCGGATCGCGTGGCGGAACGACTCGAGCGTGGCGCCCTCGAGCCCGAGGTTTTCCACCCGGCGCTCGAACGCGCTCTTGTCGAACAGCCGCATCACGACCTTCTCGCCGTGGGACGTCGGGAGCGTGGATACGCGCAGGTCCACCTCGCGGTCGGGCAGGTGCACCGTGAGGCGTCCATCCTGCGGCAGCAGCCGAATCGCGATGTCGAGGTCGGCCAGCACCTTGATGCGCGAGATGATCGCCATCTGGAGATGCTTCGGCGGCTTCATGACCTCGTGCAGCACACCGTCGATGCGGAACCGCACGGTGACCCGTTCGCGCGCGGGCTCCACGTGGATGTCGCTCGCCCGCGCGTCGATGGCCTCGGCGACCATGAGGTTCACGAGCCGCACGACCGGCGCATCCTCGACCTGCTGCCGGAGCGCGGCGAGGTCGACCTCCGGGTCCTCGGGGCGCGTCGTCGTGACGTCGATCTTGTCGAGGATTTCGCCCAGGTGCTCGGTGGCGCGGAGTTCGGAATAGAACTGCTCGATCGCCTCGTTCAACTCCGACGGCTGCGCGACCCACACCTGGAGCGTGCAGTTCGTGAGCGCGCGCAGGTGGTCGAGCGAGACCACGTCGAGCGGGTCGCCCACGGCGACCTCGAGCGTGGTGCCGTGAAGCGCGAGCGCCAGGAGCTGCGCCTCGCGCGCGAGATGCTCGGGAACGAGTTGCACCGCCTCGCGGTTCGCGGACGTGAGCTTCTCCGCGTCGGCGACCGGCAGCGCGAACTGGCGCGCCAGCGCCTGCGCGAGCCCGGCCTCGCTCAGGTAGCCGAGCCGCACCAGCGCCTGTCCCACGCGCTCGCGCGGCTCGGCACGCGCGGCGAGCGCCTGCTCGACCTGGGACTGCGAGAGCCCGGCCTCCTCGACCAGCAGCTCGCCGAGCCGGCGAGCGGTGAACCGCGCCGCGGTGCTCAAGGGCGCCCCTCTCCGTTCCGACGCGCCATGGCCGTGGTTAGGCAGGCACGACCCTGCCGTGATCGCCATGGAGGCGTCATGGTGACAGAACATGGGACCGCGGGGGAGGTATCTGAAAGTGGCATGTGCGTGGAGCCGGGGGTCGGAGAGAGCAGGGAGAACGCGTGATGCCTTGAGTCCGGAGCGCGCTCGCGGCGTGGGCGGCCGGGGTGGTGGGATCCGCCTTGAGGTTCCATCCGGCGGGCGGCCGAGGAGGCTGGTGCAGTTCCACTGCACAGGCGAGGACCTGTGGAAAAACCGTAAGCTCAAGCATACGGAGCCCCATACGGCGCCGTCAACGACGCGCAGCCCCGCGCCCCGGGTTCCTTTCTCCGTCGCGGGACCGGTGTTTCCCGCCGGCAGGGGCGGCGCGGCCGGCGGGGTTCGCTCCCAGGGAACAAAGTTGAGCGATGAGCCACCCCGACCTGTTCCCGGCCAGCCGCTCAGCTTGCGCGGCCGGGCGTTGCAACTCGCCCGCCCCCGTGCACGGGCGGCACCGTCGCTGACCTCGGGTCGGGGTGGCGGCCACCCCGCAGGACTCGTGCTCGGGCCCATTTGCGGCGTGAACGACCACGGGTCCCGAAGTCGCTCCGCCGCGGGCACGCATACTGCTGTCGTCACACGGTCCGCCCCGCGGACCCAGCCGCACCCGCCGTGACAGTCCCTCGGGCCCCGGTACGCGGTCCGCAACCGGACCCGCGGCCCGCCGTTCGGGTCGCCGGAGGAGCCAGACTGCCCGATGTCGCGCCGCGCCCTGCACCTCGCCATGGCCGCCATGCTCGGCACCGGCATGCCGCTGCCCGCGCTCGCGCAGGTCACCGCGACCAGCGTCACGCTGGTGTGGACCGCGCCCGGGGACGACAGCCTCACCGGGCAGGCGACGCGTTACGAGCTCCGCTGGTCGCTCGCGCCCATCAACACGCTCGCCGAGTTCGACGGGGCGACCGCGGTGGCCGGCGTGCCGCTCCCGCTGCCCGCGGGCACGGTCCAGTCCGCGGACGTCGGCGGGCTCACGCCCGAGACGACCTACTGGTTCGCGCTGCGCGCGGTGGACAAAGCCGGCAACACGTCAGACCTCTCCAATCCGATCTCGACGACCACGCTCGCGTCCGCGGACGTCGTGCGGCCGGCGCCGCTCGCGCTGGCGCTCGCCGCCACCACGACGACCTCCGCGACGGTGGCGTGGAGCGACGTCGGTGACGACAGCCTCACGGGCACCGCCACCGCCGTCGAGATCCGCTGGGCCACGGCGCCCATCACGGAGTCGAACTGGGCCGCGGCCAACCTGGTGTTCGGCGTCCCGCTTCCCGGCCCGCCGGGAACGGCACACCAGGTGACCGCCGGCGGCCTCGATCGCACGCGCGACCTGTGGTTCGCGGGGCGCGCCCGCGACGACGTCAACCGCGTCTCGGCGCTCCCACCCGCCCTGCTCGTTCCGCACCTCCTCGACACCGCGCCCCCCGCTCCGCCGGGCGGCCTCGGCGCGACCGTCGAGGGCACCGACAGCGTCCGCGTGCACTGGGCCGCGAACTCGGAGCCCGACCTCGCGGGCTACCACGTGTATCGAGCGCTCGACCCGAACGCGCTCTTCGCGCGCCTCACCACCTCGGCGGTGACGACGAACGAGTACCTCGACACCACGGCCCCGGACACGCTGTCGGTGTGGTACTCGGTGACCGCGGTGGACGTGACCGGCAACGAGAGCGCGCGCAGCGCGCCGTTCCGCGCGTTCCTGCAGGGTGGCGGCATCGCGGCGTGGAATCTGTCGATCCCGTTCCCGAACCCGAGCCGCGCCGGCAGCCCCGTGACGCTACCGATCGAGATCCCAGGCGCGGGCCCGTACGACGGCAGCGTGGAGATCCAGGACGCCGCGGGCCAGCACGTGCGCAGCCTCCGCATCGAGAACGCGGCGCCGGGGCCGTACGCGCTCACCTGGGACGGCCGTAACGACGCCGGTCGCGCCACCGTGCCGGGCGTCTATCGCGCCTGGCTCCGCGCCGGCGACCGGCGCGTGCTCGCACGATTCGTGAGGACGCCGTGAGCCGCGTGCCCGCGCGGCTCGCGCGGACGTGCGGTGCGCTCGCACGGCCCGCCCGGACCTGCGGAGCGCTCGCGCTGCTCGCGCTGAC
>DATDEX010000230.1:0-2701 GCA_036522895.1 Candidatus Eiseniibacteriota bacterium | reverse complement strand
AGCCGCGCGAGCGCGCGCCGGTGGGCGGCGCGCAGGCCGGCGAACGAGGCGGGCGCGCGGGCGGGCGAGTTTCGCGGTGTCATGCCCCGAGCATCGCTCGCGATGGAGCGGCACGCTATGACGGTCGTCATCCCGGTCAGGTGAGAGTCCGCGTGCGGGCGAGCGCAAGCCGCGGTGGGCGCGGGTTGTCGCCGCCGCGGGGGCTCGGGCATGCTGGACGACCTTCGACCACCCCCGGGAGTCCCATGAACAGCGATCACGCCGAACGGCTGCGCGACGCGCTGGCCGAGTTGCCGATGTTCCGGGAGCTGCCGGCCCCGCTCCGCGCACGCGTGGAAGCGTTCGCGACGCTCGAGACGCTCGAGAAGGGCGGCGTGCTCTGGCACGCCGGCGACCCGGCGGACAGTCTCGCCCTGGTGGTGACCGGCCACGTGAAGGTGGTGCGGCACGCCGACAGCGGCGACGTGATCCTCGAGATGTTCGGCCCCACCGAGACCGTGGGCGTGGTCGCGGTGTACAACCAGATCCCCTACCCCGCCACGGCGATCGCCATGGAGCCCACGCTGCTCGTACGTCTCCCCCGGCGCGACTGGTTCGACCTGATCGAGAACGACGCGAAGTTCGCGCGCGGCATGATGCTCCAGCTCACGCGGCTCAACATGGCGCTCACCCGCAAGCTCGCCGCCATGCACGGCAAGCGCGTCGGGGCGCGGGTGGCGAGCCTGTTCCTCTCGCTCGCCGACCGCCTCGGGCGGGAGACCGCCGAAGGGCTCGAGGTGCCGCTCGCGCTCTCCCGCCAGGAGATCGCCGAGTTGGTTGGAACCACGGTCGAGTCCGCGATTCGCGTGATGTCGCGCTGGAACCGCGAGGGGGTGCTCGTCACCGGGCAGGGCCGCTTCGTGATCCCCGATCGCGAGCGGCTCAAGGCGGCGGCGAACGTGGAGGACGAGGACTAGGTTATCGTGCTCCGCCCTTCCGCAGCTGGCCCAGGAACGCCTCTGCCGCCATGAAGCCCTCGACGCGCGCGTCGGCGATCTCGCGGCCGGCGGGATCGAGGAACACGACCGTCGGCACGCCGCGGATGTCGTAGCGCTTGCGCGACGCCTCGGACTCGGGCGCGTCGAACTTGGTCAGGTCCACGTGGTAGCGGTCGAACCGCCGCGCCTCGGCGACCACGCGCTCGTTCGAGAACGTGTTGAGCTCCAGCTCGTGGCACGGCAGGCACCAGTCGGCGGAGAAATCCAGCATCACCGGCCGGCCGGCGGCGAGGCTCGCGGCCACGGCGGCCGGGTCGTAGGGCTTGAACGTGAGCGTGCGCGCGGCGGCCATGCCCATCAGCGCGCCCATCATCACGCCGGCGAAGAGCGCCGCGCCGCCCGCGATCTGCGTGAACCGCTTGAACGCGCCCCGGGCGCCCGCGCTCCGATCGATGAACCCGAGCCACAGGCCGCCGAGCGCGAGCGCGGCGGGGCCCACCCACGGCGCGAGATCGGGCGCGAGGCCGACGCAGAGGTAGTAGAGCCCGAGCGCGGCCATCAGCGTTCCCAGGCCGTGCTTTACCCACACCATCCAGTCCCCCGACCGCGGCAATGCCTGCAGCAGGTTCGAGAACGTGGCGAGGAACAGGTAGGGAAAACCGAGCCCGAGCGACAGCGTGAACATCGTGCGCACGCCGAAGCCCACGTCGCCCTTCTGCGCGATCAAGGCCAGGACGGCGACCACGAACGGACCCACGCACGGCGCGGCGATGATGCCGACGCCCAGCCCCGACCCGAACGCGCCGGCGAAGTTCGTGGCCTGCGCCCCGCCGAGCCGGTCCATGACCCACGACGGCGGCTGCATCTCGTAGAGGCCGAACATGCCGAGCGAGAGCACGAGCATGAGCCCGCCCAGAACGAGGTTCACCCACACGCTCTGGAGCGCCGAGCCGAACAGCCCTCCCGTGAGCGCGGCGACCACGCCGAGCGCGGTGTAGGTGACGCAGATCCCGAGCACGTAGAGGATCGCGATCGTGAGCACCTTGGGCAACGGCTCCTTCTTCCGCGCCCCGAAGATGCTGACGGTGATGCCGAGCATGGGGAAGACGCACGGGGTGAGATTGAGGAGAAGACCGCCCACGAAAAGCGCGAGGAACCAGCCGACGCCGCCCTTTTCGAGCGCGGCCTGGAGCCGGTTCCTCGCGACCGCGGACCCGCTCCCGCCGGCGGGCGCGGCGGTGCTGAACGAGGAGTTGCCCTCGCCCGCGGCACTTCCCGCAGCCGTGTCCGGGGTGGCGGAGCCGTGGCTCACGGCTCCCGGCACGCCCGGCACGACCGTGACCTGCACGCTGAACGGCACCATTGCCGGGGCCAGGCAGACCTCGTCGTTACACGCCTGGAACTCCACCGTGCCGGCGAGCGTCTGCACGCCGGGCGCCGCGCCGGGCGCGGCGAGGAGGGGCACGCGCACGTCGGCGGCGCTGTCGTAGACGAGCAGCGGCGTCTCCTCGAAGCCGAACTTGTGCGAGCTGCCCCGGGGATAGCTCGGCGTCCCCGCCTTGAGCCCGGCGCCCGCGTAGAGCTTCACCTTGGTCGGGATGTTGTATTCGAGCGCGGGCGGGTTCGCGTTCACGTGCCAGCCGGGCAGGAGCACCAGGTGCACGGTCACGGTGTCCGCGCCGCCGGCCGCGACGCGCACCGGCGCGGCGCTCGCCCGCACGAGC
>DATDEX010000229.1:0-14227 GCA_036522895.1 Candidatus Eiseniibacteriota bacterium | reverse complement strand
GAGCATCTCGGCATCGCAGAGCACGAGATCGGCGCGCGCGAGCGCGAAGCGGGCGCGCGCGCGCTGCCACGGATCGCGGCGCGCGGCGAGCAACAGGTCGCTGCCCCATGCCGCGATCGACAGCGGTCGCCGTCCAGCGAGCGCGGCCATGACGCCGTAGTTGGGCACGAAGTGCGCGTCCACGAGGTCGGGCGCGAACGCCGCGAGCTCGCGGGCGAGCCGCGGCACCGCGAGCGGGTAGCGCAACACACCGGGCAGCGGCCAGCTCGGCAGCACCGTCGCCACGAGCCCGGCGGATGGAGGCTCGAGCGAGAAGAGCCGCACCTCGTGGCCCCGGGCCCGGAAGTGCTCGACCCAGCGCCGCGTGTGCACGACCGCGGCGTTCGCGAGCGTGGCGAGCTTCATTTCAAGGCCTCGCTTTCGGCTCGGCCCCGGTCGCGGCACGGCCCGCGGGTGCGGCACGGCCCTCGGGTGCGGCATGGCCCTCGGGTGCGGCACGGCCCCCGGGTGCGGCACGGCCCTCGGGTGCGGCCGAACGTGAACCTCGCACGCGCGCCTGGAGCGCCACGACGGCGCGACCGGCCCAGCCGGCGGCGCGCGCGTCGAGCCAGCGCACGGGATACTCGAAGCGCTCCGCGCCCAGCGCGTGCTTGAACGAGGCCACGGCCCCGAGGCCGCTGCTCGCGCCGAGGTTGAAGCGCCGGCGGCCGTGCGCGGCGGCCCACTCGATCGCTGACCACAAGAGGAGCGCGAATGCCTGCGTCCGCCGCCCCTCGGCGTGCGTACCGCTCCACCACGCGAACGTCTCGTGCGGGCCGTCGAGCGCGAGCGTCGCCGACACGAGCCCGAGCGGCGATCGCAGCGTGAAGAGCCGCGCGACGGGACCCGCCGCGGCGGAGGACGCCGCGAGCAGTCGGCGCGAGAGCTCGAGCGGCAGCGGCCGGTGCCCGGGCCAGCGGCGCGATTGTGCGAGGTGGAGCGCGTACGCCTCGTCGAGCGCGCCCGCCTCCTCGGCGAACACGTACCCGCGCGCACGGGCGTGCTCGAGCGCCTGGCGTTGCTTCCGGTGGACGCCCGCGCGCGCCGCCTCGGGCCCGCCCGCGAGCCGGACGAGCGCGGCCTCGATCCACCGCGTCTCCCCCGGCACGCGAGCGAGCGCCCCCTCGGCGGGCCGGGGGCCCTCGGGGCGATAGAACGACCACGTGCCCCCCACCACGCCGCGTTCCCGCGCGAGCCCCGCGAACGCGTCGCAGAGCGCCAGCTCGACGCGCGCGTGCGCTCCGGGCCGGGCCAGCGGCGCCGCGGGCAGGAGCCAGGGCAGCGCGTGCAGCCAGTGAAACGGACCCCGCCTCGAGAGGATCACGGGAGCGCCGCCCGCGAGGAGCCCGTCCTCGTGATGGACGAGCAGTCGCCACTCGAAGCCCGGCACGGTGGCCGCGAGCGCCTCCCACACGGCGGCGCGATGCGACGGAGACGACCCGGGGTCGCCGGCGACCACCGCCTCCCAGTCGGCCGGAACCCGGTCGAGCACCGCGGCGGCCCGCTCGCTCAACGCCGTCCCGCCGCGGCTTCGGGCTCGCGGTGCATGGAGCGCTGAGCTACCGCAGGACGACGACGCGCGATGTCGTCTCGGCGCCACCGCCCCGCACACGAACGAAGTAGATCCCGGGGCCGACCCGGTTCTGCTCGAGATCGCGACCGCTCCATAGCACGCTGCCGTTGGCGGGCGCATGGAAGCGATGCACGACACGCCCGCTCAGGTCGTACACCTCGCCGTCGTACGACGTGGCCTGCCCCTTCACGCGCAGCTCGAAGCCGAGCCCGGTGAGCCAGGCGGGATTCGGGTAGAGCGTCACGGTGAGCGTATGGAGCGGCGGCGGCACGGGTGGTTTGAAGGACGGGTCGTAACGATTGACGCCGCCCGCGCTGCCGATCCACACGACGCCCGATGGGTCCACGTCGACCGCGCGCACCTCGATGTCCGCGAGCGGAGAGTTGTCCGGCGTGAAATCCACGGGCAGCTGGCCGCGGCGGTGCACGCGCAGGCCGCCCCCCGTGCCCACGTAGAGCGTGCCGTCCTTCGCGACCGCCATGGGGTGCATGCTCGCGAGCGACGGCGCTCCCGCGATGCGGAGCGTCGAGGCCTGCTCGCGGTTGCCCCGGTGGAAGCGGTGCAGAGCGTCGTCGGCCAGGACCCAGACCGAGTCGCCGTTGATCGCGATCCCGAACACGTTGAGCCGCTCCGTCCCCGGCACGTCCGAGAGCGTGATGCTGGACTCGGGATCGGCCGGCACCTCGAACGTGGAGAGTCCGCTGGTGCTGTACCCGATCCACATCTTGTTGCCCTTGTCGACGGCGAGCGCGCGGATCAACCCGTTCCGAAGCCCCGGGTAGGTGGTGGCGTAATTGCGGATGAACGTGCCCGAGGTGTCGTACACGTCGAGCCCGAGCGGACTCCCCCCCGTGTCCCCGATGATGTCGGAGTCGAGACCGAACCAGACCCCGGTATGGGGCGCGCGGTTCGAGTCGGCGGCCGCCGCGTGGATACACGAGTGCAGGTGCACGACGGTCGGATCGCCGCTCACGAACGGGATGTTCCTGAAACGCGGTGGATCGACCTCATCGTCGAAGCGCGCCAGCTCGCCGCCCCACATGCCGATCCACTTGGTGCCGTAGGGATCCACCACCGTGCCGGCCGGGAACGTGGAGTTCGTGAAGGTCGTGTCGGGGTCGCAGCCCGGCAGCGCGCAGGTGATGCCGCCGCGGAAGTTGCGCCACACCCCATCCCGCAGGCGGCCGACGCCCTCCCCGGCGAAGCAGCCGTACACGGACCCGTTGGCCCACGTGATCGTGCGGCAGCTGTTACCGACGGGTCCGGGCGGGACGTGTAGGAGGAATCCCGGCGAGCCCTCCTCGAGCAGGTGCTCACCGACGAACGCGAACACGTGCCCGGTGGGATCCGCCCCCACCTCGAGCTGCGGGCCATCGATGTTGTCCGTGGCGGGGGAGCCCACGAGCGGCGTCCACGTGCCATCGGTCGAGCGGGCGTACACGCCGGCCAGCGTGGTGGCGAGGACGTGCCCGAAATCGTCGCGAAGCCGGCGCACGGACACCGCTTCGACCGGGTTCGGGGGGCTCGGCGGGAAGTCGAGGCCCCAGCGGTTCGAGAGAGGAAGCCAGCGGAAGCTCGTGAACACGGGCTGCGAGGTATTCGACGGATTCACACCGCTCGCGAGCGTCAGCACGTTGAGGCCGTCGGCGACCAGACCGCGGATCTCGCGCTCCTGGTTCGCGAGCGATCCGTTGACGGGCAATCCGAGGTCCACCAGCGTCCAGGTGGCGAGCTGCTCCGAGATGCGAGCGATCTGCACGCCCGTGGGATTGCTGATCCACAGCGTGTCGCCGGTCACCACGATGCCGTTGATCGTGTTGTTCGTGAACGGCGACGGCGTGCCGAGGTCGGGGACCGAGCCCGCGATCGTCTTGCCGTCCCAGAGCGCGAGGCCGCGCGTCGTTCCGATCCACACCGTGTCGCCCTGCGCGCGCAGCACGAGCGCCGAGTCCGAGGGCAGTCCGTCGAAACGGTTGATGAGCGACCAGCGGCCGCCGGTGTCGAGCCGGCTCACGCCCTTGCCGGGCACGGCGGCGAACAGGTTGCCGCTGCGATCGAACGCGATCGCCTGGATGTCGTTCCCGGCGAGTCCATTCGGCTCGCGCGTGATCGAGAGCCACGAATCGGTGGAGCGGATGTAGCGCACGAGCCCGGCCTCGCCCGTGGCGAGCCAGACCGTGTCCTGCATGGCGATGAGGTCGTTGCAAATCCGGGTGTGCAGGTAGGTGGTCCACTGGCCCTGGGCGTGCGAGACGGAGGCGAGCACGAGGAGGAGCGGCAGGGCGGGCATCAGGCGACGGGGCATGCATTCACTCCAGGCGGCCCAGCAGGTCGAGGAAACGAAGCTTCCACACCATCCACGCTGCCTCGAAGATGATCTGGCGATGCATCTTCGAAATGCCGGCGCGGCGATCCACGAACACGATGGGGATCTCCTTGATCCGGAACCCGCGCTTCCAGCAGCGGAACGAGATCTCGATCTGGAACCCGTAGCCCTCCGTCTTGACCCGCTCGAGCTGGACGCTCTCGAGCGCGCGCCTGCGAAAACACTTGAAGCCGCCGGTCGCGTCGGCGATCGGCATGCCCGTGATGACACGAGTGTACACGTTCGCGGAGTACGAGAGGATGAGGCGCGAGAGCGGCCAGTTCACCACCGTGACGCCGTGCAGGTAGCGCGACCCGAGCACGATGTCGGCGTCCTTCGCGGCCTCGAGGAAGTCGCCGATCGCCTCCGGATCGTGCGAGAAATCGGCGTCCATCTCGAAGATGTACTCGGCCCCGTTTCCGAGCGCGAACCGGAAGCCATCCCGGTACGCCGAGCCCAGGCCCATTTTGCGCGGACGCTGGATCATGTGGACGCGCGGGGATTTCTCCTGCCACGCCTTCACCCGGTCCGCGGTCCCGTCCGGCGAGCCGTCGTCCACCACCAGCACGTCGAGCCCGTACGGGAGCGCGAGCAGGCGCTCGAGCAGCGCGTCGATGTTCTCCCGTTCGTTGTAGGTGGGGACGATGACCAGTTTCTCCATCACGCGGCCTCTCCCTCCACCCCCGCCATCGCCACCGGGGCGGGACGCCGCTCGAGCCACCAGCCCGCGCCCATGAGCAGCAGCGCGAAGACCGCGCTGACGATCGAGAGCCAGAAGCCGGCCGTGAACGCCCCGGAGGCGAAGCGGAACTCCACGAGGTGGCGGCCGGCCGGAACCGCGACGGCGCGCAGCACGTGGTCGGCGCGCAGGAGCTTCGCGGGCCTGCCGTCGACGGTGACCTTCCAGTCCGGGTACCAGAGGTCGGCGAGGCGGAGCACCGCCGGGCGCAGCGCCTCCACCTCGACGCCGACGCGGTGGAGCGAATACTTCGTGATCGTCGCCGAGCCGGCGGGCTGGGCCGCGCCGGACGGAATGCCCGGGTCGCTCGTCAGGTACGTGAACACGGCGGGGTTGTGGGCGACGGCGGTGACCGAGTCGATCACCGCGCGTCCCGTGTCGGGCACGACGCGCCACGCGCCGATCACCATGGCCCGCGGCATCGCGAGCCGGTACTCGTAGACCACCCCGGCGCTCCCCACGTAGACCTCGCGCAGCGTCTGGAACCAGCCCGTCGGAAAGTCGGTCGGCGACATCGGGCGCGAGACCACCCAGTAGCGGGCGTTCAAGAGCGCGAGCCACGGCAGCTGGTAGTTCGCGCGCGTGTCCTCGAGATCCTGGTAGAGCCGGGTCTTGGCGGAGTGGCGGCCCCCGATCGTGGCGATCCCGAACCCCGCCGGGCGATTGTCCATGTACCACTCGCGCTCCGGGTAGAACACCCGGAAGGACCCCTGCGGACCGGCCTTCTCGAGCCAGTCGATCACGTCGTCGCGGCCCGCCTCGAGGTTGCGCGTCACCGGATCGCCGATCGTGGGTTGCATGACCGAGCGGCTCACCGGCCACAGCTCCACGAGCAGGAGCGCCAGCGCGACGACCGAGGCGAGCGCCACCGGGAACCGCCCGCGTCGCGTGAACCACACCACGACGACGATGCAGAGACCGAGGAAGGACACCTTGCCAAGGTCGCGGGAGAACGCCGCGAACGCCTGGCGCGCGGCCTCGCCGGGCAGCTGCGGATTGTGCCCGAGCGCCATGGTCACGTAGCCGCCGCGCAGGGACTCCGTGCCGAAGAGCCCGACGAGCCCGAGGACGCCGAGGGCGATGGCGGCGCCGGCGACGAGCTTGTCCACGACGTCGCCCTTCCCCTTCGCCGCGCCCACGGTGATGAGTGCGCCCCAGCCCCAGGCCGCCGCCATGGCCATCGCGAGCTGGAACAGCACCAGCACCATGACCGGGATGCGGAATTTGTTGAACAGCGGCAGGTAATGGTAGAGGAAGCCGTAGAGCGGGAAGTTGTGTCCCAGCCCGACGAGCAGCGCGAACACGGCGAGCACGCCGCAGAACCAGCGCGCCACGCCGTCGCCGGCGTCCCGGGCGACGAACCCGCACAACGCGAGCAGCGCCACGACGATGCCGATGAAGCCGTTCGGATAGTCCGTGAACGGCATGCCGCCCCAGTAGGTGGCACCGCCGAAGCCGACGAAGTTCGGGAACACGATGCTCGGGAGCTCGTAGAGCGCCATGCTCCACCCCGTCGCGTAGTCGAACGGCGCGCCGCCGTTCGCGGACGAGCCGCGCATGGACCAGCGCGCGTAGTCGCGGAGCGGCAGGTTGTAGACGCCCGCGATGCCGAACGCGAGCACGGCCGCCCCGCCCAGGGCCGCGGCGCGGACGAGCACGCGCTGGAGCTCCTCCGGCCGGCGGGCGGCGGCGGCGAGCGAGACCGCGGCGTAGAGCCCGATCGCGATCCAGGTGTAGAAGCAGATCTGCACGTGGCCGCGCAGGAACTGGAACCCGCCGGCGAGCGCGAGCCAGCCGAGCTCGGTGAGCGTCCCCTTCCGGAGCCAGCGCGCGGAGAGCCACAACATGAGCGGCAGGTAGGCGGAGTCGACGAGCTGGCTGCCGTGCCCGTGTGCGCCCACCGCGACGAGGTTCGGCTGGAACACGAACGCCACCGCCCCGAGCAGCGCACCCTCCGGCGGCGCGCCCCACTCGCGCGCGAGGAGGTAGGCGAACAGCGCGCCGAGGAAGTAATAGAGCAGCAGCCAGGTCATCTCCGGCAGCGGCAGCACCTTCTGTAGTATGGCCACCGGCCAGTCCGGCGGGTAGATGAGCGGGTTGTATCCGCCCGAGCCGAAGGACGGCATGCCGAGGAACACGTACGGATTCCAGAGCGGGTAGACGTGGTCCTTCCACAGCGACTGCTCCCCGATCCGGACGAACCCCGCCGGCGCGGTGGCGTCGGGCGAGACGAACGTGCGGCCCTCGAGCGACACCTCGTGGAAGAACACCAGCGTGAGGAGCGCCAGCAGCACCGCGACCCAGGGCGTGGTGAGCGTGAAACCCTTGGCGTGCTTCGTGGACTCGGGCCTGGGTCGGCGGGTCATGCAGGGTCTCCCGGGTGGATCATGCGGCCGCGAGCCGCGCCTCGATCTCCGCCACCATGCGCGCGGCCAGCGCGTCCCAGTCGTACGGGCGGGCGAGCGCGCGACGGCGCGACGGTTCGGGTGCGGCGTCGAGGGCGACGGCGAGCGAACGCTCGGCGTCCGCGGGCGAGGCGGCGAACAGCAGGTCCGGCGCGCGCTCGGCAAGATCGAGCAGCGGCGTCGTGATGACGGGAATTCCGGCGGCCAGGTATTGGTAGACCTTGTTCGGATTGATCCCCTGCACGTAAGGGTCGCTGGCCCGGAACGGGATCACGCCCACGTCGAGACCCTGCATGTACGCGGGCACGTCGGCGTAGGGCCTGGGCCCCAGCATCGCGACGCCCTCGCGGCGGCTGAACTCGGCCACGGCCGCGTCGGTGGCGGGCGTGCCCGGCCCTACCAGTACCACCGTGCCGCCGCGGCGGTTCCGGCGCAGCGCCTCCAGCACGTCGAAGTCGAGGAAGTGGGACAGCAGGCCGACGTAGCCGATGCGCGGAGACGGCAGGACCGCCAGGTCGGGGGGCAGCACGGTCGGCGCCTCGAAGTGCGCCATCTCCACTCCGTTGCCGAGCAGGATCAAGGGCCGATCGGTCTCCGACGCCAGGGTGCGGCGGTAATACTCCGAAACGACGAACACCCCCTGCGCCTGCGCGAGCGTGCGTCGCAGGTAGGGCCGCGCCCAGCGGGGCGAGGCCGAGAACTGCAGGGGGTGGTCGTTGAAGTCATAGAGTAACAGCTTCTTGCGGAGCCGCGAAAGCAGCGCCGGGGCATAGATATTGGACGCCAGCACGACCGGCTCGCGGGCCACGCCGAGGCGCGCCAGCATGCGCCGGAGGTAGAGCTCCGCGCCGAGCTCGACGGCCGCCCGGCCCGGGGCCGTGCGGGTGACCGCGTTGTAGAGAGGGCTGGTCGTTCCGGGTTTGAGGAACGGCACGGTGAAGATCGTGACCCGTCCCTCCCGCCGTGGCTCCCACGGGTCCTCGACCCCGGCCGCCGGGGGCTGCGCGAAGAACACCCGCCACGGCGCGGGGAAGCGCGAGAGCAGGAACTGCTTCCGCGTCCGGAAATATCCCCAGCGCACCTCCGAGAGGACGAGCAGGTCCAAGCGCGTCAGCCGGCCGACACGCCCGCGGCGAGCTCGGCCTCGTGGTGCGCCACCGCATCCTCGTAACCGAGATGACGACCGGCCGACGTGGACGGGTCCTCGGCGCGGCCGGTGACCCGCGGGTCGCGGGCGACGTACACCTGTGACCACGCTTCGAGCGAGAGCCAGCGCCAGATCTGGAGCCCGATCTCGCGGCGCCCGGCCAGGTAGTCGTCGAGCGACGCTTCCACCACCCCCGGATCCACCCACTCCTGGAACGGACCCTTGCGCGTGAGCCGGCGCCGCACCTCGCCCGCGTAGCGCCCGCGGAGCCATAGGTCGGTCGGGGTCTCGAAACCCATCTTGTCGCGGCGCTCGAGCACGCTCGCCGGAACGCGGTCGCCGAGCGCGCGGCGCGCGATCGCTTTGGTGACGACGCCGTCCAGCCGCTCGGGATCGGGCAGCGCGAACGCGAACTCGACCAGGCGATAGTCGAGGAACGGGAGCCGGGTCTCGATCCCGAACGCCATGCTGCTCCGGTCCTCGTAGCGGAGCAGGCTCGGCAGCTGGCGCACCGTGCTGTCGAACGCGAGCTGATCCCAGAGGCCCGAGCGCATGCTGCCCGCCATGCCCGGCGCCTGCGACGCGACCTTCCGGAGCGCGCTCGAGAGCACGCGGTCCTTCCCCTGCCCGAACCGGCCGCGGAGCGCGGCGACGAGCGGCGCGGGAAGCCAGGGCTCGAACGTGTGGAGCAGCGTCGTGGCGAACCCGAGCCGGTCGGAGACCGGGCCCCACAGCGACGCGAACCCGGCCCAGTTGCCGGCCGCCGCCAGGTCGCGGAGCCGGGTGGGCAGGTAGCGGAAGTAGCCCGCGAGCGTCTCGTCGCCCCCCTGCCCGTCGAGCAGCACCTTGAGGCCGTTCGCGTTCGCGAGCTTCATGACCTGCCATTGCGAGTAGACGCCGGGACCGGCCGTGGGCTCGCCCTGCTGGTCGGCGAGCGTGTCGAACACGTTCCACAGGTCGGAGCCGTCCGGCACGACCAGGTGCGACGTGGCCCCAGCCGCCTCGGCGGCGGCGCGTGCATACGGCCGCTCGTCGAACGCGGGACCCTCGTCGTAGGCGCAGGTGAACGCGTGCAGACCCTTCGCGCCGTCGCCGGCGAGCCGCGCGGCCGTGGTGAGGACCGCGCTCGAGTCGAGGCCCCCGGAGAGGCACGAGCCCACCTCCACGTCGGCGCGCAGGCGCAACCGCACCGCGTCGGTGAACAGCTCCGCGAACTCGTGGGCGAGCGCCTCGGGGCTGCCGCTCGCGCGCGCCTCGGGATCGAGCCCCCACCAGCGCTCGACGCGGAAGCCGTCCTCGCCCACCGAGAGCCAGTGGGCGGCCGGGAGCTGGCGCACGCCCTCGAAGAACGTGCGCGACTCGTGGTCGACCCAGTCGAGCGCGAGCAGGTCGCGCACCGCCGGCAGGTAGGGCCGGATCCGCCAGCCCTGCGTGAGCACCAGCGCGCGCGCCTCGGAGGCGAACGCGAAGCGGTCGCCGTCGTACTGGTAGTAGAACGGTTTCACGCCCATGCGGTCGCGGGCGCAGTAGAGCCGCCGGCGCTCGCCGTCCCAGAGCGCGAACGCGAACATGCCGTTCAGGTGCTCGACGCAGCCCTCGCCCCACGCGCCGTACGCGGCGAGGATCACCTCGGTGTCGCTCGTGCCGGTGAAGCGCACGCCGCGCTCCACTAGCTCGGCCCGCAGCTCGACGTGGTTGTAGATCTCGCCGTTGTAGACGATCCAGCAGCGACCGCGCTCGTCGCACATGGGCTGATGGCCGGTGGGCGCCAGGTCCACGATCGCCAGCCGGCGGTGCGCGAGCGCGAGGCCGTAGCGCGCGGTCGGCTGCGACCCGCGCGTCTCGCCCGGCGCCCACGCGAGGCCGGAGCGGAACACGTCCGCGGGCGTGTCGGCGCCACCGTGCGTGAACGACTGGCCGCCCACGGGATCGATGAGCACCATGCCTTCGTCATCGGGACCGCGCGCGCGCATGAGGTGCGACATGGCCCTGAGCCGTCCCAGGTCCGCGCGTCCGTGTCGGTCGAGGAGCCCGGCGATCCCGCACATGTCGTTCCGCCTTTCCCGAGGGTCAGGGCGTCGCCGGCCGGTGCCGGAGCGCGCCACGGTCCTTCCAGACGTCACTCTTCCATGCCAGCAACGCGTACGCCACGAGCGCCGCGACGCGCCACGCCGCGCCCGCCGGCCCCGCAGGGGCCACGTGCACGGCGAGCCCCCCGAGACCCACCCCCGCCGCGAACAGCGCCGCGAGGCGCGCGCCGCGAAACGGCAGCGGGTGCACGCGCTGAGCGATCGCGTACGTGAGCACCGCCGAGGTCGCGTAGCCGCCGAACGTCGCCATCGCGGCGCCCTCGGCGCCGAGTCGCGGCACCAGGAGCGCATTCGCCGCGGCCGCGAGCAGCGCGGCCCCGCCCGCGGAGAATCCGAGCAGGGCGTTCCTGAGCGAGAGGCTGATGCCGAGAGCCGACACATAGTAAGCGCCCTGTGCGACCGCGGCAAAGGCGAGCCACAGCGCCGGACGCGAGGCCGCCGCGTAGGCGCGGGTCGCGAGGAGCTCGATGCCGAGCGGGGCGAGGAGCCCGCACGCCAGTGCGCCGCCGGTGGCGATCGCCACGTAGAGACCGAGCACGCGGGCGTAGAGTCGCGGTGATTCCGGGTCCTGCGCGCGCGCGAACGCGAACGGCATGAACGCGAGCTGGAACGCCGACACGCCCATGGTGACGACCGCGAAGAACTTGAGCGCGAGCGCGTAGGTGCCCACGTCGTCGAGGGTCGCGAAGTGCTGGAGCGCCCAGCGGTCCACCGATCCGATGACGCCGTAGGCGAACGCCACCGGGACGAGCGGCAGCCCGTACCGGAGCATCTGGCGGAGCAGGGCGCCATCGAAGCGCGGGCGGATATGATGCCGGCAGAGCAGGATCCCGAGCAGCGACGAGAGCGCGTCGCCCGCGAGCTTGCCGTAGAGCACACCCGCGACGCCGAGTCCGCGGGCGAGCACGAAGTAGATGGTAATGCCGCCCACGAGCGCCGTCTGGGTCACGTTGAGCGTGACGAACTTCCAGGGCTGGAACGTGACGCGCAGGAGATCGTTGCACCACAGCACGAGCAGCGTGAACGGCAGCGTGAGCGCGCTGATGCGCAGGTACTTGGCGTAGACCACGCCGCCCATGAGCTGCCGCGCGAGCGGCCCCGCGAGCAGTGCCAGGGCGAGCGAGACGGCACCGCTGGTCGCGAGCCGGAACGCGAACGACGACGAGGTCATGCGGATGCGGGCGCCGCGGTCGGGCAACTGGTAGAAGAAGCGCGCGAGTGCGGCGTCGAGGCCGAACACGAGCACGAGCAGCAGGCTCGCGGAGTAGCCGTTTACGAGCTCCGCGACGCCGTACTGCTGCTTCAAGAGCACGCGGGTGAGGATCGGCACGAGGAGCAGGTTGACCGCGCGGCCGCTCACCTGGCCGATGCCGTAGACGAGCGACTCGCCGGACAGGCGCTTGAGGGAATCGCGCAGGCTCACGTCGCGCCGATCTCGCGGTAGAGCTCGACGAGCCGGCCCGCGATGACGTGCGCTTCGTGCCGCGACTCGACCCAGGCCCGCCCGGCCTCGCCGAGCGCGCGGCGGCGCGGTGCATCGCCGAGCAGCGCGGCGAGATCGGCGGCGAGCGTCTCGACGCTCGTGCGCACGAGCGGGCAGCCCACGGCGCGCGGCTCGAAGTCCGGGCGCATCCACGCGAGCACCGGGCGCGCGAGCGCCATGCCCTCGACGGCCACCATGCCGTACCAGCCCATGAACAGCTGATCCACGAGCACGTCGCAGTCGGCCATGAGCTCGCGCAGTCCGGCCCACGGCACCTTTTCGACCGTGCGGAACTCGACCCCCGGGAACCGGGGCCTGAGCTCGGCGAACGCCGCCTCGACGTAGGACGTGCCCTTGATGAGCCGGTTCGTGGGCGCGTGGAGCACCCGCCTCGGCACCTCGCGGAACGGCATGGGCACGTAATCGGGGAGCCATGCCGCCACGTCGAGCTGCCGCGCCGTGGGCACGCTCTCGAGCAGGTCGGGCGTGGACACGAGCTCCGCGTGCGCGTGCCGGCGCGCCTCGCGCAGGATCCGGTCCTGCCGCTTCGGGATGCAGAACGGGTCGCACTCCGTGCACGTCGCGCGCGCATGCGTCGCGAGCATGAGCGCGCGGCTCCGCACGTCGCAGCCGTGGTAGTGGAACACGAGTTTCTTCCCGAGCGCTCGATAGAGCGGCAGGTCGAGGTTGTGCGGGGGCACGAGCGTGCGCCCGAAGTGGAAGTGGAACACGTCGTGCCGGCCGAGGTGCTTCGCCACGAGGCCGGCATATCCGAGGTAGCGCGGCAGCGGCGCCATGGCATCGAGCGGCGGATGCTCGTCGGGGTGGTACTGCGCGAACGTCGGATTCGTGGCGAGCGACCACGCTTCGACCCCGAGGTCGCGGAGCGCACGCGCCAGGATGCTCGGCTGGCCGGCGATCTCGGACGGAGCGTGGAGGACGCGCATGCTCTAGCCTACGAATTCGGACGCACGAGGTCGCGGGGGTGGGAAGGTGGGTCCCGATGACGCTCGCTGTGCGCTGCCCGCGTTCTCGGGTCGCGGGGGTGGGAAGGTGGGTCCCGATGACGCGGACGCTCGCTGCGCGCATCCCTGCGCTCCGCTCGCTAGTCGTTCGGCCCGCTCCGCCAGTCCCTGGCTCTCGCGGGCCTCTCGGCTCCGCCTCATCGAGACCCACCTTCCCACCCCCGCTCGAGAAGGGGCATTGTCGGCGTCGCTCGCGCAAGCCACCACGCGTGCCCCCGACCGGAACGCGGGCCGCGCGGACTGAAGGCGGCGGGAAGGCCGGTTCCGATGTGGCGGCGTCGAGAGGCCGGTGTAGCCAGGATGGCGAAACCGGCCGAACGCCGAGCGAGCGGAGCGCAGGATGCGCGCAGCGAGCGTTCGCCTCATCGGGACCGGCCTTTCCGCCGCCGGGCCAACCGATGGCGTCGAGAGGCTCGCGGGAGCCAGGGACCGGGCTTTCCGGCGCCGGGCCAGGCGATGACGAGCGTAATGACTCACCGGGCACGTCCGAACGGATTCGGCTTGCCGCAGTACGGGCAGAGCCAGGGACCGGAACCGGGGCCGGTCACGACGGCGTGCTCGCCGCATTCGCGGCAGACGTGGGTCACCTTGCGGAGTCCCACCTCGCCGACCCGGTCGAACGTCAGCACGAAGTTGGCGTCCTTCGCGAGGTCCCATCCGAATGCCCGGTGGAGCAGGGCGAGCGTGCCCGTGAACGCGCCCTGGAGCGGCTTCGTGCGCGCGTCGTTCATCCAGCTGAAGCCGGCGGGCACGCGCGCGGTGGCCGTGAGTCGCATCCCCCGCGCGTAGAAGAGGTCGATCAGCTTCGCGAGGTCGAACCGCTGCTGGTGCTCGAGCCGCTTGCCGAGCTTCATGAGCCCGTACTTGGCGAAGTAGCCCGCGAAGCGGTAGAGCCGGTCGTCGAACGCCGCCGCGCGCGGCACGGAGAGGTAGAGCTGGCCGCCCGGCTTCGTGACGCGCGCCAGCTCGTCGCAGCACGCCTCGAGCTCGGTGACGTGCTCGAGCACGTAGTGGCACACCGTGAGGTCGAACTGTCCTTCGCGGAGCGGCAGCCGCGCGAGGTCGCCACGGAACACCCGCACGAGCCGCGTCCGCCGCGGCGGACCGGGCGGGAACTTGATGTCGAACGCGGCGATCTCGAGATCGGGCCGGATCGGATAGGACCACGAGCCCGGCCCGCAACCGGCGTCGAGCACGCGCGCGCCCTCCGGGAGCGCGGCGATCACCTCGCGCAGGAAGACGGGCCGCTCGTGCGGCGCGCGCGCGGGCTTCTCCGCCGTGAGACCGCTCACCCCCGCACCTCGGCGGGGTCCTTCCCCTGAAGCGCGTCGAGCAGCGCGCGCGGCACCGCGGCCGCGGCG
>DATDEX010000228.1:0-3275 GCA_036522895.1 Candidatus Eiseniibacteriota bacterium | reverse complement strand
GGCACGCTCAAGGCGAAGGGCGGCGGCCCCGGGCTGGGCAACGCCGATGAGCAAATCCTCGTGCCGTTCAACACGGGCCGCTTCCGTCTGTTCGGCAACGACCGGCTGAATGACATCATGGCGCTCGCGAGCGCGGACTCGACTGTGCCGGACGCGATGGCGGAGATCCAGTCCGCGCTTCGCCACGCGCACAGGATTCCGCAGGGCCGCCCCGACGACTTCACGATCCGCAATCAGTCCGACTTCCTCACCACGGTCGGCGAGACGACGGCGGTGTTCACGCTGCTGCTCGCGGGCATCGCGGCGGTGAGCCCGCTCGTGGGCGGCATCGGGATCATGAACATCATGCTGGTGTCGGTCACGGAGCGTACGCGCGAGATCGGCATCCGCCGGGCCCTCGGGGCCCGGCGTCACGACATCCTGCTCCAGTTCCTGGCCGAGGCCTCGTTCCTGTCGCTCGCCGGCGGGGTGTTCGGCGTCACGATCGGCGTCACGACCGCGCGCGTCATCACGAACCTGGCGCGCTGGCCCACGCAGGTGCAACCCCAGGTGGTGCTGCTCGCGCTCGGGTTCGCCTCGCTCGTCGGCGTGTTCTTCGGCTGGTACCCGGCCCGGCGCGCGGCCTATCTCGACGTGATCGAGTCGCTCCGCTACGAGTGAACCGGGCGGATCAGCGAAGCCGCGCGATGCGTCGGGCCGGCGCGAACCGCCCGTTCACGCCAACGCACGAGAAATAGATCCCGTCGGCGAGCACGCTCGGCAACGCGCCCGAGAGCTCGTGCGACCCGGCCGCGAGCCGCCCGTGCCACAGCGTCGCCACCCGCCGGCCGGCGAGGTCGTAGAGCGCCCACTCGACGTCCGCCGCGCGCGCGAGGCGCAGCGCCTGCGAGACCGGGCCCGAGGCCGGGTTCGGCCACAACGGCCCGAACTCCGCCGCCGCGGTCGCCCCGGGCACGCCCGTCGAGCCCTGGTCGGGGAAGTGGAAGCGGACATGATCCACCCACCAGCCCCCGCGGCCCACGAACAGGTCCGTGCTCATCCGGAACCGGACGCGCACCGGGCCCGGCGCGTAGGGCGAGAGGTCGATCTGCTCCTCGCGCCAGGCGTCCTGGCGGCCGCTCCAGCAGGGAGCGCCCTGGGGCAGCCCCTGGTCCGAGGACGCGATCACGTGCGTGTAGCCGGCGAGCGGCGTCGCGGCCAGCCACGTGCCGTCGGCGAGCCCCACCTCGACGCGGGCGCCGTCGAACGCCATCCCGCCTGGCGCCTCCTCGAGATCGTAGCGGTGCGAGAACGTGAGACTGCAGCCCGGCGTGATGTCGTAGACGAGCGCGCTCGCGAGCGCCGCATCCTGGTACGGCCCGTACGGCAGCGAGTCGAGCCCGCAATGCCACGCCGTCGATCCCGCGGGGAAAGCGGGGCTCTCCACCGGGTGCCACTCGTCGCGGCGGTTGAACCGCACGTTGCCGTGCGTCCACGGTGCGGGGTTCCAGAAGTCGTCCACCCAGTCGTGTCCCACGCGTAGCGTATCGAACGCCGGGTTCGAGTAACCGACGTTCGGCGCCGCCGCGCGGTCCCGCGCGGCGAAGCGATAGGCGATCCGCGAGCCGCGGGCGGCGCCGGCCCCGAGCGAGACCTGGAACGAATCCCGCCCGACCGCGGTGGCGGGCACCGTCTGCACCGGGGCGCCGTCGAGCGAGAACTCGCACCACACGGCGTCGACGGCCAGGTTGTCCGTGACGCGCGCGAGCAGCGGGTACGGCAGCCGGTCGCTCGACTGCTCGTACTGCGGCCAGTGAACGATCACCGGCGCTCGCGTGTCGGGCCCGATGTGGAAGGAGAACGGCGTGCTCGCCGAGAGGTCCGGCAGGTCGGTGAAGATGCCCGCGGAATCGCTCTCGGCGTGGAACCAGTACTGGAGCGTGGTGCCGTTCGGCTGGCCGGGAAGCGCGGCGGCGAACGAGTCGGTGGCCGCCGCGGTCATCGTGATCGGGTTCCAGGGCGCGGTCGGGTCGGTGCGCCACCAGAGCGTGACGCCGCCCGGCCGCACCGCGATCGGGATCCCGGCCTGCTCCACCGTGACCTTGAGCCCGACGGCGCGCGAGACACCCGGAGACTCGGTGTCCGGCAGCCCGGCGTGCTCGAGGCGCAGCCGGCCGGCGTGCGAGTCGAGCGAGGCGTCGAGCGTCATCCGCCCGCCCGTGTACTGGTCCACGGTCGAGGGGAACGCGGCGCGGATCGTCTCGAGCTTGGCGAGATCCGCGGAGGTCGCCGCGCTCCCGTGCGGGACGACGAGCGCGAACGCCAGCCGCACGTGGTGCGGGGATTGCGCGGCATCGGGGCTGCGCGGGCCGTTCACGGCTTCGAGTTCGTCGATCGCGAGCCGGCGGGCCGGGCCGCGGGCCGCGATCCCCGCGCTGGGATCGCTGATCGGGACGTAGGTTCCGGGCGGGTTGAACCGGCAGGTGTCGGAGATCACGACCAGCGAATCCACCTCGCCCCGGGCGCGCACGCCCATCAGGTACTGGTCGAGCATGCCGTAGCGCGCGATGGGGGCGAGCATCACGAACGAATCCGGGCCCGCCGCCTGCCAGTCCGCGCCCTCCATCACGGAGCCGTCCGAGTCGAAGAAGAAGCTCCAATGCTGGAGCGCCCGCCCGAGCAGGAGCGGCGCGGGGCCCGTTCCGTCGAAGACGTAGGGGTAGGCGAGCCAGTGGTGGCCGAACTCGTGCGCGAGCACGTCCTGGGTGACGTAGTTCGGGAGCCCCGGGACCTCGGCCGCGGGATCGTCGGGGTAGCGCTGCAACCCGTTCATCGTGAGCACGGTCTGGACGTGCGGCGGCAGGCCCAGCGACGAGTTGAAATCGAACGGGTCGAGCCCGATGCCGGAGATGTCGTTGCGCGTGAGCCAGGCGGCGGCGAGGGCGGTGGGCGAGCCGAGCCAGTTCGAGAGCCCGGTCGCGAGCCACAGCGAGACCACGTCGTAATCGTCGCCGTGCGTGCGGTAGAACGCACGTCCGGCCGCGGCCACGTCGAGATTGACGTTGCCATTCTTGTCCGTGAAGAAGAACGTTCCGTCGTCCTCGAGGACGGCGATCTCGCCGACGTCGGTGGAGTTCGGCGTCGGGAGCGCCGGCCGGAACCCCACGAGGCGCTCGGCCATGGCGCCGTAGGCTTGCGGAAGCGCATCCACGTTCGCGCCGCACGCGCGCTCGAGCGCGGAGGTCGTCGCCGCGGCGATCGAGGGCGCGAGCGGGGCGAGCGGCGGAGTCGCGGGG
>DATDEX010000227.1:0-4072 GCA_036522895.1 Candidatus Eiseniibacteriota bacterium | reverse complement strand
GGCGTGCGCGCCGACGGTTCACGACCGGCCGTTGCGCGCGCAACGGAGCGCACCGCCGCGCGCCGCGGCCCGCGCTCGCTCAGTGAATCGTGAACTTGACCGGGACGGTGAACCAGGTCGTGGCTGGCTTCCCCTGAAAGAGCGGCGGCGCGAAACGCATCCGCTTCGCGCACTCGAGCGCCGTGCTATCCAGCGCCGGAATCGAACGCGCCACCTCCGTCTCCCCCACCGAGCCGTTCTCGAGCACGTGAATGCGCACCCACACCGTGCCCTGGATGCCCGCGTCGCGTGCGCGCTCGGGGTATCCGGGCGGCGGAAGGTAGAGCGGCTCCGGGTAGCCGTTGAAGACACGCGGCGGGACGTGGTCGAGTTGCTGCGGCGGCACGAAGCCCACGGGTCCCGGCGCGGGGCCGAAGTAGACGCCTCCCTTCACACCCGCGGGGGGCGGGATGGGAGCGATCGTGGTCTGGCCGTGCTTCGGCACGTTCAGGAGCTTCATGCGTTCGGCCGAGGCACGCGAGGTGTCGCCGGGCACCGGGAACGGCGCGATGGTGGTGTGTCCCGCGGCGGGCAGCGTTCGCGGCGCGGCGGGCAGGACGGGACCCTGCGCCTCGGCGGCGCGCGCGGCCGGCGTGGCTACGGACACCTTGAGGCGCCGTTCGGGCGCGGGCCTGGGCTTCGGCGCCCCGGAAGAATCTGCCCGCACGGCACACGGCAGGGCGCACGGCAGGAGCAACGCGATCAGCAGCGCGATCGGAATGTTCGGGATCTTCCGGTTCATCAGCTACTCCCGGGAATGGGGAGCCCGGCACGAGAACGATGTTGGACCCGCCCCCGCGTCCCGGGCAATGGCGGAGCCCCGTGCGATCGAGCCGCTCATATGGAGCCTGCTCAATGGAGCCTGCTCAATGAAGCGTGAACTTGACCGGGATGCCAACCCAGACCGCGACCGGCTCGCCCTTGCTCGTGGCGGGCTTGAATCGCCACTGGCGCACCGCGGCGGCAGCGGCCGCGTCCAGCATGGGGATGCTCTTCACGACCCGTACGTCGGCCACGGTGCCGTCGCGCGTGACCAGCGCCTGGACCATCACGACGCCGTCGACGCCGGCCCGGCGCGCGTCGTCGGGATAAGTGGGCGGCACGCGCACGATCGCCTCCGGCAGGACCTCGACGTACACGTAGTCCCCGAACGCGGGCAGCGGCTTGCCGTCGGGGCCGAGTCGCGGTGGGTCCTGGTCGGGCGCGGGCGTCGGGGTGGGTGTGACGGGCGTCGGCATCGGGGGCGACGTAGGTGCCGGGAGCGGTGCGATGGTCGTGATGCCCGGCTTCGGCACGTTCAACGTTTTCATCCGCTCCGCCGCCGCGCGCGACGTGTCACCGGGCACCGGGAACGGAGCGATGGTCGTGTGTCCGCCCACTGGATTGGGCCGCGGAACGGGCCGAGCCGCGGGTGCCGGGACCGCCCGGGGCTTCGGCACACCGACCTTCGGGTTTCGCCGGCCTCGCGGCGCGGACGCCGGAGGCGCCGTCGCGTCGCCCGCGGAGAGAGTGAACGTGTGCGCGGCGCCGGCCAGGCGCAGGCGGTCCGACGCATGCGCCGCGCCGAAGCCATGCCCGCCGCCCGAGAGGAGGAGCGGCAGCGCCAACAGGGAGATCGCGGCTCTCGACTTCATGACCCGTCCGATCCGGATTGGGGAGGCCGGTACCCGTCGAGACTGGACCCGGGCGGCACCGCGCGCAAGGGCGTCACGCGCCCGCCCGCCCTAGAGATCCAGCAGCCGGCGGGTCTCCTCGTACGTGCGGAGCGCCGCGCCGTCGAAGCAGGCGCAGATCACCTGCGTGAGCCTGGGCGAGCGCTCGAGGGCGGCGCCGATCTCGCGGAGCGCGATGGTCGTGGCGCGCGGGAGCGGGAAGCTGAACGTGCCCGTGCTGATCGCGGGAAACGCCACCGTCGCGATGCCCTTGCGTTCGGCGAGCGAGAGCGCCGCGCGGTAGCACGACGCGAGCAGCCGGTCTTCGTCCTGCGTACCGTTCATCCACACCGGCCCCACCGCGTGGATCACCCAGCGCGCCTTGAGCTTGAACCCCGGCGTGACGCGCGCTTCGCCGGTCGGGCACGGCCCCACCTCGCGGCACGCCTCCGACATCTCCGGCCCCGCCGCGCGATAGATCGCCCCGCACACGCCCCCGCCCGGCATGAGCGCCACGTTGGCGGCGTTCACGATCGCGTCCACGTCGAGCGTGGTGATGTCGGCCTGCACGAGGCGCAGGCGGTCGGCGACTGGCACGGGAGGGCTCCGGGATGGCGTGCGGTCCGGGGCAAGAGAATCGGGGTCTCGCGGCACCGTAGGCCGCCCCCCGGGGCGGGTCAAACGCGGCCCCGCGCGGGCCGGGCAGTACTCGGGCCCCGTTGCCGCGGGCCTCCCGCCCGTCCTATTCTGGATGCCGTCGCCCCGGCCGCACCGGCGCGCCCCGACCCGCGAGACCCCCATGACCACCCGAGCCCCGCTCACCGACACGCACGGCCGCACGGTCCGCGACCTGCGCCTCTCGATCACCGACCGGTGCAACCTCCGCTGCGTCTACTGCATGCCCGCCGAGGGCATGCCGTGGCTCCCCAAGGCCGACCTTCTCACCTACGAGGAGTTGACGCGGTTCGCGCGCGTCTGCCTCGAGTGCGGCGTTCACGGCATCCGGCTCACGGGCGGCGAGCCCACCGTGCGCGCGGACCTGCCGGTGCTCGTGCGGATGCTCAACGACCTCGCCCCCGGTCTCGACCTGGCGCTCACCACGAACGGCTTGAAGTTGGTCGAGATGGCACCCGCGCTCCGCGACGCGGGCCTGAAGCGCGTGAACGTGAGCCTCGACACGCTCGATCCCGAGCGCTTCCGCGCGCTCGCCCGCCGCGACCGCTTCGCCGAGGTGCTCGCCGGCCTCGACGCCGCGCGCGCCGCGGGGTTCGCGCCGATCAAGGTGAACGCGGTCCTCATGCGCGGCACGAACGACGACGAGATCGTGCCGCTCGCGCGCTGGGCCCGCGAGCAGGGCTACGAGCTCCGCTTCATCGAGTGGATGCCGCTCGACTTCCAGCACCGCTGGGATCGCGCCCAGCTCGTTTCGGCGGACGAGATCCTGGCGCAGCTCGCCGGGGCGTTCCCGCTCGAGCCGGAAGAGGGCGACGATCCGAGCGCGCCCGCGCGGACGTTCCGCTACACGGACGGCGCGGGGCGCGTGGGCGTGATCGCCTCGGTCACGCGGCCGTTCTGCGGCACGTGCGACCGCATCCGCCTGACCGCCGACGGCCAGGCGCGCACGTGCCTGTTCGCGCACACCGAGTACGACTTCCGCCGGCTCATGCGCGCGGGCGGCAGCGACGACGAGATCGAGGCGCTGCTCCGCTCGGCGGTGCTGCGGAAGCTCCCTGGGCACCTGATCTCCCAGCCGGGATTCGTCCAGCCCGAGCGCGGGATGAGCGCGATCGGGGGGTAGAACCGGGGGCTATGCAGCCGCGCCTCGCCCCGATCAGTCGTCCCCGTACACCTTCTCGAGCAGGTCGGCGAGCGTGCGCGCGTCGGCCGCCGACATGCGGTCCGACAGCATCTGGTTCACGTGCATGACCTTGGGGTGCATGTCCTCGAGCATCGTGCGGCCCTTGGGCGTGATGCGCGCCAGCGACTGGCGATGATCCTGCTCGCCCTTCATGCGCTCGACCAGGCCCATCTTCACGAGCCGGTCGAGCATGCGCGTCAGGTCCGGCGCGCGGCGCACCATGCGGCGCGCGATTTCGCCGCGCGCGTGTGCGTTCGGGTAGATGCCGTTCAAGATGCGCAGCACGTTGTACTGGGGCTGCGTGATCCCGGTGCCCTCGAACGCCTCGTCGAGCATCGCTTCGACGGACGCGTTGGCCAGCATCAACGCGAGCAGGGCCTCGTGGTGTGGCCCCTCGAACCTCGTCTGAAGCAAACGGCGGCCCAGGAGTTCGCTCATGCGGCGAATGATGCGTCAACGCATGGGCTCGCGCAATCGGAACTCGGGGTGCGTTGGCGGCCGCGGGAGGGCCTGCCGCCGCACC
>DATDEX010000226.1:0-4049 GCA_036522895.1 Candidatus Eiseniibacteriota bacterium | reverse complement strand
CGGCGCCCGCGCCGGGAGCGCCGGCCCCGGCGACTGGAATCAGGCGCTCATGGAGTTGGGCGCCACGGTGTGCACGCCCCGCGCGCCCCGCTGTGACGGTTGCCCCATCCGGCGACATTGCCGGGCCCTGGCCCTCGGCCGGCCGGAGGCATTTCCGCCGGCGGGCGAGCGCCGCGCCCCGGCTCGTCTGCGGCGCGCCATCGCCCTCGTGGAAGCGGGCGGGCGGACGCTCGTCGTGCGGCGGGAGGGAGCGCTCCTCGCCGGGCTCTGGGAGCCGCCGGGGGTGGAGCTCGCCCGCGGTCTCGAGGCGGGGCCCCCACTCGCGAGCGTGCTCGAGGGGCTGGGGGTCGCGGCGCGCCCGATCGACACCGGCGAACGCGTGAAGCACGTCATCACCCACCGAACGATCACGGTCGAGATCTGGCGTGTCGAACTCGCGGGAAAACCACCCCGCAAGAGCGCGCTCGTGCGGTGGGTGAGACCGGGGGATCACCACCTCGCGCTGACGGCGCTCGCGCAGCGGGTAATCACCGGGCGTCGCGCGACCGATTGAGCGCAGCACCGCGCGCTCATTCGTGCCAACACGCGTCCGGATCGCGCTCCGGGGCCATGTATACGGGCTCCGCGCGCAGGGCGCGCGGCGTTTGGCCCGGCATTACCCTGAATGCTCGGCGTAATCGATTCGACCCCTTTCGACCCGTCGAAACCCTGAAACGTCGGTCGAGTGGTCGGGATTTCGCGTATCGGAGCCCGATTTCGGCGACCGCCAGTCCATTCGGGCCAAACCGCCGATTGCGCGGGCCAGACGCCCCCGCGCCGCGCTGTTCGCCACCACGAAACGCAATATGAATCCGATCAAAATTGCGAAGCCCATTGGTATACTAAAGTAGAATTTTTCTTGTCTCCGAGCCCCGGTTTGCCCTACTTTTAAGTCCAGCCCTGCGCCCTGCTGACATTCCATGCCGACCTCTCCATCCCGCCCCATGGAGGTTTCAGTGCGCACCGGCTCTACGAGATGGATGCTTTGGCTGGGCCTCGCGCTCTGCCTGGTGCCGATCGCGATGATCTACAACAACCGCGTTCACGGCGCCGAACTCGCCTACGACCCCTCCACCGAGCCCATCGTCGGGCAGGAGGACGCCCGGGTCGCGATCGCCCCGAACGTCCCCCCGCCCATCGACCGCAAGCACGCCACCCGCGTGATCCTCAACGTCGAGGTCCGGGAGCACGTCAAGGAGCTGGCCGACGGGGTCCAGTACCTGTACTGGTCCTTCGGCGACGAGACGCCCGCGAAGTTCATCCGCGTCCGCGAAGGCGACCTGGTCGAGACCCACTTCAGCAACCACCCCGACAACCAGCTCGCCCACAACATCGACTTCCACGGGGCCACGGGTCCCGGCGGCGGCGGCGAGGCGTCGTTCATCGCCCCCGGGCACACGGCCGTGTTCACGTGGCGCGCGATGCGCCCCGGGCTCTACCTCTACCACTGCGTTGCGGCGCCCGCGGGCGTGCACATCTCGAACGGCATGTACGGCTTGATCCTGGTCGAGCCGCGCGAGGGCATGGCCAAGGTGGACCGCGAGTTCTACATCGTGCAGGGCGAGTTCTACACCAAGGGTGACTTCGGCTCCCCCGGGCTCCAGGAGTTCTCGCAGGAGAAGGCGCTCAAGGAGGAGCCGGAGTACGTCGTGTTCAACGGCCACGTCGGCGCGCTGATGGGCGACAACGCGCTCAAAGCAAAGACCGGCGAGCGCATCCGCCTCTACCTCGGCAACGCCGGGCCCTCGCTCGTGTCCTCGTTCCACATCGTGGGCGAGATCTTCGACAAGGTCTACGGAGAGGGCGGGATCGACGTCAACCAGCACAACGTGCAGACGACCATGATCCCCGTGGGCGGCTCGGCCATGGCCGAGTTCACCGCGGACGTCCCCGGCGAGTACACGCTCGTGGACCACTCGATGTTCCGCGCCTTCGACAAGGGCGCCATGGGTCAGCTCGAGGTGGAGGGCTCGGAGAACCCGGCCATCTACACCGGGCAGACTTCCGTTTCGACCTACGAGCCCGGTACCCATCTCGAGCGCACCCCCGGCGCCGGGGCGGAGGCCGAACCCGCGCCCGCGCCCGATGCCCCGATGACGATGCCGGAGCTCATGGCCCAGGGCGGCCAGGTGTACGCCAGCAACTGCACGAGCTGTCACCAGCTCGACGGCAGGGGCGTTCCCGGCGTGTACCCGCCACTCGCGCACTCCGACTTCCTCATGGACGACAAGGAGCGCGCCATGGCCGTGCTGCTCCACGGGCTCAAGGGCGAGGTCAAGGTGAACGGCGCGATCTACCAGTCCGAGATGCCGCTCGTCGAGCTCACCGACCGGCAGATCGCCGGCGCGCTCACCTACGCGCGCAACAGCTTCGGCAACAAGGGCGAGCTCGTGTCCGTGGCCGAGGTGGCCGCAGCCCGAGCCGGTGCCGCGCACCACGCCGCTGCGCCGATCGCCGCGAACGAAACGAGGACTCCGCGGGGCCGCGGTTCGAGCGGCTCCGAGAGGAAGTGAGTCGATCCGTGACGCCTGTCGTCTGGATCCTGCGGACGCTGTCCTGCCTGGCGGCCGGCTTCATCCTGCTAGCCGCCGGGAGGACACCCGCGGCGTCCGCCAACGCGGACCTCGCCATGATTCGCGTGCCGGGTGGGGAATACCGTCCGTTCTTCAAGGGGAAGAACGGCGTCGCTCCCATTCCGGTCGACGCGTTCCTGCTCGATCGCCGGCCCGTGACGCGCCGCGAGTTCGAAGCGTTCATCGCCCGTGAGCCCCGCTGGCGCCGGGCCCGCGTCCAGCCGCTCTTCGCGGAGCGCGGCTACCTGGCGGACTGGCAGGGCGACCGCGCCCGCGCGGGTTCCGAGCTCGCGCCGGTCACGAACGTGTCGTGGTTCGCGGCCCGGGCCTACTGCGAGTGCGAGGGCAAGCGACTGCCGAGCCAGGCGGAATGGGAGTGGGCCGCGGCGGGAGGGGACGCGAGCGACCCGACCACGGTCCGGCTCGCCGAGACCACACGACCCCCGCACGCCACGAGCCCGGGCGCGATGCTGCGATTCGCGATGGGGCAGGGCCGCGTTCCGGGGCTCGCGTTCGGCCAGGTCTGGGAGTGGACGTCCGATTTCAACGCGCTGATGGTGGCGAACCCGGCGCCGGACGAGCCCTCCAACAGTCTTTTCTGCGGCGACGGCTTCCGCGCCACCGATGCCAGCGACTACGCCGGCTTCCTGCGCTTCTCGTTCCGCAGCAGCCTCAAGGCGAACTACACGCTCAAGAACCTGGGCTTCCGATGCGCAAGGGATCTGCCGGAGGACGTGCGATGAGATCGGGCGCTTACTGCTGGGGCATGTTCGTCACGCTGTCCGTACTCGCCGCCGGAGCGTCCAAGCTCGGGCGCTCGACACTCGCCCCGGGCGAGGCGGAGCGCGGCCGCAACGCGCGCGTCGCGACGACCCCGGCTCCGAGCCTGAACGGCGAGTCGCTCTACCAGCTCGAATCGACGTGGACGACCGACACCGGCGAGCGAGTTCACCTGAAAGACCTTGCGGGCTCGAGCGAGGTGCTGGCGATGGTGTTCACGCGCTGTCCCACGCTGTGCCCGACGCTCGTGCGCGACCTGAAGGCGATGGACGCTTCGATGCGCGGCGGCACGCGCGCCGGGACGCACTACGTCCTGGTGACGATCGATCCCGAGCACGACACGCCCGAGGTGCTGCGCGAGTTCCGGACCCGGATGGGGCTGGACCCGCGGCGGTGGACGCTCCTGCGCGGCGACGACTCGACCACCCGCGAGCTGGCCGCGGTGCTCGGGTTCGCGTACGGGAAGGGCGACGGCAAGAACTACACGCACTCGAACCTCGTGACCGTCCTGGACCGCGGCGGGGTCATCGTCCACCAGCAGACCGGCGTCGGCTCCGATCCGACGCGGGCGCTGACCGCGATCGAGCACTCGCAGATGAGGTGAAGCGGCGCCGGGCCCCTGCCTCCCTGGGCTCGAATGGCGCGCCCCCGCTCCAC
>DATDEX010000225.1:0-17700 GCA_036522895.1 Candidatus Eiseniibacteriota bacterium | reverse complement strand
CGCGGCGGCGGCCCCGCCGGCGCGCGCCGACGTGGGGTCGAGCATGCGGCGCGGGCTCGCGCTCGAGCGCGACGGGAAGTACGAGGAGGCGATCAAGGCGTTCGAGGAGGCGCTCGTGCTCGAGCCGGACAACGTGCGGATCCACTACGACATCGGGCGCGCCCGCTACGAGCTGAACCAGCACTCGGACGCGGTGGACCACTTCCAGCTCGGGCTCCTCTCCAAGTCACGGAAGGTCCGGGCCAGGAGCCTCTACAACATGGGGAACGCGCAGGTCCGCCAGAAGCAGCTGGACGAGGCGATCACGTCCTACACGCAGGCGCTGCTCCTTAAACCCGACGACCTCGACGCGAAGCAGAATCTCGAGTACTGCTGGAAGCTCAAGGAGCAGGCGAAGCAGCAGCCGGACTCGAGCAAGAAGCAACCGCCGCCGCAGTCGCAGCCGAAGCAGCAGCCGCAGCAACCGGAGCCACAACCGTCACAGCAGGCCGCGGCCCAGAAGGGTGCGATCAGCAAGGAGCAGGCGGATCGAATGTTGCAGGCGCTCCAGAGCAAGGAGAAGCAGAACCTGAAGAACCAGCCCAAGCCGCCGCAACAGCAGAACGCCGGGGGGAAGGATTGGTAGCCGGGGTACGCACGAGACTGGCGGCCCGGACGGCGCCCGTGAGCACCGGCTCATTCCACCGGGGCGCGGCGCGCGCGGGCGCCCGCGGCGCCGCGGCGCTGCTCCTGCTCGCGCTCGGGGCCGGCCTCGCTACCGCCGGGGATCTCGAGTTCTCCGCCGCCGTGGATCGCACGACGGTGGGGGTGGGCGAGCAGCTCGAGCTCACGCTCACCGTGCGCGGCGAGGACATGTTGTCGGCGCCGTCGCCGACGCTCCCGCCGCTCCCCGATTTCACGCTGCTCGGGAGCTCGTCGTCCCAGTCCACCAGCATCTCGATCATGAACGGGCAGATGAAGAAGCAGGCGACGGTGAACTTCGTCTATGCGCTCGCGCCCAGGCGGCTCGGCACGGCGACGATCCCGGCGTGCCGGCTCGTCTACCAGGGCAAGACCTACGAGAGCCAGCCGATCGAGATTACCGTGGTGAAGGCGCCGCAGGGGCAGGCGGCCCCGAGTCCATCGCAGCTCGCGGCGCCGCCGTCGCGCGCGTCGGTGCCGCTCGAGGGCAACCTGTTCCTCTCGGTCGTCCCCAGCCGGCGGACGGTGTACCTGGGCGAGCCGATCACGCTCGAGGTGGCGCTGTGCACGCGCTATCAGCTGGCCAACGCCGGCTGGGCGGCCATGCCGTCGTTCGATGGATTCTGGGCGGAGAATCTCTACGACGCCGACCGGTTCGACTTCCAGCGCCGGGTGATCGACGGCAAGCCGTACGACGTGTCGGTGCTCAAGCGGGTCGAGCTCTTCCCGACCTCGCCCGGCACCGCGACCATCAAGCCCATGGCGTTCAACGTCGCCGTGTCCCAGGCGCCGCGTGATTTCTTCGACATGTTCGGCTCGACGCAGACGGTGCGGCTCGAGTCGAAGCCGATCGCGATCACCGTGCTGCCGCTGCCCGACAACGGCAGGCCGAGCGAGTTCACCGGGGGCGTGGGCCGGTTCACCATGACGGCCTCGCTCGATCGGGCGGCCACGACGAACAGCGAGCCCGTGAGCCTGACCATCCAGCTGAGCGGCAGCGGCAACATTCGGATGATCGACAAGCCGAAGCTCGCCCCGGTCGACGGGCTCAGGATCCTGGAGCCCGAGGTGAAGGACGACGCGCACGCCTCGCCGGACGGGGTCCGGGGCACGAAGACGTTCCGCTTCCCGATCATCCCCCAGGGCGACGGCAAGTACGTGGTTCCGCCGGTCGCGGTCGCCTACTTCGATCCGCAGGACAAGGCCTATCACACGCTCAAGGCCGGGCCGTTCGAGTTCGCGGCGAGTGGCTCGGCCGCGAGCGCGCCACTCGTGGAGGCGACCGGGCTCAAGGTGCTCGGCACCGACATCGCCTACATCAAGCCGGACGCCTCGGCGCTCCCCGTCACGCCGCTCGCCCCACCCTGGTGGCCGAGCTTCCTCTACCTGCTGTCGCTGGGGATGGTCGGCAGCGCGCTCTGGTATCGTGGGCACAGCGAGCGCCTGCTCTCGGACCGCGGCTACGCGCGGAAGACACGCTCGTCCGGCCTCGTCCGCCAGCGGCTCCGGCAGGCGGAGCGCCTGCTCCGGAAGAACGACGACAAGGGCTTCTACGCCGCACTCACCCAGGCGGTCATGGGATACATCGGCGACCGGTTCAACATCGAGACGCACGCCATGACGAAGGACCAGCTGCGCTCGGCGCTCGAGCAGAACCGGGTCGCGCCGGAGGTCTCGGCGGCGGTGCTGGAGATCGTGGACGAGTGCGAGCTCGCGCGCTTCTCCCCCGCCCTGCTCGAACGCCGGGATCCGAAGCGACTGTTCGAGCGAAGCCGCGAAGCGCTGGGGAAGATCTAGCGTGGTGGACGGGCGAAGGCGGGGCGAGCGCGCGTGATCCCGGGTCTGCTGCTCGTGCTGGGCCTGGCGCACACCCCGCTCCAGGCCTACAACCAGGGGAACGCGCTGTTCGCCCGGAAGGATTATGCCGGCGCGATCCAGGCCTACGAGCAGGCGCTCGCGGCCGGGCCGTCCGCAGCCGTCCACTACAACCTGGGAAACGCCTGTTTCAAGGCGGGCCAGATCGGTCGGGCGGTCGTGAACTATCGCCGCGCCCGCGCGCTCGATCCGCGCGATCCCGACGTCGCCGCGAATCTCCGCTTCGCGCGCAGCTATCGCGTGGACAAGGTGCTCGCCGACCCCGGCCCGTTCGCCCGGGCGCTCGACGACGCGTTCCACAGGCTCTCCCGGCGCGAGGCCGCCGAGCTGGCGGCGGTCGCCTGCCTGCTCGCCGCGCTGCTGCTCGCGCTGTGGATCGTGCGGCGCCGGTCGCTGTTCGCGATCGCCGCATCGCTCTGCGGCCTGGTTGCGCTCTTCGGCGTCGTCACCCAGCAAGTGTGGGCCGGCGAGATCGCGGCGCGGCCCGCGGTCGTGGTCGTGCCGGAGGTGAACGCGCTGAGCGGGCCGGGGCCGGAGTTCAAGCAGATCCTGCTCGTCCACGACGGCACCGAGGTGCGGATCCGCGAGGCGCGGGGCGCCTACCTGCTCGTGCAGCTCCCCGGCGGGGGCGGCGGCTGGGTGCCGAAGGACGCGGTCGAACGTATCTACCCGTGATCCCGTGTTCGCGGCCGAGCATGAGTAGTCCACGAGGCGCAGCGCATTCGAGCCAGGGGAGGCGATGATGGCGAAGGCAAGGAAGCGGGCGGTCACGGGGAGGAAGCGCGCCGGGGTGGGAAGCGAGCCCGGGAAGTTCCGGCCGGGCGAGTACGTGCGCGTGGTACCGCTCCATCACCCGAAGCCGGTCGTATCGATCGACGCGGTGGCCCGCGCGCGGCGCGCGGACCGGGCGGGCGACCTGTTCGACGGCAGGCCGCACGCGCTGCTGGCCCCCGTGCACATGCGGTACAGCGGCGGCCCGCTCCTCACGAACGTCGAGGTGTTCACGATCTTCTGGGGCAAGTCGTGGCGGACCAAATCCGCCCGCGCCGTCATGAATGGGCTCAACAAGTTCTTCGGGGCCATCCTCGTGAGCCCGCTCATCGACCAGCTCGCGGAGTACGGCGTCCCCGGCCAGCCGATCGGGCACGGCCGTTTCGTCGGCACGAAAATCATCACGGCCCAGGCCCCGGTGGGGAGCGTCACCGACTCGGTGATCCGGACCCGGCTCGAGTCCTGGATAGCGGCGGGGACCGTGCCGAAGAACGGGCGGAACACGCTCTACTTCGTCTACCTCGCCCCCGGCATCGTCTCCATCATGGGCGGCAGCAAGTCGTGCCAGAACTATTGCGGCTACCACGACAATGTCGGGGCGGTCTACTACGCGGTGATGCCCTACCCGAGCTGCCCGGGCTGCCTCGGCGGCCTGCCCGGGTTCGACGCGCTCACGGGAACGTCCTCGCACGAGCTCTGCGAGGCGATCACGGATCCGGTGCCTGGATCGGGGTGGTACGACGACATCAACGGCGAGATCGGCGATGTCTGCGCGTGGACGTTCAAGAAGGTGGCCGGCTACACCGTGCAGCTGGAGTGGTCGAACGCGCGTGACCGGTGCGTCTGATCGCGCGGCGCCGCCGGGAGCCGGAGCCCGCTCGACGCGAGGCTAGCCCTCGCGGAGCCGGATCGCACCGCGCTCGAGCCCGCCGTTGAGCATGAGCGTGTTGATCGCGGAGTAAGGCACCTTCATCTCCTTGCCATCGGCCGGCCGGAAGCGGATGCCGGTGCCGATCACCTTTCCGGAGAGCCGGTCCCCGGAGTGGAGCCAGACCTCGTCGACCTCGAACTGCGGCGGATTCGTGAAATGGATCCAGGCGACGTGCGGGCGGGCGAGCGTGAGGTTCCCGAATTTCGTCTTGACCCGGAACTCCTTGTTGAGGACCGTTCCCATCAGCGAGTCTCCCCCGCGGCCGATGATCACGTCGGAAGCGGCCATGGCACCTCCTGTGAGAGAAGCGTCGAGCGTCGACGAGACGGCGGGCCCGAATGCTCGGCACCGACGGATCGAACCTTACCGGGTGAAGCGCGGGGTCCACCAGCGGGGCGACGAAGCCATGGCCCGCTTGGCCGGTCGCCCGCTCCCCCGGCCACCGCGGCAGTTCCACGCAGCCAACCGTTCCGAGGCCCCATGACCGCACAACCTCCCGAGCCCGCGCGACCGGCGCCGGCCTGGAAGCCGCTCGACGCCCGCCAGCGCCGCGTCCTCGGCGTGCTCATCGAGAAGGCGAAGACCACACCCGCCGCCTACCCCATGAGCGTCAACGCGATCGTCGCCGGCTGCAATCAGAAGAGCAACCGGGATCCGCTCAGCGCGTACGACGACATCGACGTCGAGAAGGCGCTCGACGAGCTCCGGACGCTCGGGGTCGTGAGCGAGCTCGACTGGCTGGGGCGCGTCTCCAAGTACAAGCACCACGCCTACGAGTGGCTTGGCGTGAGCAAGGCCGAGATCGCGGTGATGACCGAGCTGCTGTTGCGCGGCGCCCAGGCGCTCGGTGAGCTCCGCGCCCGCGCCGCCCGGATGGAGCCCATCGCCGACCTCGCCGCGCTCAAGCCGATCGTGGACGGGCTCGTCGAGCGCGGCCTGATGCTCGAGCTCACACCGCCCGGCCGCGGCCAGATCGTGAGCCACAACCTCTACTCCGCACCGGAGCTCGCCGAGCTCAGGGCGCAGCACTCGGGCCAGGCCACGCGATCGGCGCACCTCGGGGATGACGAGCCAGCACGAGCACCTGCCGCGGCGGCGGAAGCTGGGGCTTCGACCGGGCCACGATCGCTCGCGGCCGTCTCGGGCTCTCCCCCGGCGCACGGCGTGGCGATCGACAGGGCCGGCGAGCTTTCCGCGGAGATCGCCGAGCTCCGCGCCGAGGTGGCGTGGCTCCGCGACAAGGTCGCCGAGCTGGAATCGCGGCTCGCGGCGGCGCTCGGCTGATCGGGCCGCCGCAGAGCACAGCGAGCCGGCGAGGCCGCCGGGCCGGAGCCTCGAAAAGCGCCGGCTGGCCGGCTCGCGGAAGCCGCGAGCACAGCCAGCCGATTCCCCGGCACGTCACTTGGTCTCGCGCCCCAGGGGCGCGGGCCGACGGCCGCCAGGCCGTGGCGCGGCCGAGATCAGAGGTCTCCGAAGCCTGCCTGGACGCTACTGCACCTGCACGTTGCCGTTCGTGAGATCGAGCAGCGGGAGGGTCGGCCGGTTGTTGCACGCCCCCGGGCTGCCCGGGATCGGCACGCTCACCTGATCCGGCGGGGCGGGCTCGCCGTTGTCCACGACTTCCCATACTCGCTGCTGGCCCACGAGCGTCGGGTCGCTCGACTCCGAGATGACGCCGCCGATCCATGCCCGGTTGCCGTCCACGCTCAGGCAGTCGACGACGATATGGAAGAACACGCCGTTGTTGCGGAGATGGAACTCCGCCTCTCCCTTCACCGCGCCCGCGGCGTCGATCTGGGCCGTGAACGCGATCTGATTCAACACGCCCCCGTCCAGGAACGTGCCGCCACCCGTCGCCCTGTGCACGGACGGGTCGGCCAGAGCGCTTCCGGCGAACAGGATGGACGAAGTCACCGCCGTCAACAGGATGGACTTTCTCAGGGTTGTCATCATGACTGCGATCTCCCATAGAGCAGTGTTGAGGTCGCGCCCGCCCGGATCGCGGTCCGGCGGACGGTGAGCCCGGCTGCTGGCGGGAAGCCGTGCGCTGGGGACAACCCGACGCTAGGGCCCCGCCCGTCGAGTGTCAATCATTTAATGCCTGCGTTATCATGCGAAAGACAAAGATCGCACGTATTTAAATGATATAGCAGGTCATATACTGATTTTGCCTTAAGGTATTCGCCTGGTGCGCTGCGTCGCTTGCGCGGCCGACACGCGGCGGAAACACGGTGCCACGCCCACCGGGTCACCCCGATGCCCGTGGCCGTCGTGCCGGGGACCGGCCGGACAGAAGCGAGAGCGGCCGCGAGCGCGATGGCGGGTGGTTCGAGGCGTCGATCGACCACGCGTGCCGCTCGAATGGCCGATGCGGTCCCTTCCGCGAGCGGAAAACGGCCGAAGCGTAGGACCGGATGGGTTTGCACCCGGCTGACACGCCGACCGCGAATGCGCGCACAATCTGGTGCATGACGACGCCCCTGCGTTCGAGCGTCGCGGCCGCGTTGCTGATCTATGCGATCAGCGCACTCGTGCCGCCGGTGTGGCCCTGTCCCATCGACTGGGAGCGCCTCCCGCTCCCGACGTACGTCCGTTGCGCGGTCGCGCTCGACAACGTGCCCGAGCCGTGCGATCGCGTGGCGCCCCGGCCTCGGGCGATCCCCGTCTCCTGCCCCGCGCCCGCCTGCGCTCGACCACTCGCCCCGTGCCCGGGGCGCGGCTGTCTCCTCGCCGCGACCGTCACGCCCGCTCGCCCCGCGACAGAGCGGGCGCATTCGCGGCACGGCCGCGCCTATCGCCTGGGCGATCCGGCAGGGGGCGCGAGCCTCCGGGCGCAGGCCAATGTGTTCGCCCCGCCCTCTCCCGCGTCCGTCGGCGCGACATCGCCCGCCCTCGCTCCGCCCCCGGGTCGGACCCTGGCGTGGCGGCCCCCGGCACGCGCCCGGCCGCCCGATCGACCCTGGTCGAACCTCCCTCCCGTGCGGGGTCCTCCGGCCTGAGCCGGATTTCGCGTGCGTGCCCGGGCCACCCGGGCCCGGGCGATCCCATTCACGAGAGGATTCCCAGATGAAGCGCACCATCCTGTGCCTCGTCGCAGCCCTGCTTTGCTCGGCCGCGCCGATGGGCACCAGTGATGCGGCCACGGCCGCGAGAACAAGCCGCGGCACGCGGGCTCATGCCGTGGTTCACGTCGCGACGTCGGCGACGTGTCCCGTCCACGGTTGCAGCGGTCCCTGCCCGTTGCAGCGCGCGGGGACGGCGGCGGTTTCCCGGGCGACGTCCGCGATGCATGGCGGCGCCTGCCCGGTCTCCGATCCGTCCGTCTGCCCGCCGTCCTGCCAGCGGCAGGCGACGGGTGCGGTGGCGGCACGGGTGACGACTCACTGAGCCATCCGTAAGACGAGGCGCGGGGGCGGGAGCCCCCGCGCCCTCGTAAGCCCGGAGCCACGTGCGCGGGCCGCCGCGAGCGAACGCGGGCGGCGGCTCGAGCCGCGGCCGTCAGAAGCTGTAGAGGAGATCGAGCAGCACCGTCGGCTGGTCCGCGGTCGCTCCACCGCGCTTCTCGAACGGCCGGTGGTCCGAGTGGTCCACGCGCAGGTCCGCCCGCACGAGCAGGTGGGGCGCGAGTCGCGCCTCGGGCGTGAGCGTCCACTCGGTGAGCCGCTGAGCCGTCCCGGTGCGAGCGCCGTCGTGGTCGTCGAAGAGCTCGGCGCGCAGCGACAGCGCCCGATCGCCGCTCGTCAGCCGCGCGTAGCCGGCGGCGCCCGCCCAGCGGGCGACCTCGCCCGCGGCGACCGCGCCCCGCTCGCGGCCCCAGTCGGCGTTCGCGCCGAGGGTCACGCGATCCCCCGCCTTCCACACCAGCGTCCCGTCCAGCAACGTGCGCGGATCGCGCTCGCGATCCGCGCGCTCGGGCCCGACCATCGCATTGACCGTGATCGCGAGGGATGCCGCCGGCGTGAGCGCGAGCTGGCCGCCGACGGACTTCGAGCGGTTGTTGTCGTCCGCGACGTCCCAGCCGTTCACGAGCACGAGCATCCCCGTGACCCGCCGGGAGAACCCGTACGTGGCACGCGCCCCGGTGTGCGTGAACGGGATCGCGAACCCGAACAGCAACGAGCGCGTCGCGTTGTCGTTCCAGCCGTCGTATCCCTCGATCACCTCGTACCCGTGGTGGGTGATGAACTTGCCCGCGTCGATCCGGAGCCCCGACCCGACGGGTGCGATCCAGCTCAGGTACGCCTGCTGGAGATCGATGTCCTCGGCCGTCGAGTCGGTGCGGAAGAGGCCGCGCGACGACGAGACCCGCGGCACGGAGCCGCCCAGCTCGAGGTCCACCCGGAAGCCCGCCTCGCGCGGCTTCGCGATCGGACGCTGCAGGACGAGCTCGAACACGTCGAGCTTGAAGCTGTTGTCGTCGAGATCGAACACGCGCAGCTGGTTCGAGCGCGAGTCCGGACGATTGAAGTTGTACGAGTAGGCGGTCGAAAGAAAGCCGTCTAGCGTCACCTCGTCGAGCCAGGCCGCCGGGCGCGCGGCCTCGAGTTCCGCGGCGAGGGCACGCGGCGCGCCGCAGGCGCACGCCGTGAGGAGCAGCACGGCGGCGAGCCGCAGCGGGCGAAGCGAGCGCGCCGCCGCGCTCACAACGACTCGATGTACGCCGTCTCCCCGTGGAGCGCCTCGTCGAGGCCCGTCTCCTCGGCGCCCGCCGCCACCTTGACCGGGGTGATGCGGTCGATCAACCACAGCATACCGAGCGTGAAGACGAACGCCCACACCGACGACAGCAACACCGCGACGCACTGCTTGACGAAGAACGCCGGGTTCCCCGCGAGCAGGCCGTCGGTGCCCGCCGGGTTGAACGTCCGGCTGGCGAAGACGCCGAGCATCACGATCCCGATGAACCCGCCCACCCCGTGCACGCCCCAGACGTCGAGCGCGTCGTCCCACTTGAGCTTGTTCTTGAGCGCGACGGCGTAGAAGCACACCACGCCCGAAATGGTCCCGATGATCACGGCGCTCGTCGGCGAGACGTAGCCCGCGGCGGGCGTGATCGTGGCCAGCCCCGCGACGGAGCCGGTGAGGAGCCCGAGGAACTTGGGCTTCGCGCCCGACATCCATTCGACCAGGAACCACGCCATGCCCGCGAACGACGCGGCCAGGTCCGTGTTGAGGAACGCCGTCGCGGTCACGGAATCGACGCGGAACTCGCTCCCGGCGTTGAAGCCGTACCAGCCGAACCACAGGAGCCCCGTGCCGAGCGCCACGAGCGGGATGCTGTGCGGCCCCCTGTCCGGCACGCTCCGCCGCCCGACGTAGAGCACCGAGGCGAGGGCCGCGATGCCGGCGATGTTGTGCACCACGATGCCGCCGGCGAAGTCGAGCACCCCCCACTTCGCGAGCAGCCCCCCACCCCACACCATGTGCACGAACGGGAAGTACACGAACAGCAGCCAGAGCGTGAGGAAGATGAAGTACGCCTTGAACGTCACCCGGTTCGCGAACGCCCCGGTGATGAGCGCCGGCGTGATGATCGCGAACATCATCTGGTAGGCGACGTGCACGATGAGCGGAATGCTGTCGTTGGGCGAGGGGGCCATGAGATTGACGCCGCGCATGAACGCCATGTCGAGGTTGCCGATCACGCCCCCGACGTCGCCCGAGAAGCAGAGCGAATAGCCGCACACGAACCACACCACGGTCGTCCAACAGAGCGAGACGAAGCTCTGGATCATGATCGCGAGCACGTTCTTGCGGCCGACGAGCCCGCCGTAGAAGAACGCGAGCCCGGGCGTCATGAGCATCACCAGGCTGCTGCAGAGCAGCATGAACGCGGTATTGCCGGTGTCGAGTCGAAGCACGGAGGAGCCTCCTCGATCGGTACGGCTCCGCCCTGTCCTGGATGCGCGTGGACACGTCGCACCGGGCGGCCGGGATGGTTTCGCCGCGCGGAATCGCTCCGCGCCGCGGGGCACGATACTCCGCACTCCGCCCGGGTGGGGAGGCAAAGAACCGGGGCGGACTTGCCGGACGTCGAGCGGCCCGCTCGCCGGACCTATCGTCCACGAGGATTCGCGCGCGCGGCAGCGTCCTGAGACCGCGTGGCGTTGCACATGCGAACCTCAACAAGTACAAAGGCTTATGGGCCATCGTTAGCGTGTTCATGGAAGTCTCGATCGAGCCTCGCACGCGGCGACTCCCGGGACTTTCGGGGGCGAAGGCGAGCTTGCGTCGAGATCGGGCCGGATCGCGCCGAGCCCGCGAGAGACTCGGCGCCCTTCGCTCGCACCTATCCCGACGGAGGGGGACAAAGGTATTCGAACGTCCCGTAGCAGCCCCCCGGCCCGCAACCGATAGGGTGGTGGACAGGAAACCCGGGGCGGTCCAACTTGCTGCCCGCGACGCGGCAGGGCTGCCGCGGCTCGCCTTCCGCCCCCGGGAGGGCGCCGTGTAGCCCCTGCGGTCGCCCGGGTTCGTCGCTGCCGAAGCCCGCGTTCCGCGCCGGCCCGGCGGCTGCCTCGCCCGTTCACGCGGTGCCGGAGTGACCGGCCACTTCCCCCACCCTCACCCGGAGACCGAATGAACACGCAGCTCGAATCGTTCCGTTACGACGACGTCATCGTGCGGAAATTCCTGGTCGCGACGTTCATCTGGGGCCTCGTGGGCATGCTCGTGGGGCTGCTGATCGCGCTGCAGCTCGCGCTCCCCGCGCTCAACCTGCCACCGTTCCTCACGTTCGGCCGGCTGCGCCCGCTCCACACGAACGCGGTGATCTTCGCGTTCGCCGGCAACGCGTTCTTCTGCGGCGCCTACTACTCGACGCAGCGGCTGCTCAAGGCCCGCATGTTCTCGGACCTCCTGAGCCGCCTCCACTTCTGGGGCTGGCAGCTCATCATCGTGTGCGCCGCGCTCACGCTGCCGCTCGGCTTCACGCAGGCGAAGGAGTACGCCGAGCTCGAGTGGCCGATCGACATCCTGATCGCGCTCGTGTGGGTGATCTTCGCGGTCAACTTCTTCGGCACCATCGCGCGCCGTCGCGAGCGCCACCTCTACGTCGCGATCTGGTTCTACATCGCGAGCATCGTGACCGTGGCGGTGCTGCACATCTTCAACAACCTCTCGATCCCGGTCGGTCCGCTCAAGAGCTACTCGATCTACGCCGGGGCGCAGGACGCGTTCATGCAGTGGTGGTACGGCCACAACGCGGTGGCGTTCTTCCTCACGACGCCGTTCCTGGGTCTCATGTACTACTTCATGCCCAAGGCGGCGGAGCGCCCGGTGTTCTCCTACCGGCTCTCGATCCTCCACTTCTGGACCCTGGTGTTCCTGTACATCTGGGCGGGGCCTCACCACCTGCACTACACCGCGCTGCCCGAGTGGGCGTCCACGCTCGGGATGCTGTTCTCGGTGATGCTGTGGATGCCGTCGTGGGGCGGCGGCATCAACGGCCTGCTCACCCTGCGGGGCGCGTGGCACAAGGTGGTGGACGACCCGGTCCTCAAGTTCTTCGTCGTCGCGGTCACGGCCTACATGATGGCGACGTTCGAGGGCCCGATGCTCTCCATCAAGAGCGTCAACGCGCTGGCGCATTACACCGACTGGGTGATCGCCCACGTGCACACGGGCGCGCTGGGCTGGAACGGCTTCCTCACGTTCGGGATGATCTACTGGCTCGTGCCCCGACTCTTCCACACCGAGCTCTACAGCAAGAAGCTCGCGGAGGCGCACTTCTGGTTCGCCACGTTCGGCATGATCCTCTACGCCACCGCGATCTACTCCGCGGGCCTCACGCAGGGCCTCATGTGGCGCGCGTTCGACGCTACGGGCCGGCTCCAGTTCCCCGACTTCATCGAGACCACGGTCAAGCTCATGCCCATGTACTGGGTGCGCGCGCTCGGCGGCACGCTCTACCTCGTCGGCATGGTGATGTTCGGCTGGAACATCCTGATGACCTGGAAGCGACGGCCGGCGGAGTTGCCGGATCCGCTCGTCCAGGCGCCGGCACTCGTGAAGCCGTCGCGGCCCGCTCCGGCCACGGGCGGGTTCCTCGGCCTCGGCTGGCATCGGAACTGGGAGGCGCTGCCGCTCACGTTCACGGTGTGGACGGTGGTCGCGGTCGTCGTCGCGTCGCTGTTCGAGATCCTGCCGACGTTCCTGATCCGCAACAACATCCCCACGCTCGCCTCGGTCAAGCCGCTCACGCCACTCGAGCTTGCCGGCCGCGATCTCTACATTCGCGAGGGTTGCTTCAACTGCCACTCGCAGATGATCCGGCCGTTCCGCTACGAGACCGAGCGCTACGGCGAGTACTCGAAGCCGGGCGAGTCGGTGTACGACCACCCGTTCCTGTGGGGCTCGCGCCGGATCGGCCCGGACCTCGCGCGCGAGGGCGGCCGCTACAACGACCTCTGGCACGTGCGTCACATGGAGAACCCGCGCGCGGTGAGCCCGAAGTCGATCATGCCGCCCTACCCCGGGTTGCTCACGCAGGCGCTGGACTTCGCCGGAATCCAGCCGCGCGTCGACGCGATGGCGATGCTCGGGGTGCCTTACGGCGACGCGGTGAATCACGGCCCGGAGATGGCCCGCGAGCAGGCGCGCTCGGTGGCGGCGGCGATCGCCACCCAGGGCGGACCCGCGAACCTCGAGAACAAGGAGATCGTCGCGCTCGTCGCCTACCTGCAGCGGCTCGGCACCGACATCAAGGCGGCGCCGCTCGCGGCCGCCGCCAGCGACGTGGTCGCGCCGGCGAATACGAACACGCCCGCGGCCGCGCCCGAACCGGGAGGCCACTGATGCTGCGCCTCTCCGACGTCATGAGCCACGCCGGCCTCCACGGCTTCGCCGAGGTGGCGCTGGTGCTCTTCTTCCTCGCCTTCCTGGCCATCGTCGTGCGGTTGTTCGCACCGTCCCGCAAGCGCGAGATGGACGCGATGGCCGCGAAGCCGCTCGAAGACGACCGCATCGAACCCACGAGCCCGGGAGAGCGCGAATGAACGACGGGCCGAAGCAGGATCCGGGCGAGGAGCGACTCCTCGACCACAACTACGATGGCATCCAGGAGTACGACAACCCCCTCCCGCGCTGGTGGGTCGGCTTGTTCTGGGCGACGATCGTGTTCTCGGTCGTCTACTACGTGAACGTGATCCCGGGAATCGGCACGGGCGCGGGGCGGATCGCGAATTACGAAAAGGAGATGCAGGCCGCCCGTACGGCGGCCGCGGCCCAGGAGGCCGCGCACCCGAGTCTGGTGCTCACGGGTGAGCGGGTGTTCGCGTTCACCCGGGATCCGGCCGCGCTCGCCGAGGGCAGGGAAACGTTCCTCACCACCTGCGCGCCGTGTCACCGCCCGGACGGCGGCGGGAACATCGGTCCCAACCTCACGGACGACTTCTGGCTGCACGGCGACGAGCCGATGGAGATCGTCCACACCATCACCGAGGGCCAGCCCGAGAAGGGCATGCCGACCTGGGGGCCGGTGCTGGGGCCGGAGCGGATCGGGCACGTCGCCGCATACGTCCTCACGCTCCACGGCACCCACCCGCCGAAGCCGAAACCACCCCAGGGCGAGAAGCTCGACGTGGCGGTGCCGGGCGCGGCTCCCGCCGCGGCGAAGTGAGCGAGCGAAGCCCCATGCCCTCCCCCCCGAGCCCGATCGCGGCGCCCGGACGCGTCCTGTCGACGCTCAACGTCGACGGGACGCGGCGCTGGCTCCGACCGCGACCGTCCGCGGGGCCCTGGTACCGGTTGCGGCGCGCCACGGCCTACGTGCTCATGGTCGTGTTCATGGTGGCTCCGCTCGTCCGCATCGGCGGCCGGCCGCTGGTGCTGTTCGATCTTCCCGCCCGCCGGTTCACGCTGTTCGGCGCCACGTTCCTGTCCACGGACACGGTGCTGTTCATGCTGCTCTTCCTCGCCGCGACGATCGGGATCCTGTTCCTCACCGCGGTGCTCGGACGGGTGTGGTGCGGCTGGGCCTGTCCGCAGACCGTCTACCTCGAGTTCCTGTTCCGGCCCGTCGAGCGCCTGCTCGAAGGGGGCTGGCTCGGCTCGCGGAAGATGGACCGCGAGCGCGGCGTGCCGCACGTACGGCGGATCGTCAAGAACCTGATCTACCTCGTGTTCTCGCTCGTGCTCGCCCACACGTTCCTCGCCTACTTCGTGCCGTGGGAGGAGCTGCGCACCTGGCTCCTCCGCTCGCCGGTGCACCACAGCACGTCGTTCTTCCTCGTCATGGTGACCACCGGCCTCATCTACTTCGACTTCGCGTACTTCCGCGAGCAGACCTGCCTCGTCGCCTGCCCGTACGGCCGCCTGCAGGCTGTCCTGCTCGACCGCCAGTCGCTCATCGTCGGCTACGACGCGGAGCGCGGCGAGCCGCGCGGAAAGGGCGTCTCGGGGCGGGCCGCCGGGCTCGGGGACTGCATCGAATGCCGCATGTGCGTGCAGACGTGCCCGACCGGCATCGACATCCGCGAGGGACTGCAGATGGAGTGCGTCCACTGCACCCAGTGCATGGACGCCTGCGACCGGGTCATGATCCAGGTCGGGAAGCCGGTCGGGCTCATCCGCTACGGCACCCGCGACGGCTTCGAGCGCAAGCCCGGGCGGGCGCTCCGCCCGCGCGTCGTGATCTACCCACTCGCGCTGCTCGTCGTGCTCGGCGCGTTCGTGGCACTGCTCGCGGGCCGCGGCGACACCGACGTCACGGTGCTCGGCGGCATCGGCCGGCCGTACACGATCGAATCGAACGGCAACGTGATGAACCAGCTGCGCGTGAAGCTCGTGAACCGCTCCGGGCACGACCGCGCCTACCACGTGGCGGTCGAGGGCGTGGCGGACGGCCGGGTGATCGTGCCGATCGACCCGCAGCCGGTCCCCGCGAACGGCACCGCCACCGCGATGGTCATCGTGCTCTCGCCGCCGTCCGCGTTCCACGCGGGCGCGCGCACGGTGACGCTGCACGTCACCGACGGAGCCCGCTTCGATCAGCGCGTCACGTACGCGCTCGCGGGCCCGCGCCCCGGCGAGGGCCGTGCCGACGACGGCTCCACGGGGACGACGCGATGAACCCGGGCCGGCTGTGGCCGATCGCGATCGTCGGCGTGCTCGCCATCACCGTGGGCGCCAACGTCTGGCTCCTCTACGAGGCGCACCGTGATCCCAACGCGTCCGCGCTCGAGTCCGACTACTACCGGAAGGCCGTCGCGTACGACTCCACGCTGGCGCAGGCGCGGCGCGACTCGGTGCTGGGCTGGCGGCTGGAGGTCACGCCGGGCGCCTACGACCCGGCCGGCACGCGGTTCGCCGTGGCGCTCACCGATCGCGACGGCCGGGCGATCTCCGGCGCGCGCATCGCGCTCGCGGCGATCCACAACCTGGACGCCGGCCGCGAGCGGACCGCGACGTTCCTGACCGGCGCCGACGGCCGCGCCACGAGCACCGTGTCGCTCCGGCACACGGGGCTCTGGGAGCTGCGCTTCGAAGTCCGGCACGAGGCCGAGCGCTTCACGTGCGACCTGCGCCGCGACATCGGCAGGCCGGCGCCGTGATCCCGCTCGTCGGCTCGGTGCTCCTCGCGAGCCTGCTCGGGAGCCCGCACTGCGCGGGCATGTGCGGCGGGTTCGTCGCGTTCTACGCGGGGGGCGACGGCCGCGGGCGCGGGGCGGCGCACGTCGCCTACAACGGCGGGCGGCTCGTCTCGTACCTGGTGCTCGGGCTGCTCGCCGGTGCGCTCGGCGCGGGCGTCGACCACATGGGGTCGCTGGCCGGGATCGGCCGCATCGCGGCGATCTTGGCCGGCGCGGTGATGATCGTGTGGGGAAGCGGCACGCTGCTCGCCGCGGCGGGGCTCCCGCTCCGGCTCCCCGGCGTGCCGGGCGCGCTCCGCCGGCCGCTCACCGCCGCGCTCAGGGCCGTGCACGCGCAGCCCGCGCCGGTGCGCGGGCTCGTCATGGGGCTCGTCACCACGCTCATCCCCTGCGGCTGGCTCTACGCCTACGTCGCGCTCGCCGGCGGCACCGCGCACCCGCTTTCGGGGGCCCTGGTGATGGCCGTGTTCTGGCTCGGAACGCTCCCGGTCATGGCGGGGCTCGGGCTCGCCGCGCAGGGCGCGTTCGGCCCGCTGCGCCGGCGGCTGCCCGTGCTCACCGCCGCGCTGCTCGTGGTGTTCGGCCTCCTCACCGTGGCGGGCAAGTTCCGTCCGATGCCGATCGGGCACCGCGGCATGTCGGACATGCCCGGCATGTCGGCCGCGCCGGCCGGGGCGGCGGCCGCGCCGCGGGGGGACCATGGGCGCCACTGAGCTCGATCGCACCACGACATTCGCGGGGATCGGCGCGGCGGAGGTGGAGTGCGCGCACTGCGGGCTCGCCGTGCCCGCGGGGTTCGTCCGCGCGCAGGGTTCGCCGGAGTTCTGCTGCGACGGCTGCCGCACGGCGTACGACGTCATCCACGACAGCGGGCTCGCGGCCTACTACCAGCTCGCCGAGCGGCGGCAGGCCGCCGTGCGTGCCACGGGTGGGAGCTTCGAGGAGTTCGATCACCCCGCGTTCCACGAGCTCTACGTGCGCGCGCGGCCCGGCGGGCTCGTCGAGACGCGGCTCCTGCTCGAGGGGATCCACTGCTCGTCGTGCGTGTGGCTCGTCGAGCGCGTCCCGCGCGTGCTGCCCGGGCTCGCGCGCGCCGAGCTGGACATGAGCCGCGGGCTCGTCGATCTGACCTGGGATCCCGGCGCGCTCGCGCTCTCGGACATCGCGCGGTTCCTCGACACGCTCGGCTACCGGCCGCACCCGTTCCGGGGCGGGAAGGCCGACGCGCTCCGGCACGCCGAAGACCGCGCCATGCTCGCGCGGATCGGCGTCACGGGGGCGATCGCGGGCAACGTCATGATGGTCGCGGCCGCGATCTACAGCGGCTGGTTCGGGCACATGGCGCACGCGGACGAGCGCTACTTCCGCTGGCTCTCGCTCGCGCTCGTCACGCCGGCGATGCTCTACCCGGCACAGGTCTTCTTCCGGGGCGCGTGGGCGGCGCTCCGGACCCGAACGCTCCACATGGACGTTCCGATCGCGCTCGCGCTCGCGATCGGCTACGCGCGCGGCGCCGCGAACACGATCGCCGATCGCGGCCCGATCTACTTCGACGGGGTCGCCACGCTCGTCTTCCTCCTCCTCGTGGGCCGCTACCTCCAGCAGCGCGCCCAGCGCCGGGCCGCGGACTCGACCGAGTTCCTGCACGCGCTCTCCCCCGCGAGTGCGCGCGTGCTCGAGAACGGCGTCGAGCGCGTGATCCCGACCCCGGCGCTCCTGCCGGGGATGACGCTCGTCGTGCGGCCCGGGGACTCGGTCGCCGCGGACGGCCTCGTGCTCGCCGGCCGCTCGGAGCTCGACCTCTCGCTCCTCACCGGCGAATCCCGCCCCGTCGTGGCGGGCGTCGGCGAG
>DATDEX010000224.1:0-3716 GCA_036522895.1 Candidatus Eiseniibacteriota bacterium | reverse complement strand
CGCGAACGCCGCGGCGCGCGCCACGAACGCGCGCGCCCGGCTCTCGATCTCCGCGAACTTCCCCGCCAGCGCGAGCGCGGGATCCGCCAGCGCGCCGCCGATGCCGCACGCGATGCAGCCCGCGGCATAGAAGGGCCCGATGTTGTCGAGATTCGTCCCGCCCGCGGCCAGCATGGGAACCCGCGGCAACGGATCGCGGATCACCTTGATGTAGTCGGGGCCGCCCGCCACCCCGACCGGGTACACCTTCACGAGGTGTGCCCCCATGTCCACCGCGTGCAGGATCTCGTTCGTCGTGTAGGCGCCCGGGCAATAGAACGTGCCCGTCTCGCGCGCGACGTCCGCGACCGCGGGCGAGACATTGGGCGCGATCAGGAACCGCGCCCCGGCGTCGAGCGCCGCGCGCGCCTCGGCCGCGGTGAGCACGGTGCCGGCACCCACGATGACGCCGGCGGGCGCTTCGGCCACGAGCTGCTTCATGACGGCCGGGGCGTCGGGCACCGAGTACGTCACCTCGACGAGCGCGATCCCACCGCGGATCACCGCACGTCCCGCCTCGAGCGCGGCCCGCGTCTCCGCGGCGCGGATCACCGCCACCAGCCGGTGGCGCCGGCACGCCTCGAACACGAGCGCGGGGGTCATCGTGGGTGTCGCCATGGGGCGCGACTCTACGCGCGGCCATCGGGTGCGTCCACCATCGCCCAACGCTGTGGCATGATGCGCTGCGAGTCGTTTCTCGCGGCTTCGCACGGGAGACTCGTTCCAGCTCGGAAGCCGATCCGAAACCGGAGGCTCGTTCGATGTCCGCCCCGCCCCGCGTGCCGTTGTGGCTCTGGCTGCTCGCCGCGCCGCTCGTCCTCGTCGGCCTCGCCTGGGGGCTGCTCGCCGTGCTGCTGCCGCCCGCGCGCGCCACGCAGCTCGTCCGCGACCAGCTCGCCCGGAGCCTCGCGCGCGACGTGCGCTTCGAGCATGTCGGCCTGTCGCTGTGGCCCCCGGTGCGGCTCTCGGTCAGGCACCTCGAGTTGGCCGAGCCGGGCGGATTCGAGCGCGGCTCCGCGTTCTCGACCGCGGCGCTCGATCTGGACCTCGACGTGCTGGCGCTCCTGTCCCATCGGGTCCGGGTGCGGCGCTGCTCGCTCGAGGGCCCCGCGCTCCACCTGCTCCTCCGCCCCGACGGGACGACGAACTTCGATGGGCTGGGCGCCGCGCCGGCGAGCCCCGCAACGGCCGCACCACCGCTCGACCTCGACGTGCGCGAGTTCCGCGTGCGCGACGGGCACATCCTCGTGGACGACATGCACGCCGGGCGCCGCACGACGCTCGAAGTCGGCACGCGCATGAGCCTCGCCGCGGAGCGCGGCGGCACGCGCATCGCGACCGCCGGCGAGACCGTGCTCTCGGGGCTCGCGTTCGGTCCGCTCTCGGCGGCGCGCGCGGAGGATCTCGACCAGGGACTGGCCCGGCTCGAGTGGCATGTCCGGCACCGGGGCAAGTACGACGCCACGACCCACCGGCTCGCGCTCGAGACGCTCGCGCTCGAGCTCGGCCGCACGGAGCTCGCGTTTTCGGGCCTCGTCGACAGCGTGGGCCCGCGCGCGCGCTTCGCGCTCCGGGCGCGCGGCGCGAACCTGGACCTCGAGCAGGTGCTCGGCTGGATCTCCGCGGCGGACGCCCGCGTCGTGAAAGGCCTCTCGGGACACGGCCAGGTCGCCTTCGACCTCACGCTCCTCGGGAGCGCGGCACCCGGCACGCTCCCCGCGGTGACCGGCGTGCTCACGGTGAAGGACGCGGCGTTTCGCTACGCGGGTGCGCCCGCCGAGGTGGGCGGGCTCTCGCTCACCGCGAACTTCCGGCCCGACTCGCTCGTCGTGCCCGATCTCCGGGCCAGCGTCGCCGGCCAGCCGATCGCCGGCCGATTGCTGGTCGTGAATCTTGCCGACCCGATGCTGGAGTTCGCCGTGCGCGGGAACCTCGACCTGGCCGCCGTGGCGCCGATGCTCGCGCCCGCGGACACGCGGCTCGGCGGCCACGCGGTCGTGGACGTGAGCGGCCGCGGGCGCGCGCGGGATCCGGCGGCGCTGGTGCTGGGGGGCAACGCGCAACTGCGCAACGTGAGCGTCGAGGGCGCGGGCCTGCCCGAGAAGGTCGACAACGTGAACGGGCGGATCGACTTCCTCCCCGAGAGCGCCGCCATCCAGCGGCTCACGGCGCGCGCGGGCCAGTCGTCGTACTCGATCGACGCCAGCGTCCAGCACCCGTTCGCGCTGCTCTCCAAGCCCGGGGCCGTCCCGCCCGCGGAAGTGGAGTTCGCGTTCCGCTCGAAGTATCTCGACCTGGCGGAGATCCTGCCCACGACGCCGGGCGCGCCGTTCCTGCCGAATGCCACCGGCGGCGGCCACGTCTCGATCGATCGGCTGAAGCACGGCAAGCTCGACGTGAGCGCCGTGCAGGCGGAGGTGAAGTTGGCGCCGGCGGAGCTCCAGTCGCCGCACTTCGCGCTCCAGGGGTACGGCGGCACGGTGACGGGCGACGCGCGCTTCGACCTGCGCGACACGCGCCGTCCGGTCTACGCGGTCCACACCACGATCGACAAGGTGAAGGCCGACGCGATCCTCGGCGCGTGGACGCCGGTGAAGAATCTCCTCGCGGGCACGCTCAGCAGCAAGCTCGAGTTCTCGGGCGCGGGCCAGACGCCGGACGACATCAAGCACTCGCTCACGCTCGTGGGGCTCGCGGCGCTCACCGACGGCCACCTCGGCCCCGGCCCCGCGCTGGATGCGCTCGCCCAGTTCGTGAAGGTGCCGAAGCTCCGGCAGCTCGACTTCTCGCGGCTCGAGCTGCCGATGCGCATCCAGCAGGGCCGGCTCGTGACCGATCCCGTGGTCCTGACCGGCGCGAGCGGCGAGTGGCGGCTCTCCGGCGCGATCGGCTTCGACGGCGCGCTCGATTACGCGGTGAGCGTGACGCTCCCGCCCGCGGCGGTCGAGGCCCTGGGTGCCCGCTCGGCGCTCGCCGCCGGTGCGCTCGCCGATCCGCAGGGGCGCATGCTGCTCGACCTCCACGTCACCGGCTCGGCGGGCTCCCCGCGCGTGACCTGGGACACGAGCGCGATGCGCTCGCGCCTCGCGGGCCGCGCCTCCGAGGCGCTCGCGGAACAGCGCGCGAAGCTCGAGGCCGACGCGCGCGAGGCGGCGCGGCAGGCGCTCCTCAATCGCTTCGGCGTCGCGGGCGACACGACGGCGGAGAAGCTGCCGCTCACCGGGACCGCGGCGCGCGACTCCGTCCGGGCCGCGGCGAAGAGCCTGCTCAAGAACTTCTTCGGCAATCGCAAGGCGCCCACCAAGACCCCGGCGCCGCCGGCACCGACCCCGCCGGCAGCCGCGCCGCCGACCCCGCCCCCGGCGCCCCCGGACACTTCGCACCACTGATTGCACCCGGCAGGCGATCGCGAAGGGCCCTGCGCGACGGGGAGCGTGCGGCCGTCCGGCTCAGGACCGCTCGACGGACTCCTCGAGCTCCGTCGAGTGGTCGACCTCCTCGATCCAGGCGCGCAGGAGGTCCGCCGCGCCGCGCGCCGTGAGTTCCGCGGCGCTGGGATGGCGCTGGAGGATCTGGTCCAGCAGCCACATCCCGTCGTGGCGGGGCATCTTCATGTCGCAGAGCACCAGCGGCAGCCCGCCCTCGCCGCGCAGCAGCTCGAGCGACATGAAGATGCC
>DATDEX010000223.1:0-19140 GCA_036522895.1 Candidatus Eiseniibacteriota bacterium | reverse complement strand
GTCACCGGCGCGCTCGCGGCGGCCGGGGCCTCCGCGCGGGCCGGGGACCACAGGCCCGTGAGTGCGGCGAGACTGGCGGCGAGCAGGCCTGCGCGCCGGGTCCGGCGATGGGTCGTCAACAGTCCTCCCTGGACCAGTGTGAGCGACTCAGTGGCGTCCGTGCGGGCGCCACGCTAGCAACCCGGATGCGAGCGAGTCAACGACCAATCCCCGGGCTCCCATCGGGGCCCGACGCCGAAATCGACCGACGCTCACCCGGCGATGCGCTCGACGTTCGCGCGCGGGACGGTGGCGTGCGAGCCGTCGTCGGCGAACTCCACGACCAGGACGCGCACCAGCGCCTCGGTTTCGAGCGCTCGCAGCTCGGGGGGCAGCTCGACGACACGGCCCAGCCGCCCGAACCACGGCTGGCGGATGACGCGGACGGCGCTCCCCGGCTGGAGCGAGCCGGCACCCTCCCCCGCCGCCACCTCGCCGATGCCGTCGTGCGGGATCAGGAGCTCGGGCCGCAGCACGCCCGCGCGGATCTGGGTCGCGCCGCTCACCGAGGCGACCTGTCCCGCGCTGGCCCCGAGCAGCGCCCACGTCCGCCCGGCCATCGCGATGTGCCCGAAGCCCTCCGTGAGCACGATCGTCAACCCCAGCTCCTCCTGGCCGGTGATCGCCACGCCGAGGTCGCGCCCGAGGAGCTCGCGCAGGTCGTGGTCGTCGAACCCGCCCACGACGAGCGCCGCCACCCCGAGCTCGCGGGCGCGCAGTACGGTGGCGTGCGAGACGTGGCTCCCGCCCACCACGACCGCGCCGCGGTGCCCCGCCGTGAGGTGCGCTGGAAGCAGCGGCTCGTGCGGGTGCGCGACCACGACCGCGATCGGCCCGAACGTCTCGCCGCCGACGCCGAAGATGCCCTGCACCAGCGCGCCGCGCGACTCGACCACGACGCCCTCGCCTTCGAGCACCGCGGCGACGCGGCCGCGCACGTAGGCGTTCACCTCCACCGGCATCGGCGGCTCGCGGAGGAGCAGCTGTCCGGTCACCGACGACACGCTCTCCACCGTTCCGTCCGCGGGGGCCGTCACCTCGTTCTTCATGAGCCCGAACATCGTCCGGGCCGAGGCGATCACCGCGCCCTTCCGGACCGGGCTTCCCGGACGCACGACCAGTGTCCCCGCGGCCTGGGCGGGATCGACGCCGAGCCGCGCGGCGAGGTTCACGGTCTGGACGTTCCCGGGGAGCTCCGAGCGCGCCACGACGGTGTCCGGCCCGACGGCGTCCCCAAGCTTCACGAGCACTTCGCCGCGGAGCGGCAGCCGCCGCTCGCGACGGACGCTGGCGTCTGCGGTGACACGGAGGCCGGGGGTATAGGAGTGCCCCACGCTCACACCTCCCGCGGGTAGAGCGCGAGCGCGCGATTCCATTCGCGCAGCCGCGCGATCCGCTGGGTCGCGTCCTCGGGGAGCGTGAATGGCCGGCGGCCGCGGGTGTCCACCGCGAGCCCCACGACGCCACCGCGCACCGTGCGCGTGACCGGTTTCCCCCGCCCGGCCCCGAGGTCGAAGCCGCGCCCGGGCGACGCCGAGACGAGCACGCGGCCAGAGCCCGGGAGCGGCAGCAGCACGAGCTCGCCGAACGGCACCTCGCGGCGCACGCGCTCACCCCCCTCGGGCTCGAGCTCCACGGCGAGGCACGGCTCCCCCGGCCGGCCGGCGCCGAACGGCGCCACGCAGCTCCCGAGGAGGATCAGGCAGTCGCGCTCGAACACCTGGGTCGCGGCCTCCTCGTGCACCGTGGACAGCACGCCCAGCTGCGGCGTCATGAAGATGCTGTCCACCGCGAGCTCGGTGATGCCCTCGGGCAGGAACGCGTCGATCATCATGAGCATGGCCTGGGCGCGGCGGGGCGCGTGTGACAGCACGCCGCCGGAGCCCACGAGCAGTCCCAGGTCGACGAGGTCGACGAGCGAGGCTCCCGAGCCCGACTGCTCGAACGTGTCGGAGATGTCGCGCGCGGTCTGCCGGCCCTTCAAGCCCACCGCGAGCGCCTTGTGCTGCTCGAACGACAGCCGCAGCGCCTCGCGGCAGATGGCCTGCTCGATGACCAGGTCCTCGAGCGTCTGCGGGATCGTCGTGGGCCGGATCATCTTGTTCTTGATGCGGTTCCGGAGCTCGACCTCGTCGACCGGGAACGGCACCCAGCGGAGGATGTTGCCGATCCCCGCCTCGGCCATGACGTTCGAGACCGAGTAGCTCATGCCGAGATTCGCGGACACGGTGCGGTTGAACACGGTCTCGTCCTCGCCCGGGACCTTGAACACGGAAAACACGTCGGTCGTGGCGCCGCCGATGTCCACGCCCACGACCGCCATGCGGTCGCGCCGGGCGACCTTCTCGATGATGAGCCCGACCGCGCCCGGCGTGGGCATGATCGGAACCGGGGACCACGACATGAGCTTCTTGTAGCCCGGGGCGTGCGCCATGACGTGCTCCATGAACAGCTCGTGGATCGCGTCGCGCGCGGGCTTCAGGTTCTCGAGCTCGAGCGTCGGGCGCAGGTTCGACACCACCGAGAGCGCCGTGCGGCCGGCGAGACAGGCCGACACGTTCGGCGACGCGAGCGCGTTCCCCGCGTAGATGACGGGCAGCTCGTAGCCGGCGCCGAGCCGGGCGCGTGGGTCGGCGGCGGCGATGATCTCGGCCATCTCGGTGACGCGCCGCACGTCGCCGCCGTCCGTGCCGCCGGAGAGCAGGATCATGTCCGGGCGCAGCTGGCGGAGGCGGCGGATCTTCTCGTGCGGCCGGCGGCCGTCGTTCAACGCCATGACGTCCATGACGATGGCGCCCGCGCCGAGCGCGGCGCGCTGCGCGCTCTCCCCCGTCATCTGCAGCACCAGGCCCGAGACCATCATCTGGAGCCCGCCCCCGGCGCTCGACGTGGAGAGGTAGAGATCCACGCCATCGTCGCCGGATTGCGGGGAGAGGATCCGGTCGCCGTCCAGGAGTTTTCGCCCGCGCAGCTCCTCGACCTCGCGGACCGCGTTCAGCACGCCGCGCGTGACGTCCTCGAACGGCGCCTCCACCGTCGTGGGCGCCTCGCCGCGCGTGACGAGCCGGTAGCCCTCGGGGCCGCGCTCGATCAGGACCGCCTTCGTGGTCGTCGAGCCGCAGTCCGTGGCGAGGATGGAGCGGATCGAGCCGGGCTCGGGGATCACGTCGGTTTGTCGGCGCGGGTAGCACGCCCGCGCGCGTCCGCGCCGTCCTCGATCATCCGCGTGAGCGCCTCGAGCGCGTCGCGGCGTTCGATCAGCGCGGCCAGGCGGCGATACTCGTCGAAGCGAAACAGCATCTGCGCGAACGGCTCGAAGAACAGCATCGCCTGTCCGGCCAGCACCGAGAGCGGCCGCGCCGTCTCGAGCGTGAGGATCGCCGGGGTCTCGAGCCGGAGCTCGACGACACGGCGCGCGAGCCGCTCGAGCAGCGCCTGGTCCTCGGGGGCGAGCGGCTCAGCGGGCATGCGCGCTCCAGCGCTCACGCACGAGCGCCGCGAGCTCGGCGCGGCGCGGCCGCGGCATCGCCAGCGTGAGCCCGCGCGTGCCGTCGAGCCAGTGCCGGCGTGCGTACGGCGAGAGCAGCACGCCCACCGGCACGTCGTCGATGCGGCGGACGTCCGCCCACGCCCGGTACCCCCAGCCGAGCGGGCCGCGCCGGGCCGCCCCCGAGCGATCGACCCGGCACCGCGCCGGCACGAACGCGGGCACGAGTGGAGAGGCCACGACGATCCCCTGCGCGACCGCCAGGAGCCACGGGAAGCGGCAGGCCGCGAGGATCAGCCACATGAGGAGCACCGCCAGCGCCGCGATCCCCGCCGCCACCGGCCGCTCGCTCCAGGGATCGAACGACCACTCCACTCGGGCGACCTCGGGCACCGCCTCGCCGGGCACGCCCGGCTGCTGCGTCACGCGTGCTGTTCCTCGACCAGCTTCGCGTAGTCGGCGCTCGTGAGCAGGGCCGCATACGACTTGGGGTCGGCGAGCCGGATCTTGATCATCCAGCCCTGGCCGTAGGGATCCGCGTTCACGGCGGCGGGATTGTCGGAGAGCGCCGCGTTCACCTCGACCACCTCGCCCGCGACCGGGGCGTAGAGATCGCTCACCGTCTTCACCGCCTCGACGACGCCGAACGTCTTTCCGGCATCGAGCTTCTTGCCCACGTCGGGCAGCTCCACGAACACCACGTCGCCGAGCTGGTCGGTGGCGTAGCCGGTGATGCCGACGGTCACCACCCCGCCCTGTTCACGGGCCCACTCGTGCTCACGCGTGTAACGGACGTCGTCGGGAAAGGTCACGTCGCCTCCGGCGGGGTCACGACCGATGCGTGCCGCGCGTGTAGAACGGTCGCGCCGTGACGCGCGCGACCAGGGTCGTCGATCCGGCTTCGATGTCGAGCGCCGTGCCGTTCGCGGCCAGCGCCGTTTCCACGTAGCCCATGCCGAGAGGTCGCTCGAGGCTCGGGCTGTAGGTTCCGCTCGTGACCGCACCCACGACGCGACCGCCCGCAAGGATGCGCATGCCGTGCCGCGGCACGCGCCTGCCGTCGAGCTGGAAGCCGACGAGGCGCCGCTTCAAGCCGTCGGCTTTCTGCTTCACCATCACGTCGCGGCCGTGGAACTCGCCCTTCGCGAGCTTCACGGTCCAGCCGAGCCCCGCTTCGAGCGGCGTCGTGGTGTCGTCGATGTCGTTCCCGTAGAGCATGTAGCCCATCTCCAGCCGCAGCGTGTCGCGCGCACCGAGCCCGATCAAGTCGAGCCCGTGCGGCTGAGCGGAGGCCATGAGCCCGTGCCAGACCGCCTGCGCATGCCGGGGGTCGAAGTAGAGCTCGAAGCCGTCCTCCCCCGTGTACCCCGTGCGCGACAGCGTGGCGGGTACCCCGTAGAGCGAACCGGTCGTGAACCGGTAGTAACCCAGCTCGAGCGCCGCATCCGGCACGTGGCCGCGGAGCACGTCGGCCGCCCTGGGTCCCTGCACGGCGAGGAGCGCGGTGGCGTCGGAATGGTCCTCGAGCGAGACGCCGGCCGGGCGGTGCTCCGCCAGCCAGGCGAAGTCCTTGGCGAGGTTCGCGGCGTTCACGACGACCATGTAGTGATCGTCGTAGCGATACACCAGCAGGTCGTCGACGATGCCGCCGTCGGGACGGCACATGGGCGAGTAGAGCGCCTGCCCGACCGCGAGCGAGCCGACGTGGTTCGTCACCATCCGGTCGAGCCACTCGCCGGCGCCGGGCCCGCGCACGTCGAACTCGCCCATGTGGCTGATGTCGAACAGGCCCGCTGTCGTGCGCACGGCGAGGTGCTCCCGCACGTCGCCCGTGTAACGCACCGGCATGTCGAAGCCCGCGAACTCCACGAGCTTGGCCCCCGCGGCGCGGTGGAGGTCGTAGAACGGGGTGCGCTTCACGGCCGTCGAGGGCTGCACGCGAGGTTCCTCCCGGGTGGACAAACAGGGCCAAGGTAGCGGCGGGAACGGCGGAGGGTCAAGCGCGCAGGGGCCTCCGGACGCGCGCGCGCCGCGTGGACCTCGCGCCCGTGTCGAGGTGCGACTCGCGTCGCGCGCGCTTCAGTGTGCCGCCGCTCTTCCGAGCACGCCCAGGTCGCGCCCCGCCTCGGCGAACGCCGCGACCGCACGGTCGATGTGCTCGGCCGTGTGCGCGGCCGAGAGCTGGACGCGGATCCGCGCCTTGCCTTTCGCGACCACCGGGTAGGAGAAGCCGATCACGTAGATCCCCTTCTCGAGGAGACGCGCCGCGAGATCGTGCGCGAGCCGCTCGTCGTAGAGCATGATGGGCACGATCGGGTGCACCCCGGGCTTCAAGTCGAAGCCGGCCGCGAGCATGCCGGCGCGGAATCGCTGCGTGTTCGTCTCGAGCCGGTCGCGCAGCTCGGTGCTGCCCGAGAGCAGGTCGAGGACGGCGAGCGTACCGCCCACGACCGCGGGCGGCAGAGTGTTCGAGAACAGGTAGGGCCGCGAGCGCTGGCGCAGGAGCGCGACGATCTCCTTCCGCGCCGCCGTGAACCCGCCGAGCGCGCCCCCCAGGGCCTTCCCGAGCGTCCCGGTGATGATGTCGACGCGGCCGCGCACACCATGGAGCTCGGGCGTGCCGCGACCGGTGCGGCCGATGAAGCCGGTCGCGTGGCACTCGTCGATCATCACCAGGGCGCGGTGGCGCTCGGCGAGCTCGACGATGCTCTTCAAGTTCGCGATGGTGCCGTCCATGCTGAACACGCCGTCCGAGACCACGAGCTTCTGCGGACAGCCCGCCGCGTCGGCCTCCGCGAGGCAGCGCGCGAGGTCCGCCATGTCGTCGTTCTTGTAGCGCCAGCGCTTCGCCTTGCAGAGCCGGATGCCGTCGATGATCGAGGCGTGGTTCAGCTCGTCCGAGATCACCGCGTCGGCCTCGGACAGGAGCGGCTCGAACACGCCGCCGTTCGCGTCGAAGCACGCGGCGTACAGGATCGCGTCCTCCGCCCCCACGAATTCCGCGATCCGCAGCTCGAGCGCGCGATGCAGATCCTGCGTCCCGCAGATGAACCGCACGGACGAGAGCCCGAACCCGTGCGTGTCGAGCGCGCGATGCGCGGCCTCGATCACGGCCGGGTGGCTCGAGAGCCCCAGGTAGTTGTTCGCGCAGAACACCAGCACGCGCCGGCCGTCGGCGAGCGTCACCTCGGGTCCCTGCGGCGAGGTGATGACGCGCTCGCCCTTCCAGAGCCCTGCCTCCCGGATCTTCGCGAGCTCGGCTTCGATCACCGGCTTCATGGTTTCGAACACGATCCGTCCTCCGTCGCGTTGAATGTCAGCTGCTCTGGCCCCACGGCACGAGCACGACCTTGCCCGCCCGCCCGTCGCGCAGGAGCCCGATCGCCTCGTCGAAGCGCTCCATGGGCATGACGTGCGTGATCGCGGGCTTGAGGTCGAGGCGGCCCGACCCCAGGAGCTGGTCCATCTGGAACCAGGTCGCGTACATGCGCCGCCCGATGATGCCGTGGAGCGTGATCCCCTTGAAGATCACGAGCCGGTTCCAGTCGAGCTCGAACGGCTCCGTCGGGAGCCCGAGCATGCTCATGCGGCCCCCCATGCGGAGCGCCGCGAGCCCGTCGCGCACCGCCGTCGGGTTTCCGCTCATCTCCAGCACGCCGTCGAGCATGCGGCCGTTCGTGAGCTGCGCGACCCGCTCGGGCAGGCTCTCGGTGCGGGCGTCGATCACGGCGTCGGCCTTCATGGCGCGCGCGAGCTCGAGCCGGTAGGGCGAGACGTCGGAGGCGAACACGTGTGCGGCGCCCGCGGCGCGCGCGGCGCCGATCGCGAAGAGCCCGATCGGACCGCAGCCGGTGACCGCGATGCTGCAACCCGAGAGCGGTCCCGCGAACGCCGTGTGCACGGCGTTGCCGCACGGCTCCATCACCGCGGCGACCTCGAGCGAAATGCCCGCGGGGACCCGCCAGCCGTTCACGGCCGGGACGGCCACGAACTCGGCGAAGCCCCCGTTCACGTCGACGCCGAGGATGCGGGTGTTTTCGCAGACGTGCGAGTTGCCGGTGCGGCAGGCGATGCAGGTGTGGCACACGATGTGGCTTTCGCAGGCGACGCGATCGCCCGGCGCGAGGTCGGTGACGCCGGCGCCGAGCTCCACCACCTCGCCCACGAATTCGTGGCCGAGCGTCACCGGCGGGCGGATGCGGCCCTGGGACCAGCGGTCCCAGCTCCAGATGTGCAGGTCGGTTCCGCACACGCCCGCGCGGAGCACGCGGAGCAGGACCTCGCCCGGCCCGGGCGCCGGCACGGGCACGTCCCGGATCTCCGCGCCCGGTGCGGCGGCGGTCTTGACCACCGCCTTCATGGTCTGCGTTCGCGTGGCACTGCGGCCGGGCTCGGTCGCGACGGCGGGCGTCTGAGGCATGGGGGTCATGGACGGAGTACCTGGCGCAGGGCCGTTCCGGTGTGCGACCCCTTCGCGCGCGCCAACGCCTCGGGGGTCCCGGCGGCCACGACGCTGCCGCCGCGGTCGCCTCCTTCAGGTCCAAGGTCGATCAGCCAATCCGCACTCTTGACGACGTCGAGGTGGTGCTCGATCACGACCACCGTGTTCCCCCGCTCGACCAGGGCCTGGAGGACGTCGAGCAGCACCCGCACGTCCTCGAAGTGGAGCCCGGTCGTGGGCTCGTCCAGCACGTAGAGCGTCCGGCCGGTGGCCACGCGGGAGAGCTCGGTGGCGAGCTTGACGCGCTGCGCCTCTCCGCCCGAAAGCGTGGTCGCCGACTGACCGAGATGAATATAGCCCAGACCCACGTCGCGCAGGGTCTCGAGCTTGCGGCGGAGCACCGGGACGGCGCCGAGGAACTCGAGCGCCTCTTCCACGGTCATCTCCAGCACGTCGGCGATGGAGCGGCCCCGGTAGGGCACCTCGAGCGTGTCCCGGTTGTAGCGGCGGCCGTGGCAGACGTCGCACTTCACGTAGACGTCCGGCAGGAAGTGCATCTCGATCCGGCGCGAGCCGTCCCCTTCGCACGCCTCGCAGCGCCCGCCCTTGACGTTGAACGAGAAGCGGCCCGGCCCGTAGCCGCGCACCTTGGCCTCGGGCAGGTTCGCGAACAGGTCGCGGATGAACGTGAACGCCCCCGTGTAGGTGGCCGGGTTCGAGCGCGGCGTGCGCCCGATCGGGCTCTGATCGATCGCCACCACCTTGTCGACGTGCTCGATTCCCTTGAGGCCGCGATGCGCGCCGGGCGCGGAGGCCGAGCCCGGGATGAGTTTGCGCTCGAGTGCCGCGAGCAGGATGTCGTTGACGAGCGTGCTCTTGCCCGAGCCCGACACACCGGTGACGCAGATGAACGTGCCGAGCGGGAACGCGGCGTCCACGTCCTTCAGGTTGTGCTCGCGCGCGCCCAGCACCTCGAGCGTGCGCCCGTTCCCCGGGCGGCGCGACGCCGGCACCGCGATGCGGGCCGCGTGGGACAGGTAGCGCCCGGTGAGCGAGTCCGGGTTGCGCGTCACCTCGGCCGGCGTGCCCGCGGCCACGACGTGGCCCCCGTGCCGCCCCGCGCCCGGCCCCAGGTCCACGAGCCAGTCGGCGGCGCGCATCGTGTCCTCATCGTGCTCGACGACGACGACCGTGTTGCCGAGATCGCGGAGCTTCTGGAGCATCGCGAGCAGCCGCTGGTTGTCGCGGTGGTGAAGCCCGATCGACGGCTCGTCGAGGATGTAGAGCACGCCCGTGAGCTGCGAGCCGATCTGGGTCGCGAGCCGGATGCGCTGCGCCTCCCCGCCCGCGAGCGTGCCCGCCGTGCGGTCGAGCGTCAGGTAGCCGAGCCCCACGTCCTCGAGGAACCCGAGCCGCGAGCGCACCTCCTTGAGGATGGGCCCCGCGATCATGGCCTGGCCGCCGGTGTAGCGGAGCGCGTCGGCCGCGGCCCGCGCCGCGGCCACGGAGAGCGCGCACCATTCCCCGATGTTCCGCCCGTCCACCTTGACCGCCAGCGTCGCCGGCTTGAGCCGAAGCCCTTTGCAGTCCGGGCACGGCGTCGGGTTCATGAGCGCGCCGATCCAGCGCCGCACCCCCTCGCTCGTCGTGGTCCGGTAGCGCCGCTCGAGGTCCGGGATCACGCCCTTCCACTTCGCCTGGTGCGCGAACACCGAGCCCTTGGACGTCTTGTACTCGAACTTGACCTTCTCTTCGCCCGCGCCGTGCAGGATGAGCTGCCGCGTCCTGGCGGGGAGCTTCTTCCACGGCACGTCGAGCGGCACCTTGAAGGCCCGGGCGAGACCTTTGAGCGTCCCGGCGGTCCACGTGCCCTCGGCGTCGCCCATGGTGTCGAGCGCGCCCTCGGCGAGCGACTTGGCCGGGTCGGGGACGACGCGATCGGGATCGATCTTCAAGAGCGTGCCGAGACCGTCGCAGCTCGCGCACGCCCCGTAGGGCGAGTTGAACGAGAAGTGCCGGGGCTCGAGATCGTCCACCGCGGTGCCGCAGTTGGGACAGGTGGCCCCGACGCTCATCACGAGGTCCGCGGCGCCGTCGCGCGCGATCGTGATGAGCCCGCCCGAGAGCCGGACGCCGGCCTCGAGCGATTCCGTGAGCCGGCCGCGGTTCCCGGGCTCGACCTTCAGGCGGTCCACCGCCACCTCGATGTCGTGCCGCTTGTGACGGGCGAGCTTCGGCGGCTCCTCGAGCTCGACCCACGCCCCGTCGATCCGGGCGCGCAGATAGCCCTGCTTGTGCCAACCCTCGAGCTCTTTCCGGTACTCCCCCTTCCGGCCGCGCACCACGGGGGCCAACACCGCGACCCGGGCGCCGGCCGCCTGCTCGAGGAGCTGGTCGGTCATCTCCTGCACGCTCCGGCGCGCGAGCGGCGTGCCGCAGTTCGGACAGTGGCGGGCCCCGAGCCGCGAGAACAGGAGCCGCAGGTAGTCGTAGACCTCGGTGATCGTGGCCACGGTCGAGCGCGGGTTCGAGCCGGCGCTCCGCTGCTCGATCGCGATCGCGGGCGAGAGCCCCTCGATCGCGTCCACGTCGGGCTTCTCCATCTGCCCGAGGAACTGCCGGGCGTACGCCGAGAGCGACTCCACGTAGCGGCGCTGTCCCTCGGCGTAGAGCGTGTCGAACGCGAGCGACGACTTGCCGGAGCCGGACACGCCGGTGAGCACCACGAGGCTCTGGCGCGGCAGCCGCAGCGTGATGTTCTGGAGGTTGTGCTCGCGTGCCCCGCGCACGACGATGTCGGACAGGGCGTGGGCGCGGGACTCGGCCGGAGCGGGCGTGGAGCGCGAGGTCATGGGGCGGCGAAGATACCATGCGACCCGCGGGCCCGCCCAAGCCGGCGGGCCGCGCTCACTCGTAGCGGAGCGCCTCCACCGGATCGAGTCGCGACGCGCGCATCGCCGGGTAGAGCCCGCAGAAGATGCCGGTGAACGTCGAGACCGCGATCCCGGCCACCACCGAGCCGGGCGAGACGAACGTGGGCAGTCCCGAGAGGGACCGCACGAGCTGGGCGACGCCCGAGCCGAGCAGGATGCCGAGCACGCCGCCGATCGCGGTCAGCATGACGGCCTCGAACAGGAACTGGAGCAGGATCGCGCGGCGCGGCGCGCCAAGCGCCTTGCGGACGCCGATCTCCCGCGTCCGCTCCGTGACCGCGACGAGCATGATGTTCATGACCCCGATGCCGCCGACGACGAGCGCGATCGACGAGATGAGCATCATCAACGCGACGATCCCTCCGGTCACCGTGTTGTACACGGTGATGAACGCATCCTCGCTGAACACCTCGAAGTCGTCCGGGCGGTTCGAGGGCACGTGCCGCCGCACCCGCAGCACGGCGCGAATCTCGCGCATGGCCTGCTCGAGGCGCGACTCCTCCACCGGGACCGCGTCGAGGAACACCTCGCCCCGGCGGGTCATCCACGGTGGCGCATGGGCGCCCGGCTCCCAGTACTTGTCCGCGACCGTCCAGGGAATGCAGGCCACCTCGTCGAAATTGTTGTGGAGGAACCGGCCCTTGGACACGAACACGCCGATGACGGTGAATGGGATCTCGTTCAGGTGCACCGTGCGGCCGATGGGGCTGGCGGTCTGAAACAACGCGTCGCGCGTGTCGCTGCCGAGCACGACGACATTCGCGCGGTGGTCCACCTCCTCCGCGGTGAAGAAGCGACCGCTCGAGATCTCGAAGCCGCGCGTGCGCATGAAGCCGTCGTTCGAGCCGAACGTGAGCGTCACCTTCGTGTGCCGGTCCTGGTAGCTCAGGCGGATGTCCGCGGCGGCGATCTTGATCACCGACACCGCGGCCACCGAGGGCGCCAGGGCGGCAATCGCGTTCGCGTCCGCGAGCGTGAACGCGCGCCGCTTGCGCAGGCTGTCCGGGATGCCGTTCACGAACGCCGCCCCAGGGCGGAACGTGCGGATGTAGATCGAGTTGCTCCCGAACGACGCGATGCCCTTTTCGAACGAGCGTCGGAAGCCGTTGATGAGCGAGCCCATGGCGATCACCGTGCCGACGCCGATCACGATCCCGAGAAGCGCGAGCAGCGATCGCATTCGGTTCGCATTGAGCGCCTGGCGGGCGATGCGGAACGTCTCCCGGAAGAGGAATCCGTCGGTCATTCCGCGAGCGTGGACCACCGCTTCCGCGCTGTCGAGTCGCCCCTACGCGGCGGGCCGCGTTTCACTCGTAGCGGAGCGACTCCACGGGGTCGAGCCGCGAGGCACGCAGGGCCGGGTAGAGCCCGAAGAACACGCCAATGAGCGTCGAGACCGCGAGCCCGACGATCACCGACCACGGGGAGACGAACGTGGGCAGCGGCGAGAGCGCGTGCACGAGCCACGACACCCCGGCGCCGAGCAGCACGCCGAGCGCCCCACCCGCGGCGGTGAGCAGCAGCGCCTCGATCAGGAACTGGAGCATGATCGCCTTGCGGGGGGCGCCCAGGGCCTTGCGGACGCCGATCTCGCGCGTCCGCTCCGTGACCGCCACGAGCATGATGTTCATGACCCCGATGCCGCCCACGACGAGCGAGATGGACGAGATGAGGAACATGAGCGCGAAGATCCCGCCCGTGATCGTGTTGTAGAGCGAGATGAACGCGTCGTCGCTGAACACGACGAAGTTGTTGAGCTTGTTGCTCGGCAGGTGGCGACGGACGCGCAGCACCTCGCTGATCTCCCGGATCGCCTCCTCGCTCTGCTCCGGCGAGACGGCGACCGCGTCGAGGAACAGCTCGCCCTTCTTCGGGAACCACGGCGGCGCGTCGGCGGGCGTGCCCCAGTACTTGTCGATGAGCGGGTACGGGATGCAGGCCACCTCGTCGAAGTTGTTGCCGAGGAAGCGGCCCTTGGGCTCGAACTCGCCCACGACCGTGAACGGGATGCCGTTCAGGTGCACGGTCTGGCCGAGGCCGCTCGCGTCGCCGAACAGCGTCTCGCGCGTGTCCTTGCCGAGCACGACCACGTTTGCGTTCGAGCGCACCTCCTCCTGGGTGAAGAAGCGGCCGCGCGCCATGTCGTAACCATGGGTCCGCAGCAACTGGTCGTTCGTGCCGTAGATGAACGTCGTCTTCGTGGTCTTGTCTCGCCGCGACAGCTTGATGTCGTTGAACGCGAACTTGAACACCGACACCGCCGCGACGGCGGGCGAGTGCTCGAGAATGGCCTCCGCGTCGCCCATGGTGAACGCCTTGCGGGCCTTCAACGAGTCGGGCACCCCGCCGCTGAACTGGATGCCGGGGCGGATGCGGCGGATGTAGAGCGTGTTGTTGCCGAACGCCTGGATGTTCTGCTGGAACGAGCGCTGGAATCCGTTGATGAGCGCGACCATGCCGATCACCGTCCCGACCCCGATGACGATCCCGAGCAGCGCCAGCATCGAGCGCATGCGGTTCGCGGTCAGCGCCCGGCGCGCGATGTCGAACGTCTCGGAGAGCAGGAAGCGGGTGTTCACGCGGTCACTCGTAGCGCAGCGCTTCGATGGGATCGAGGCGCGCGGCGCGGGCCGCGGGGTAGGAGCCGAAGAACACGCCCACGGCGGTGCTCATGACGACGCCGAGCAGCACCGCGGTCAGGCTCAGAGCGGCCGGCAGCGGGCTCACCGCCCCCACGAGCAGGGCGAGCGAGGAGCCGAGCAGGATCCCGATGATCCCGCCGGCGAGCGACAGCGTCGTGGCCTCGACCAGGAACTGGGTGAGGATGTCGCGCCGCCGGGCGCCGAGCGCCTTGCGGATCCCGATCTCCTTGGTGCGTTCGGTCACCGAGACGAGCATGATGTTCATGATCACGATGCCGCCCACGAACAGCGAGATCGCGGCGACGCCAATGGACACGACGAAGATCCCGCCGGTGAGCGTGCGATAGAGCTGCAGCCAGGTCTCCGACGTCGTGATGCCGAAGCGGTCGGGCTGGCCGGGACGCTGGTGGCGGCGAGCGCGCAGGATGTTCCGTGCCTCCTGCTGCGCCAGCTCGAGCGAGGCCTGGTCCACGCTCTTCACCGCGAGCGAGAACGAGCCCCGCTCCTTCCAGTACTTCTGGAACGTGCGGATCGGCACGGTGACGAAGCGGTCCTGCGACTGACCGAACATCTTGCCCTTCGCCTGCGTGACGCCGACGATCTCGAACTCGTAACGATCGATGCGCAGCGAGCGCCCGATGGGGTCGAGCGAACCGAACAGCTCCTCCCCCACCTCCGGGCCGATCACCACGACGGGCCGCCGCTCGCTGTCGTCGAATTCCGTGAGGTGGCGACCGTGCTCGATCGCGAGGTCGTCCACGAGGTCGTAGCCCGCGCCCCTGCCGTTCACGAACACGCCCTTCATGACCTTCGACCGGTAGCGGAGCGGCGCCACGGAGCCGGCCTCGGCCACGATCATCGAGGCGTGGCGCATGCCCGAGCGCAGCGCGTCGCCGTCTTCGAGCGTGACGTCCGGGTTCTTGTTCGCCAGATCGAACGCCTCCTGGCTCGTGATGAAGCCGTACTTGTCGACGACGAACACGTTCGCGCCGGCGTTCAGCAGCTTCTGGGTGACGAACCGGTTGAGTCCCTCGACGAACGAGACCACCGCGATGACCGAGGCCACGCCGATGATGATCCCGAGCAGGGTGAGGAACGAGCGCAGCTTGTTCGCGCGCACGCCGCCGAGGGCGATCCCGACGCTCTCGCGCAGGTTCACGCCGACTCCGCCCCGTTCGACGTCGGCAGCGACACCGTGCGCGGGTTCGGGTTCACGAGGTCGCTCTCGATCTTGCCGTCCCGCATGCGCACGATGCGCCGCGCGTGCTCCGCGATGTCGGGCTCGTGCGTCACCACGATGACCGTGTTGCCCTGGCGCCAGATCGTCTCGAACGCCGCCATGATCTCGTCGCCGGTGTGCGAATCGAGGTTTCCCGTCGGCTCGTCCGCGAGGATGATGCTCGGCCGGTTCACGAGCGCGCGCGCGATCGCGACGCGCTGGCGCTGGCCGCCGGAGAGCTCGTTCGGCTTGTGCTTCATGCGATCGCCCAGGCCGACGAGCTCCAGCGACTCGCGGGCGCGCTTGCGGCGCTCCTCGTGGCGGAGGCCGGCGTAGACGAGCGGCAACTCGACGTTGTGGAGCGCGTCCGCGCGCGCGAGCAGGTTGAACGTCTGGAACACGAACCCGATCTCCTGGTTCCGGATCTGCGCCAGCTCGTCGTCCGTACGCTCGGCGATCTCCTTGTCCTTGAGCCGGTAGGAGCCCTTCGAGGGCGTGTCGAGGCAGCCGAGGATGTTCATGAGCGTCGACTTGCCCGACCCCGAGGGGCCCATGATCGCCACGTACTCGTTCGTGGCGATCTCGAGGTCCACGCCGTCCAGGGCGCGGACCTCGCTGTCGCCGACCTGGTAGACGCGGTGCAGGTCGCGGATCTGGATCAGCATCGCGCGCTCACTTGCCCGGCTTCGCGCCGGCCTGCTCTCGCTTGACCTTCGCCCCCGGCTTGAGCTCGCGGAGCGCCTTGTACGGGCCCGACACCACGGTGTCGCCCTCCTTGAGATCGCCGAACACCTCGATCATGGTCTCGCTCGCGAGGCCCGTGCGGACCGGCACGAAGCGCGTGACGTCGTTGCTCACCACCATGATACCCGTGATCTCGGGATCCTTCTTGCCCGCGGTGTCTTCCTCGGCCGCGAACGCGTTCCCGCCCGGCTTCTTCCGCTCGGCGCTCTTTCCGCGCGCGGCGCGGTCGAGCTGGCTCCGGGTGCGAATGACCACCGCCTGGATCGGGACCGCGAGCGTCTTCGCGTGCGTGCCCGTCTCGATGTCCACGTCCGCGGTCATGCCGGGCCGCACCTGCGGCACGTTGTCGCCGAACACGACCTTCACCTCGAAGTTCGTCTGGCCCTCCACGGTCGAGATCGAGGAGCGCTTCGCCGTGTTGCCGATCTCGGTCACCGTGCCCACGAACGTCGTGTCCGGGAACGCGTCCACCGAGATCTTCGCCTTCTGGCCGATCTTCATGTCCACGACGTCGGTCTCGTCCACCTCGGCGCGGACGAGCATGCGCGAGAGATCGGACACGACGAGGATCTGCGTGCCGGGATTGTTCATGGTGCCCGTAATGACGATCTCGCCCTTTTCGACGTTGAGCGCGCTCACGACGCCGTCGAACGGGGCCACGAAGCGGCACTTGGTCAGGTTGTCCATCGCGCCGTCCGCGGCCGCCTGCGAGCGCGTGACCTCCTCCTGGGCCGTCGCCAGCGCGACGCGCGCCGCCTCGTGCGTGTTCGTCGCGGACTCCCATTCGGCGTCCGAGAGGAGCTTCTGCTCGAACAGCGCATGCTGGCGCTGAAAGTTGGCGTCCGACATGCGCAGCGCCGACTCCGCCTCCCGCACCCGCGCCCGGGCCGCCGACAGCGCGGCGAGCGCCTGGTCGTGCGCTGTGCGGTACTGCGTGTCGTCGAGCTGCAACAGGAGCTCGCCGCGCTTCACCGGGTCACCCTCCTTGATGTTCAGGCGGATGACCTTGCCCATGATGTCGGCGCTCACCTTCACCTGGGTCTTCGGCTCGATCTTGCCCGGGGCCCGCACGCGCGACGTGACGTCCTCGCGCCGGACGCGGGCGAGCTGCACGGGCTCGACCTTGCCCCGGGCCCCTCGCGCCACGCTCAAACCCACGATGATCACCACCAGGACCGCGCCGAGCGCGATCCAGATCCATTGCTTCTTCATGGATGCGGCCTCTCCTCTCACTCGCCTTTGCCGCGCACCCGGTCCACGGCGGCCTCAGCGACCCGGATGTCGGCCAGGGCGGACACCAGATCGCTCTGGGCCCGCTGCAGCTGCACCTGCGAATCGATGAGATCGAGGATCGTGGCCGAGCCGACGTTGTACTTCTGTTGCACGAGGTTCAGGTTCTCGGCCGCCGATTCCAGGGCCCGTCGCGCGAGCGCCTCGCGCTCCACGGATTCCTGGTAGCCGAGCACCGTGAGTCGAACTTCGCCCTCGAGATTACGCACCAGCGCGTCGCGGGTTTCGCGCGCGCGCAGGAGCGTTGCCCGTGCGGCGGCGATGCGTGCGTCGGTGCGAAAGCCGTCGAAGATCGGCACCGACAGCGACAGGGCCAGGGTGCGCGACGGGTCGGTCGTGGTTCGCGTGTCCTGGTTGAGCGTTCGCAGGAACGTGGTCCCGGTCGAATCGAAGAAGTCGCGGGACGCCTTCTGGCTGCGGATCGTGGACAGGTCGAGCGACCCGCTCAGGTTCACCGAGGGAAAGCGGGTCAGGCGGGCCGCGTTGAGCTCGGCCTGCGCCGACTTGAGATTGCGCTCCGCCCCGAGCAGGTCGGGCCGGCCCGCGCGTGCCTCCGACAGCACGCTGCCGGCATCGACCGGGTGGTGCTCGGCGACGAGCGTGGTGTCGATGTCGCCGAGGTCGGTCTCCGCCACGCCGACGAGCGTGCCGAGCGAAATCCGCGAGCTGACGATGCCGTTCGTCGAGACGAGCGAGTCGAGCTGGCTCTGCGCCGTTCGCACGCGCGCCTTGAGCAGGTCGCTCTTGGACACCGAGCCGACCTCGAACAGCGCCCGCACCCGCCGCTCGTCGTCACGGGCCAGCTTGAGCGCGCTGTTCGACACCTCCGACAGCTTGATCGCGCGGACGACGCCGTAGAACAGGCGCCGCGCCTCGAGCGCGATGTCGTTGCGCGTCGCTTGCCGGTTCAGGCGCGCGCCGGTCATCGCGTTCCGGGCCGACGAGAAGTTGCTCAGGTTCGACAGGCTCAGGATCGACCAGCTTCCGACCAGCGAGGGCGAGCGGTCGGTCTCCTCCGAGCTGCGGGTGCGGAACGTCAGGAGCTGCGCGCCGAGCTGGAACGTCTGCAGGTCACCCTTCGGATTCAGCTTGGTGTTCCGCACGTCGTAGGTGCCGCTCACGTTGGGCACCATCTCCGCGTAGGCACTCCACAGGCCGCTACGGGCCGAGAGCACGGAGGCCTCGGCGCCGATCACGGACGTGTTCTTCTGCAGAGCGAGCTTGACGGCCTGGTCGGCGGTCAGAACGGCTGCACGGCCGCCGGCGGGCACCAGCAGGCCGAAGAGGGTCAGTAGCGCGACGGAACGCATCGACGGGGGTTCTCCTTACGGGCCTGGGGGCGCGGAACCGCCGCGCGGTCAGCAGCGGGTACGCATGAAACGGGTACGGGGTTTCGATCCGGCATCACGAGCCGGGACTGAACAACGCCGCGACCGCGGCGGAAAACGCCACGAACGCGAGGTAGAGCGTCACGAGTACCCAGGCGACGTTCCGCCGCTGGGCCCCGGACAGCGCCGCGGTCCCGAGCACGACCACGGCCAGGTACCAGGCCGTGAACGGCGAGATCGCGTCGAGAAACACGGTGAGCCCGGTGTGGAGCTTGGTCGGGGTGTCCGGCTCCGGGACCAGCACGCCGAGCCCCAGGTGCAGGCTCTCGAACGACTCCTGCACCCAGCCGTAGCCGTAGCGGACGAACGACGCCGGCAGGTGGACGAGCCCCGCCCACGCCACGACCGTGAAGCCGTGGCTGAAGCGGAAGCGCGAGCCCAGCACGAAACCGGCCCCGAACCACACGACGAGCGCCTGGAGCAGCATCACGATCGGCACGGCCACGAGGATCGAGCCGAGCGTGGTCGCGATGGCGATCCAGCTCTCGGAGAAGAACTTGGTGAGGTTGTCGAGCTGCGCGGCCTGCATCTGGCCGTTCGCGACCGCCTGGTCCCAGCGCTTGAACATGTCGGGCAGGAGGGCGCGGTGGTAGGTGAGCCCGGAGAGCCCGATTTCGATGACCAGCGTGACGACGAGCGGAAACCACCACTGTCCCTTCTCCTCGAGCCCTCCCCATGCACGGGCCGGGCTCGCGAACATCCGGATGGCCCGCGCGAGCGGCGAGAGCGGGGCGGCGGCGGGCGGCGGCAGCGCCGCGGATTCGGCGAGCATGACGGGTGCTCCGGGAGGGCGGTTCCGGGAGGTATGGGGCGGACGGGGGACCCACGGTAGGGTGCCCGCCGGGGCCGGTCAAACCGCGCCCCTACCGGCGCGGCGGACGCCTTACCGGCGCGGCCGCCGGGCGTCCCAGAGGCTCGTCAGACGCGCGGGCCCGCCCGGCCGAAGCCGGGCGGGCC
>DATDEX010000222.1:0-4417 GCA_036522895.1 Candidatus Eiseniibacteriota bacterium | reverse complement strand
CGACGGCTCGGGCCACCCGCCGGCCTGCCGCGTCGACCAGCTCGACGACGTCGCCCGCGCGCAGGCGGGCGCCGGAGAACTCGAGCACCTGTCCCGCGCGCAGGGGATTGGGGCCCAGGGCAAGCGCCACCGCCGGCCGCTCCGGGCTCGCGGGCACGTCGGCCAGGACCGGGCCATCGAGCTGGCGCTCGCGCATCCGCAGGCGCTGCGCGATGCCGTCGAAACCGGTCCAGAGCACGGTGACGTTGCCGCGCGAAGTGGGGAGGAGCTCGACGTTTCCCGCGGAGAGGTCGCTCGCGTCCGACACTTCCGTGGCGCGATCGTCCCAGCCCAGCCCCGCGCGCCAGAGCTTGTAACGGATGCGCGAACCCTCGCCCACGGACCGCTCGTACGCCACGTGCACGCCCCCCGCCGGGTCGAGTGCGATGCGGGGGTTCTGCAGCGCGTCGCCGAGCCCGTCGAGCGTCGTATCGCGCGGCTCCGGGTGGCCCACGAGCTGGCGGCGCTGGAAGTGGATCTCGCCGCCGGCGCCCGGGCTGACCTGCCACACGGCGTAGAGCACGCCGCTCGAGTCCACCTGCCCCGAGACCGACGGCTGCGCGTCGGCCGAAGCCGTTGCAAGGCGGAAGGGCGCGGAGAGTCCGCTGTCCGGCTGGAATCGGCAGGCATAGATGACGTGCGGGCCGAAGCTCGTGCCATCCGGGGACAGCGCGCGGTTCGGCCACAGCAGGTAGGCGTGGCCGTCACCCGCGGCGGTGACGGTGGGCGAGCTCGGCTGGTCGGTCACGGGGCTCGTGACGGTGACGGGCTGACCGTAGGGTGCGCCGTAGAGGAACTCCATGAACTTGAGCCGCGGCCGGTTTCCCACCTGCTCCAGCCAGGAGAGGAACACGCGACCGCGGGCGTCCGCGGCGATCGCCGGCGCGAGGCAGCCGTCGTGGGCGGCGGTGAGCACGTGCGCCGTGGTCCAGTGGCCGCGCACGCGGGCGCGATAGCACACCTGGCCGGGACCGCCCGCGATCTCGATCCACGCCACCACGAGATCGCTCGCGCCCACGCGCGCCAGCGTCGGGTCGTACGCGTTCCCGATCCCGCGATCCACGACCTCGGGAAGCTGCCAGCCCTGGAGCCAGGGGCGGGTGCGCACCACCACCGCCAGCCGGCCGGCCACCGTCTCGCTCGACGCCAGCCACGCGTCTCCACTCGGCCCGACCGCGGAGCGCGTCGCCGTGCCGAACGAGCGCTGGGGCTGGCCCGCACCCGACGCGAGATCACGCGGCGGATTCCAGCCGGGAGCGCGGACCCGGACGTGGACCGAAACGTTTCGCCCCACTTGCGTGATGTTCTCGAGCGCGATGTTCGTGGGCGCGCCGGAGAACGTGAGCGTGTTGGGCGAGCTCAGGTCGTCGATGCGCGTCCGGTGGAGCGGGCCGGGGAACGGGTCGTTCGCACCGCCACGATCGTAGCCGTAGTACATGTCGAAGTTGGCGTCGGCTTCCAGGATGCGCAGACCCGGCGTGGGGCCCACATTGATGCGGTTGCCGCTGACGCCCTGGCCGACGATCGCCTCGTCCACCTGGTTCACCAGCAGCCCGTCGCTCGGCAGGTTGCGGTCGAACCCCTCCCGGATCCGGTTCTCGATCAGGTAGTGCTCGGGCGAGTCTTCTCCCTGGAACGAAAAGTCCAGGAGCGGTCCCCCGTCGATGTTGGGCGGGAGCGTGATCGTGGTGTCCTGGGCGGGGTGGATCCGGTTCGTCCATCCGAGCAGGAGCATGCACCACGCGCCGAATCCCGAGGGAGTCTCCGGGGTCTGGCCGTCCCCGCCGTAGCTGCCCGTGGACATGAGCGACCAGTTGCCCGGTCCGACGTTCCTCGAGCCGCCGAGGATGGAGGTGTCGTAGAGATCGGGCAGTCCGAGCGTGTGGCCGAACTCGTGGCAGAACACGCCGATCTCGGCGAGCTGGCCGGGGTGGAAGCCGGAGAGCTCGGGCAGGATGGTGAAGCGGTCGATGAGAATGTGCGGCCCCTTCGGGTCGGTGCCCGAGCCGGGGACCGGGTCGTCCGTCGGGACGACCGAGCCACCCCTCCATGCCGCGGTGGCGCGCGAGGTGAGCGACCACAGATCACGAGGCCTGCCGCTCGTCTCGCCGCCAGGGCCGGCGTGCACGATCCACAGCATGTCGACGTAGCCGTCGTGGTCGAGGTCGAAGCGCGAAAAGTCGACCGAGGCGTCACAGGCGGCGATCGCGTCGCGGAAGAGGCCGTAGTCGTTGTTCGGTGTGCCCTGCGCGTTGACGCCCCAGGCGTCCGCCGAATAGTAGTTCCGATCGTGGGGCAGCCTCACCGTGGCCACGACCTCGCCGCGCACCGTGATGCGCCGACCCGATGCCCAAAAGTAGTACTGGGTCATCGACCCGGTGGGGACGGCTCCCGTGGTGTCGAAGAGCCGCTGCGTGAACTGTGCCGCGGGATAGACGATCGCGCTGTCGCTGAACGCCACGCGGATGATCGGCAGCAACCACTCGCTGCGCACGCTGCTGCTCGTCGAGAGACCCGGCGTGAGCGGCGGCAGCGCGAACAATCCGCGCTCGAACGCCTGGGCGATCTCCGGAACGACGGGACCGGCCGCCGGCGGCATGGTCGCCCCGGCCCGGTTCGCCCCGAGCACGCACAGGGCGAGGGCAAGAGACGCGGAGAAGCGGTGCTTCGATCGAGGTCTCACTGGAGCAGCGTACCTCATCATCCCGGTGGGATGGCGTCCCGATCGCCCCTATTTCCGCCCATCGAAGCCGCCCCCGTCAAGGGGTTATCGGCGGGGTGGCGCCCGGCAGCCCGTGTGATAGCGTACCGCCACTGTGCTCGCCCACGCCCGGTGTCCCGTCCTGACCCAGTTCGGCCGTACCGGCGTGCTGGCGACCCTGTTGGCGGCGCTCTCCGTGATGGTCCTGCCGGTGGGCGCCGCGGGCGCGGCCTCGGACCGGCCATCGCTCCGCTCGAGCCAGCCCCCCTACTTCACGGCCGATCTCGCCGTGGCGGTGGATTCGAGCTCGCACGCCAAGGTCCGCGTGCTGCTGAGCGTTCCGTACCCCGAGTTCAACTGGGAGCGATTGGGCGAGGGCTACTCCGCGGGGGCCGCGTTCGTCGTGGAGCTGGTGCCCGACCGCGGCCAGCACCGGCTCTACGGCGACGCGTGGGAGAAGCACCTGCTCGTCGCCGACTACGCGGCCACGGTGAGCCACCGGAACCAGCTCGTCGAGACGCGGGAGTTCGCCGTGCCTCCCGGGCGCTACGCCGTTCGGGTTTCGGTCCGGGACGTGCATTCGCTGCTCTCCTCCGACGTGCGCGATCGCCTCGAAGTGCGCGACCTGTCGCGGGTTCCGGTCGGCTTCGCCGACCTCGAGCTCGGGCTCGTGGATTCCGCCCGCACGTTCGTGCCCTTCCCCTCGCGACAGTTCGGTTTCAACTCCGCCGGGATCGCCGTCCGGGCGGTGCTCGTCGACCGCCGCCCCGGCGCCTGGCCGCGGGCCTACCACTATCACTGGCGCGTCCTCGACGAGACCGGCGCCACGGCCGCACAGGGCGACACCGCCGTCACGGTCGCCCGGCCCGCCGAGCCGACGGTCCTGCGCCCGCCGCACAGCGACCTGTTCATCGGCGCGTACTCGTTCGAGCTGGAGATGCAGGAGGGCAAGACCAGCTGGCGGACCTCGCGGGCGTTCGAGGTGGAGGAGAGCGGCCCGCCGCGCGGCAAGGAGTTCGATCAGATGCTCGAGGCGCTCGCCTACATCGCGGACCCGAGCGAAGTGGACGCCATGCGGAACAAGACGCCGGACGAGCAGGCGGGGCTCTGGGAGGCCTTCTGGCGGCGCCGCGATCCCACGCCGGACACCCCGCGGAACGAGTACCAGATCGAGTTCTTCCGCCGGATGCGTTACGCCGATCAGCACTTCCTCGGCTTCGGCCCCGGCTGGCGCTCGGACATGGGGCGGGCCTACATCCGCTACGGTCCGCCGGACCAGGTCGAGCAGCGCCAGGCCACGGCCACCCAGCCGGGGCTGGAGATCTGGTACTACAACCAGCCCTATCGCCGGCTGGTGTTCGCGGATCGAGAGGGCTTCGGCCGGTACACGCTGCTGAACCCCCAGACGGAATGAGCGCTCGCGCGCGCGAGGGGCGTGCCGTGGTGTCGCTGCCGGCGCTCGACGTCCGCCCCGAGCCCCGGCACGAGGCCGAGCTGGTCTCGCAGCTCCTCATGGGGGAGACGGTGACCGTTCTCGCCCGGAGCCGCGAGCCGGGGTGGGTCCGGGTGCGGAACGATGCCGACGGCTACTCGGGCTGGGTCCGCGCCTGGGGGCTCGTGCCGGCCGAGGCGGCGCGCGTCGCGCGCTGGAACCGGATGGCTCGCGGCCGCGTGGCG
>DATDEX010000221.1:0-3782 GCA_036522895.1 Candidatus Eiseniibacteriota bacterium | reverse complement strand
CGTCGCGGCCGCGCGCGCGGCCGGTCCGGCGGCCCCGGCCCCGCCCTCCGGTCTCGTCTATTCCGACATCCCCAACGACGCGGGCTCGGCGGTGCACCTCGAGTGGAAGCTCTCGCCCGACGATTCCCTCGGGCGTGGAATCGTGCGCGGTTACCGGCTCGAGCGCGGCCTCTCCCCGGTCGGGCCGTGGGTGCTGGTGGATTCGCTGGGCGCCGGAACGCGCGAGCGGGACGATCAGTCGGTCAAACGCAACACGCCCTACTTCTACCGCATCGCGGCCTACGGTCCGGGCGGCACGGCCGCGGCCCTCGCGAACGCCGGGCCGGCCATCGCCCGCGAGTCCGCGTTCAACAGCACGCGCGCGAGCGTGCTCGTGTTCGTCGTCGTCTACTTCCTGCTCGTCCTCTACTACATGCAGCTGGCCCAGTCCGGCCGGAAGCCGTTCGTGCGCCGGCTCGCCGGCATCGATGCCATCGAGGAGGCCATCGGCCGGGCAACGGAGATGGGCCGCCCGGTGCTCTACGTCCCCGGCATCCAGGACATCGACGACATCCAGACCGTGGCCGGCCTGGTGATCCTCGAGAGCGTGGCGAGACTCACGGCCAGGTACGAGACCCAGATCCTCGTCCCGGTGTCGTATCCGATCCCGTTCACGATCGCGCAGGAGATGGTGAAGAGCGGCTACGTGAACGCCGGACGGCCCGAGGCGTACGACCCGGATGCCGTCCAGTTCGTCTCGCCCGAGCAGTTCGCGTTCGTGGCCAAGATCACCGGGATCATGCTGCGCGAGCGGCCGGCGGCGCACATCTTCATGGGCTCGTTCTACGCCGAGTCGCTCATGCTCGCCGAGACCGGATTCTCGACCGGAGCGATCCAGGTGGCCGGCACGGCCAACGTGGCCCAGCTGCCGTTCTTCGTGGTGGCCTGCGACTACACGCTCATCGGCGAGGAACTCTATGCCGCGAGCGCCTACCTCTCGGGCGAGCCGCGGCTCGTGGGCGGGTTGAAGGGCGCCGACGTTCTCAAGGTCCTCGTGATCCTGGTGATCCTCGCCGGGTGCGTGCTCGAATCCATGGGCAACCACACCCTCACGACCTGGATGGAGACCCAATAGGGGCGGGCATGAAACGCGAACTCCCTCTCTTGCTCACGGCGGTGATCGGGCTGTTCATGATCCTGTCGTTCTTCGTGCCCCACCACCTGGTCAGCGTGCCGGCGGACTTCCTCCAGCAGTGTGCCGTGATCGTGGTCGCGTTCGGCTACGTGCTGGGCGGGGCGAACGCGCTGCGCGTGAACCTGGACGGGATCGCGCGCCGCCAGCCGGACTGGCCCTACAAGCTGGTGCTGGTGCTGTCGCTGCTCTTCACGGTCGGGATCGGCCTCAAGGAGGGCCGGCAGTGGCAGGACGACCACACCGTGTCCATGTTTCTCTACAACCAGGTGTACTCGCCCATGCAGGGCACGATGTTCGCGCTGCTCGCGTTCTACATCGCCTCGGCCGCGTTCCGCGCGTTCCGGATCCGCACGCTCGAGGCGGGGCTGCTCGCCGTCGCGGCGCTCATCGTGATGCTCGGCCGGGTCCCCGTGGGGAACGCGATGACGTCGTGGCTGCCGGAGCCGCTGCGCCTGGGGGCGATGCAGGACTGGATCATGAACGTGCCGCAGAACGCGGCCAAGCGCGCGGTGCTGATCGGGGCGGCGATGGGGGTCATGGCCACCGGCCTGCGCGTGATCCTCGGCATCGAGCGCTCCTACCTGGGCGGAGGAGACTAACGTGACCCTCGCCTGGCTCGAGAAGCTGGACCGTCGCTGGCTGTTCCTCGTCGTGGGGGTGCTCACGCTCGGGCCGCTCATTCACCCGCTCGGGCTGCCGCTCACGACCTCCCCGCCGGTGAAGAAGTTCAACGACGCCGTGGCCGCCGTGCCGGACGGCTCGATCGTGCTCATGTCCTGCGACTACGACCCCGGCTCCAAGCCAGAAGTGGTGCCGATGACGAAGACGGCGTTGCGCCAGTTGTTCGACAAGCACTGCCGCATCGTCCTCACCTGTCTCTGGCCGGGCGGCTCGAGCCTCGTGGACCAGACGGTCGAATCGGTGGTCGCGGAGTACCGCGCCAGGGGCCGGGCCCCGATCTACGGGCAGGATTACGTGGACCTCGGCTACAAGGCCGGAAACGAGGCGGTGATGGTGCTCATGGGCAAGGGGGTGGCGAACGCGTTCCCCCAGGACGAACGCGCGAACGCCACCGCGTCGCTCCCGATGATGCGCGACGTGCGCGACTACTCGAGCTTCGCGATGCTGGTGAACATCTCCTCCGGGTACCCGGGTACGAAGGAGTGGGTGCAGCAGGTGAACTCGCGGTTCCACCTGCCCATGGTCTCCGGCTGCACCGCGGTGAGCGCGCCCGAGTACTACCCGTACCTCCAGTCGGGCCAGCTGCGCGGGCTCCTGGGCGGCATGGCGGGCGCGGCCGAGTACGAGAAGCTGCGCGGGGAAAAGGGCGCGGCCACGAAGGGCATGGACGCACAGTCGCTGGCGCACGCGTTCATAGCGCTGTGCATCGTCATGGGCAACGTGGTGCAGTGGACCAAGCGCCGGGGACCCGCGGCGTGAACCCGAGCCATGACCTGGGCGTGTGGCTGGCGGCGCTGCTCACGCTGTGCGTGTTCTCGTTCCTGTATCGGGACAATCCGCTCTACAAGTTCGCCGAGCACCTGTTCGTCGGCGTCTCGGCCGGCTACTACATCGTGCTCAACTTCTGGACCGTGGTGATCCCGAACCTGTGGGATCCGCTCGTGCGCACGTTCAGCGGGCACGATCCGGTGACCCACGCGGTGGTGGCGCAGCCGGGCGGGCCGCTCGCGGCGTCGCTGGGCGATTACCGTGCCTGGTTCCTGGTCCCGGCGCTGCTCGGCCTCCTGCTGTTCACCCGCATGGTGAAGCGGATCGACTGGATGTCGCGCTGGTCGCTCGCCATCATCATCGGCGTCTACGCCGGGTTGAAGACCACCGGGTTCGCGCAGGGCGACCTGGTGGCGCAGGTGCAGGGGAGCCTGCAGCCGCTTCTGACCGGCGATTTCTGGAGCAGGTTCAACGCCATCTTCTTCACGCTCGGGCTCCTGACCTCGCTGCTGTTCTTCTTCTACAGTCGCGAGCACAAGGGGGCACTCGGCGTCCTCGCCCGGACCGGCGTGGTGTTCCTCATGGTCTCGTTCGGCGCGGCGTACGGCTACACGGTGATGTCGCGCCTCTCGCTCCTCATCGGGCGCTTCCAGTTCCTGCTGGAAGACTGGCTCGGCATGAAGTGATGCCGGCGCGGCCGCACGCCGAACCGGGCGGCCGCACCCGCGCGGGAGCCGGCACTGCAGCCGGCACTGCAAAGGCCTCGAACGTGACGCTGACGCTGTGGCACGACGGACCGCACGACGCGCCCGAAAACATGGCGCGCGACGCGGGGCTGCTCGAGCGCGCGGCCGCCGGGGGGAACCCGGGCACCGTGCTGCGCCTGTTCACGTTCGTGCCCGCCGGCATCACGCTCGGCCGCGCCCAGGTGCCCGCGCACGAGCTGGACCTCGCGCGCCTCGCGCGCGACGGCGTGCGCTGGGCGAGCCGGCCGACCGGCGGCCGCGCGATCTGGCACGAGGACGAGTGGACGTTCTCGCTCGCGACGCCGCTCTCCCCGGAGGGCTGGGCTCCGACGCCGGCCGCGGCCTACGAGCGCACCGCCCGGCTCCTCGCGCGCGCGTTCCAGTCCATGGACGTGCCCGCTTTGCTCGCGCCC
>DATDEX010000220.1:0-40933 GCA_036522895.1 Candidatus Eiseniibacteriota bacterium | reverse complement strand
GCCCGGGCGGGCGCCCCCGCCACGCCGGGGCCCGGGGCCGCGCGGGGCCGAAGCGTTCCACGCTCGTGCACCAGTCCGGGCCGATTCCACGCGTGCGAAGCCCGTGGGACCGCGGCGGCGGCGCCCGTGGCCTCATCCTTGCAGCGACGTGGGCAGCAGACACCCGAGGACGACCATGCCCAGCCGCAGGCCTTTCACGCTCACCGAGCTCGCGCTCGCGTTGCTCATCATTCTCGCCACCGGCGTGCTCGTGCTGACCGCGTGCCTGCCGCGGGTGACGCATCGGATCGTGGACGGGGCGACACGCTCGCGCGCCTCGTCCCTCGCCTCCGAGACGGCCGAGGAGCTCCTCACCGTCCCCTACGCCGACCTCGTCGCCGGGACGCACGACGACCCCGCGAATCCGCACGACGGCGTCTACTACATCCGCTGGGTGATCGAGGACGAGCAGCCGCACCGCCACTGCAAGCGCGTCACCGTGAAGGTCGCGCGGCGGACCGCCTCGGCGCTCCCGGAGGCGCAGGTCGTCGTCGTCGCGCCGGGCTCGGGCGGCTGACGGCCCGGTTCACCAGCGATTCACGGGCTCGCGCACGCGACGCAGCGATTCCACGATCTGCTCCGGCTTGAACCCGAGCGGCACCGCGCACCAGCGCTCGAGCGGATCGTTGCCCATGACGAGGAGCCCCGAGTGCCGGCTCCGGTCGGCGTCGAGCCGGGGATCGGGGTCGTAGAGGCCGAGCCCGCGGCGCACTTCCTCGACCGCGCCCTCGGAGCCGGTGAGGAACGTCCAGCCCGGCCCGGCGCCGTACTCGCGGTGGGCGCGTCGCAGCACCGCCGGCGTGTCGTGCTCCGGGTCGAGCGTGAGCGTGTACATGCGGACGTCCCGGCCGCAGGCGTCGCCGAGCAGGTCCTGCACGGCGCGCAGCGTGGCGAACCCGGTCGGGCAGTTGAGCGTGCACCGGGTGTAGGCGACGTTCAGCGTGATCACCCGGCCGCGCACGAGGTCGTCGTAGAAGCGGACCTTGCGTCCGGTGTGCGTGTAGAGCGTGCGGTTCGAGAGCATGCGTCGTCCTACACCGTGTCGAAGCGCGCCATCATCGCCATGTCCTCGTGCTCGAGGTTGTGGCAGTGGAAGACGTAGCGGCCGCGGAAGTCCGTGAATTGCATGCGCAGGTCGACCTCGTCACCGGGCCCGAGCACGATCGTGTCCTTCATGGCCCGCTCGAACGGCTGCGGCGGCGCACCGTTCCGCCGCAGGAGCTCGAACAGCGAGAGGTGGATGTGGATCGGGTGCCACCAGCCGCCGCCGCCGTTCTTGAGCGTCCAGAGCTCGACGTCGTCGAGCCGCGGCTGGGCCACGCTCCGGTTCGCGTCGAAGAACTGCTCGTTCACGACCCAGCCGCCGTTGCTCCGCGCGAACTCGAACAACCGCCGGTTGCGCGGCGGGAACGGGTCGGTCGGGAACGGGTCGCGGAGCCGGTTCGGGATCACGCTCGCGTCGGGCGCGGTGCCGTCGACGTCGAAGCGCATGAGCGGCGTCGGGAACGCGGCCGGCCCGTCCGGGCCGCGGCCGTTGTCCTGCTTCAACCGGTTCTCGAGCACGATCTGCGCACCCTGGGGGTAGGCCGAAAAGTCGACGATGATCTCGACGCGCTCGGCGGGCGCGATCAGGATGCTGCGACGGGTGAGCGGGGACTCGAAGAACCCGCCCTCCGTGGCGATCTGGACGAACGGCTGGCCGGAGGAGAGGAACAGCTCGTAAAAGCGCGCGTTCGAGCCGTTCAGGATCCGGAAGCGGTACTTGCGCCGCTTGACCCGGAAGAACGGCTGCACGGCGCCGTTCACGAGGAACGTGTCGCCCAGGAACCCGTCGTGCACCGCGGGATCGTAGAACAGCGAACCGTCGCCGTTGAACACCCGGTCCTGGATCACGAACGCGACGTCGAACGGGCCGCTCGGCAGGCGGAGCCCGCGGGGGCCGGGATTGTTCTCGTTCCCGGGATCGACGTCGGAGTAGCGGACGTAGAACGCGGCGAGGCCCTTGTAGACGTTCTGGGAGGTGAAGTCGACGAGGTGATCGTGGTACCAGAGCGTGCCCTGCGTCTCGTCGCGCAAGCCTTCGCGGCGGCCGTCCGGCCAGAAGAAGTCGCGCGATTCCCCGGGCCGGAAGATGTCGGTCGGGAAGCCGTCGTCCTCGGAGAGCTGGACGCCGCCGTGGCGGTGCACGACCAGGTTCGGCACCCCGAAGCCGCGGTGATCGGCCGGCAGCTCGTTCCGGAATCGCACGAGCCGGGGCGTGCCGGCGCGACCCACGATCGTCACCCCCGGCCACACCGGCGCGCCCGGCGCGTTGACGTCCTCGTAGCCCCACACCGTCGTCGGCGGCAGGTCGGGGTGAACGCGCTGCTGCGCCTCGCGACCGCGGATGTCGTGGAACACCGTGCCCGGCGGCACGAATCGTCGGGTCGAAAACGGCGCCGCCTGACGCACGACCGGCGGCAGCGGCAACTCGAGCGCGAACGGCCGGAGGAACGGGCTCGGGAACGGGCGGTCCCCCGAGCCACCGTCGGCGAACGACCAGCGAGGGAGCATCGCCGCGCCGCCCATGAGGAGGCTGGCGCGCAGGAAGTCACGGCGAGAGGGCATGGCGGTCACCTCGACTGCGCTTTGAGATTTCGGCCGACCCGTGGCGCCGGATGCGGCCCGGCCCCCTCCCCGGGGCGCCTCGCGGCGGCCTCCGCCCGCGACATCCGGAGAGGGATGCGAGCCCGAGGATAGAGCGCATCGCGACGACGCTCAGCCGGGAACGCGATGCGAGCGCCCCGGGAGCGAAGCGAAGTTCAGCAGCGCTGAACGCGAGGCCGGCCCGAACCCGGTGCGCCCGGGAATGGCCGCGCGGCCCGCTCGTGGGAGCGGGCCGCGGCGGAAACGCGTCGAACGATGGAGTTCGACTACTGTTGAACCGGGACGACCAGGCCGTTCGCGGCCACATTGAAGGCGGCCGTGGTGCCATCCGGAGCCATGGCGTTGAACTGCATCGTCGCATCCAGGACGGCGCCGGTCTGGACCGCCGCACTCCAGTGGGCGAGCTGGAACCGGAGGACCGGCGGGCCCGCCGGGAGCCCGGCGAGCGCCGGCCAGATGATCTCGAGCACGTTGCCGTTCGCGTCCGTGGCGAGCACGACGCCCGGCTCGAGTGCCAACCCGGGGAAGAGCAGCGGACCGAACGTGAGCGCGCCGCCGGAGGCGGTCACCGAGGTGGCCGAGCCGCCGAGGACCAGGCTGCCGGTGCCCGAGAAATAGCTCACCGCCGGAGCCGTGGTCGCGGCGCAGGTGCCAGTCGTGTTGATCGTTCCGGCCGCGACGTCGCCGGTGACGTCGATCCGCAGCCGCGTCGCCCGGAACTGTACGATGCCGGCGCTGGCGTTCACGACGGTGCCGCCGAGGCCCGTGAGGGACACGCACGGATTCGCGGACCCTCCCGGGGGGGGCGGAGGCGGCTTCTGGCCGTGCCCGCGGCCGTGGCCATTGCCACCTGCGGCAAAGCTCGCCGCACCGTCGGCCCGAAGGCCGGTGAGCGAGTCCGTGATGTGCTGGGAACGGCTGCACGCGCCGAGTCCGAGCGCGGCCACGGTCGCGATCGTGGCCAGCAGGAAGTGGGTCAGTCTGCGGGTGGGGAACGGCATGGTCGGGGCCTCCGGGAGGAAGGGAGAGGAAGACGCACGGAGCACGAGCACCGCTGCCATCGATGCTATGAATGGCATCCCCGACTTACAAGTGACACTTTAATATCACATTGCTAATTCGTATCGTGTTCGACATCGGCGAACGAAGGTTGAACGGGCGTGACACTCTCGGTTCGGCGCCGCCGGCGGCGGTCGCCGAGGGGGGCGTGCCCCGCTCGGCGACCGGCCGCGGCGTCCGAAGGCCGGGGCCCGCCTCAGTCGCGGACGATGCGGACGACCCGTCTCCCCCAGCGCGTGTCGAGTCGCGCCAGGTAGACGCCCGCGTTCGCGCGCGCCCCGCTCGCGAGCCGGCCGTCCCAGCGGGCTTCGTGCGCACCCGCCTCGGCGACGCCGCTCGCCAGGGTCGCGAGCCGGCGGCCCTGGAGGTCGAAGAGCTCGAGGCTCGCGCTCCCCCGCCCCGGCAGGACGTAGCGGAATGTCGCCCCGCCCCCGGCCGGATTTGCCCCGGCCAGCGCGAGGTCGAGCCGCGCCCCCGGCGTCGCGAGCTGGACCGCGCCCCCGGGCACGGCCGCCGTGACGGCCGCCGTCGGGATCGGGAACGGCTTCGTCCGGGCGTCGATCGATTCCACGAATCGCGCGAGGCGCTCGCGATCGCCCGGGTCCGCGAGGCGGTCGACGCCGCCGGTGCCGGCCGAGCGATGGGCCACGTTCGCGAGCACGTCCAGCACGCTGGCGGCCGAGCCGTTGTGGAGGAACGGCGCGAGCGCGTGCGCGCCGAGCAGCGACGGCGGCGCGAAGCCGTCCGCCCCGAGCGGGGCGGCGCCGTTCTGGCGGATCTCGTTCGCCGCCGTCGGATCGAACGTCCCCACCGTGCGGAGCAGGCGCTTGAGCTGCGCGCCCACGACGTCGGTCGTGACCGGCGGCGGCGTGTAATCACGCCGGCTCGATGCCCAGCCCCCGCCCCCGTGGCACGCCGCGCAGTTGGCGGTGGCGAACAGTTCCCGGCCTTCGTCGGCATCGTGGCGGCCCGACTCCTCGCCGTGCTCGTGCGAGCGCCCGCGGCCGCCGAGCGGCGAGAGCGGCGTGCGGATGCCGCGCGCGACGTAGAGCGCGAGCGCGTCGAGCCGCTCGCTCCGCCCGGTGTTCGGCGGCGCGAACGAATTGAGGATCGGATCCGCCGTCGTCCCGTCGGCCAGCGTGATGAGGCCCGCGCCCCCCGAGACGCCGCGGATGTTCGCCTCGAAGTCCTGGATCTCGTCGTTCACCGCCGAGTAGTTGAGGATCTTGATGTCGGTCGGATCGTGCGGGTTGAACGAGCCGTTCAAGGGCAGCGTGCGCCGCGGCCCGGTTCCGAAGATCCACACGACGCCGTCCGTGAGCCCGAACGGATGGCAGGAGACGCACGCGCTCCAGCCGTCGCTCGAGAGCCGCGTCCCGAGCATTCCGAGCGGACCGAGCTCGGGCAGGTTCACGCCCGTCGAGCTGTAGAAGAGCGCCTTCCCGAGGAGGAGCCTCGCCTCGTCCGTGCCCGCGACGGGAAGATCGGATGAACGGATGGTCGCGACGACCGCCTGGCTCGCGAGGTCGACCACCGACACGTCGCGCGAGACCTCGTTCGCGACGTAGGCATGCGCGTCGTGCGAGTCGATGGCGATCCCGCGCGGGTTCTGGCCGACGAGGATGCGCACGATGCCGCTCGCCTGGCCCGCTCCCGCGGGGGCGTGGATCGTCGGGGTTCCAGCCTCGTCGAGGTCCACCTTGACGATGAAGTTCGAGGCGGATGCCACCGCCCAGCCCACGTCGCTCCCGTGCTCGAACGCGATCGCCCACGGCACGCCGACGAACAGCCGCGTCGCGCCGGGGGGCTCGAAGTTGATGCCGCGGTTCATGTTGATGGTCTGCGACACGCCGCCCGCCGTACCCTCGGCGCGGCTCGCGAGATCGACCACCGAGAGCAGCGCCTGCACGTTCACGTTGAAGCGGACCGGCCCGTCGGGCGAGGCCGCCGTGTTCGGCAGGTAGGCGCGGCCGCCCTTGATGGCGACGCTGTTGAGCATGTTGGGGAACGCGCCCGTCACCACGGTGAACGCGGGCGGATCGACCGGCGCGATGTGCGCGAGCGCCGCGCCGTTCGAGCGAAAGCCGGTGTCGAGCATCGGGTTCAGCGTCACCTGCCCGATCACCTTGTCGTCGCGCGTCGAGATGAGCGTGACCCGGCCCTCCTTGTAGTCGTCCCTGCCGATCAGCACGCCCGGCCGGTCCACCGCGAGGAACTGGGTGACGAGGACGGTCTCGTCGTCGTCATGGCGATCGCCGTCGTTCGTGATCGCGATCCCGCGGGGCTCGGGGCCCACGCGCTCGATCGTCCGCCTGACCCGCTCGCCGTCGCCGTCGATCACCGAGATGTTGTTGGAGCGCGCGTTCGCCACGTAGAGCTTCTCGCCGTTCGGCGTGAACGCCATCCCGTAGGGCTCGGTGCCCACTTCGAGCGTCCGGACGACGCGCGGATGCGACTTGCTCGCGCGGATCACCGAGACCGTGCCGCTGCCGACATTGCTCACGAACACGCGCCGGCCGTCCGGCGAGATCGCCACGTTTCGTGGCTCGATCCCGACGCGCAGCTCCGCGACCTTGCGGTTCGCCCCGCCCCCGACCTCGAGTAACGACACCGTGTTGACGTCGGGATTCACGACCCAGGCGAAGTGGTCGTCCGGCGTGAGCGCGATGGGCCCGGACTGGCTCGGGCCCGCGAGGCGATCGTGGCCGTGGTGGTCGAAATCGACGTCGGAATTCTCGAGGCCGCTGTCGGCCGCGACGACGCCGAGCACGAGCGAGACCACGACGAGCAATCGGAAGAGAGAGCGCATCCACATGGCGATAGCCTCCGTCTCGGGTTCCTTCGAGATCAGGCCACCATCCATTGGTGGTCTCGGTGGAGAGGTCCAGGCAAGAGAGGACGTGAGACCACGACGCACTATTGGCTTGAATCAGCGGGGAGACGGCGGACACGGTCCGGCCAGCGCCCATCCTAATCCGGCGCGGTTCCGCGAAGGAACACCGAAATGGCGGCGAGGCAGAGTTTGCGCCGCGGATCCGCTCGCCGTTACGGCGTCACCGGCAGCTCGTGGAGCGCGAGCCGCGACGGCCACCCCGGGGTAAGGGTGGCCGTGCGGTGGCAGCTTGCTGGCCGGCGGGCGGGATGCCCGAGCTCACCGGTACATGGTCTTGAGCCGGCCCCACTTCGATCCGCGGGTGTGAACCGGCGGGCACGGAATCTGGAACGCCAGATCGAGCAGGCTCGATCCATTGACGATCGTGTGCCCGATCGGCGTGAACACGCCTGTCAGCTGGTTGAGCGTGCCCAGCGTGCCACCGTCCGTCGAAAGGGTGCCGGAGCGCGCGGTGCCAGCATAAAGCGTCCCGTCGCAGCCGAACGCCAGCGCCGAGATGCCGCCGCCCAGGACGCCGGGCGGCGGCGTGCTGAGGTTCGCGACCAGGGTCGCCTGTCCGGTGGCGGTGTTGATGGTGTAGAGCGCGGGCGGCGCGGTGCCATTGCTCGTGGTGCCGTAGAGCGTGCCGGACGCGTCGAATGCGATCGCCTCCATCCCCTCCAGCGTGCAGGCGCCGCCAAAGCACCCGCCGTAGGGCCCGATCACGGTGGCGATGCCGGTCCCCGGGTTGATGGTGGCGAGATTGTCGCCGCCCGTGCTCCCGTCACCGACGATGTTGACCGAGGCATAGAGGGCGTTGCCGGGTCCAAAATCCATAGAGGAGATCGCGGAGAACCCGAGGCCAGAGTCGCCGACCAGCGTGAGCGCACCGGTCCCGGGATTGACCGTGTAGACGAGCGGCGTTCCCTGGCCTTGCCCCGCGTAGATGATTCCGGTCGCGGGACTCACCCCGAGCGCGGGAAGTGGCCCGACCCCCGTGTTGCCGATGAGCGTCGGCGCCCCTGTCGCGGGGTTGATGCTGATGAAGTCGAGGGCCCTCGTCGTGGCGTAGAGGAGCCCCTTCCCAGGCGCTGCCAGAGACGGGACGGCAACGAACAGCAGGAACAGGGGCAGCAGACAGCGAAGCAACTTCTGCATGGCGGCCTCCCGCCGGACGCGTTCGGGCGATCGCGGAGGCGCCGGCGGTCGAGGCGGGCGACCCGCGGAGAACAAGCGGCATGAGGTCGTCGCCCGCGTTCCGGATCGACGACTAGTACTGCCGCCGACTGCGCCCCGCAAGCGGAATCGGGGTGAGTGACCCGGGGAAGCCTGTGCCCCGGGAGTGGGCCGGCCGTCCGCGCCCGGTGCAAGGGAGCCGGTGGCGCGACGCCTGCCGCCAGCCCCCCGTGCCGATCGAGTCCGCCCGACCCCTCACCCGCCCGTCGCGGACAACTCCCCGGCCAGCACCTTCTCGGGCTCGAGCGCTTCCTCGGCCCGGTGCGCCTTCGCGACGACGGTGTAGACGGCCGGCACCACGAACAGCGTGAACGCCGTACCGATCACCATGCCGGAGACGAGCGAGATGCCGATGCTGTTACGGGCCCCGGCGCCGGGGCCGCGGGCGAGGATCAGCGGCAGGTGGCCGAACACGGTCGCGGCCGTGGTCATGAGGATCGGCCGCAACCGGGTGCCGGCCGCCTCGATGACCGCCCGGGCCTTGTCGTAGCCGCGCTCCTGAAGGTGGTTCGCGAACTCCACGATGAGGATGCCGTTCTTGGCCACGAGCCCCATGAGCGTGATGAGCCCGACCTGGCTGTAGATGTTGAGCGAGGTGAAGCCCAGGAACATGAACATGAGCGAGCCCGCGAGTGCCAGCGGCGCCGAGCCGGCGAGGATCACGAACGGGTCGCGGAAGCTCTCGAACTGCGCCGCGAGCACGAGGAAGATGAGGATGCCGGAGAGCAGGAACACGCCGAGGAAGCGGCCGCCCTCGGTGCGGAGCTGCCGCGACTCGCCGGCGTAGTCGATCGAGTAGCCCGGTGGCAGCGTGCGCTTGGCCTCCGCCTCGAGGAAACCGAGCGCCTGGTCGAGCGGCACGCCGGGCGGGATCACGCCCTGCAGGCGCACGGCGTTCAACTGCTGGAAGCGCTTGAGCTCGCGCGGCTGCGTGGTCGTGCGCAGCGAGGCGAACGTGGAGAGCGGCACGAGCTTCCCTTCCGGGCCGGTCACGTAGATCGATTCGAGCTGTTCCGCCGTGAGGCGCTCGGCCCGCTTGATCTGCGGAATGACCTTGTAGCTCCGGCCCTGCACGCTGAACCGGTTGACGAAGTTGCCGCCCATCAGCCGCGAGAGGTCCTGCCCCACCTTGCTCATGTCCACGCCGAGCGAGCGCACCTTGTCGCGGTCGAACACGACCTCGGTCTGCGGCTGGTCGTACTTGAGATCGGTGTCCACGTACATGAACCGGCCGCTCTGGTAGGCCTTGCCCACGAGCTGGTTGGCGACCGCGAGGAGCTGCTCGGGCTCGGCCGTGGACGCGATCACGAGGTCGACCGGGAAGCTCTCGCCCCCGGGCAGCGCCGGCGGCACGAGCGCGATGGCGCGCACGCCCGGCACGTGGGAGAACCCGCCCGCGACCTGGACCTGGAGTTCCGAGGTGCTGGACTTCCGCTCGTTCCAGGGCGTCGTCACCATGCCGGCAAAGCCGCCGCCCGGCGTGGTGATCTGGAAGATGTTCTTCGCCTCCGGGAACGAATGGAACACGTCGTAGACGCCCTTCGCGAAGAGCTTCGTCTGATCGAGCGTGGCGTTCGGCGCCGCCTGCACCACGCCGAAGACGACGCTCTGGTCCTCGCGCGGGGCCAGCTCGCGCTGCGTGAACATGTAGAAGGGGAAAATGAGCAGCACCACGAGCAGCCACAGGACGAGCACGACGGAGCGCTGCTCGAGCGTGACGGCCAGTGTGCGCATGTAGTTCTGGCGCACGCGCTCGAACTGGTGATTGACGACGCCGGCGAACCCGCGCTCGCTGTCGCCGGCACGCAGCATCCGCGAGCCCATCATGGGCGAGAGCGTGAGCGCGACGATGCCAGAGATGATCACGGCGCCGGCCAGCGTGAACGCGAACTCCCGGAAGAGCGCGCCCGTGAGCCCGCCCTGGAGCGCGACCGGCGTGTAGACCGCCGCGAGCGTGATGGTCATGGCGATGATCGGGCCCACCAGCTCGCGGGCCGCGTGGATCGCCGCCTGGAGCGGGGGTTCGCCCGCGTGGACGTGGCGTTCGACGTTCTCGACCATGACGATCGCGTCGTCGACCACGAGCCCCACCGAGAGCACGATCGCCAGCAGCGTGAGCAGGTTGATCGTGAAGCCCGCGGCCGCCATGAGGAACACCGCGCCGATCAACGACACGGGAATCGCGACCACCGGAATGATCAGCCCGCGGATCGAGCCCAGGAACAGGAAGATGACGAGCACCACGATGAGCAGCGTCTCGGTGAGCGTCTTCAGCACCTCGTGGATCGACTGCTCGATGTAGAGCGTCGAGTCGTACGGGATGCCCACGGTCATGCCGACCGGGAGCTGGGTCTCGAGCTCCTTCACCGCCGCGCGCACGTTCTTGATGACCTCGAGCGCGTTCGCCGTGGGGAGCACCCAGATGCCCATGAACGTGGCGGTCTGACCGTTGAACTTGACCTCGGTGTCGTAGTCCTCGGCGCCCAGCGAGACGTCGGCGATGTCCCCGAGCCGGACGACGTCGTTCCCCTGCTGCTGCACGATCATCTGGCGGAATTCCTCGGGCGTCTTGAGATCCGTGTTCGCCACGAGGTTGACCGAGGTCATCGTGCCCTTCGTGCGACCGAGCGCCGAGAGTGAGTTGTTCTGCGCCAGCGTGCTCCAGACATCGGACGCCGAGAGCTGGTGCGCCGCCATCCGGTCGGGCCGCAGCCAGATGCGCATCGCGAACGTGCGGCCGCCGAGGATGTCGGCCTTCTGCACGCCGGGCACCGCGCTCAGGCGCGGCTGGACGACGCGCACGAGGTAGTCGCTGATCTGGTTCTGGTCCAGGTCCTTCGACGAGAAGCCCAGGTACATGCCGGCGAAGCGCGCATCCGCGGTCTGCACCTGGATGATCGGTGCCTGCGCTTCGGGCGGCAGGTCGTTGCGGACTTCCGCCACCTTGGCCTGGATCTGGGTGAGCGCGTCGTTCGTGCTGTAGTTGAGTCGCAGGTGCACGGTGATCGTGCTCACGCTCTGGGCGCTCGACGACTCGATGTAGTCCACGCCGTCGGCGCTCGCGAGCACGCGCTCGATCGGCGAGGTGATGAAGCCGCGGACGAGGTCGGCGCTGGCGCCCACATACACCGTGGTCACGGTGACCACGGCGACGTCCGTGCGCGGGAACTGCCGCACGCTCAACGTGCGGATCGACTGCAGGCCGGCGATCAGGATGATGAGATTGACGACGATCGCCAGCACCGGCCGGCGGATGAACAGGTCGGTGAACTTCATCAGCTGTCTTCCGGCTTGGGCGCGGAGCTGTTGGAGGGCTGCACCTTGTTGTTCACCACCACGGCGGCGCCCGGACGCAGCTTGAACACGCCCGACGTCGCGACTTCCTGGCCCGCCTTCACCCCGTCGACGATCGCGACCTGGTCGCCCTGCGAGCGGCCCAGCTTCACGAACTGTTGCCGTACGCCGCGGTACGTCTTGCCGTCGGGGCCCTTCATGTCCTCGACGATGAACACGGAATTCCCGTACGGCGCGTAGTTGATCGCGGAAGTGGGCAGCGCCACCGTCGCCTCACCCTTCCCGACCACGGCGCGCACCTTGGCGTACATGCCGGGCTTCAACTGGCCGTTCGCGTTCGAGAACGTGGCCTGCACCTGGACGTTGCGCGTCGCGTCGTTCACGACCGGATCGATGGCCGTGACGCGGCCGTGATAGATGTCCTCCTTGCCGTCCTCGACGCTCGCGTACACGTACCCGCCCACGTGGAGCTCGCCCAGGCTCTGCTGGGGCACGGAGAAGTCGATGTAGACCGCGTCCACCGCCTGGAGCGGAACGATCGCGTCGCCGCTGTGCAGGTACTGGCCCAGGTTCACCTGGCGGATGCCCGTCGTGCCGGCGAACGGCGCGCGGATGGTCTTGCGGTCGATGCTCGCCTGGGCCTGGGCCACGGCGGCCTCGGCCTGCCGGAAGAGCGCCGTCGCCTGGTCGAACTCGGACTGGGCGATGGCCTTCTGCTCGAGCAGCGTGCGCGAGCGATCGAGTCCCAGCTTGGCGAGATCGCGGCTCGCCTCGGCCGCGGCGAGCTGTGCGCGCTCCTGCCGCGTGTCGAGCGTCAGCAGCACGTCGCCCTGCTCGACGTGCGCGCCGGACTGAAACGAGATCTTGTCCACGACGCCCGGCAGGTCCGCGCTCAGCACGACGCCCTGCACCGGTGCCACGCTGCCCACGGCGTCGAGCGTCGAGGCCCACTCGGTCTTCTGCGCGACGACGGTGGTCACGGCCTCGGGGGGAGGCTGGAAGCCCTTGTTCCCCGCCATCGCGGCCGAGATCTGGCGGTACTTGACGAAACCGAGCAGCCCGACGACGGCGATGAGGATCGCCAGCATCTGAATCATACGTCTGGTCATGGCGACAATACTCCAAACCGCGCGCTGGAGGGCGCGACTCGCGGGGATGAGGCTGGGTTGGAACGACCGTACGATGCGGGGGCCACGCCGGGGTTCCAGCCTTTCGGGCCGGGCCGGCGGACGCCGCGACATGCGGGGGCGGAAATCCAACCCGCCGCACGCGTTGAACTGCTTAATGTAGCGGAGCCCGGGCCGAAACGCAGCTAGGCGCGCCCGGCGCGGGGAACCGGCGTTCCGACGCGGGTTTGGGGGGTTGCCGGTACGGGGCCCGGGCGGGACCGGCCGCGACGTCAGGTGATTCCCCGAGTCCACCGGCGCCGGCCTCGACGTCGGAGATCCGGAAGGGCGAGCTCTCGTATCCGAACCGGCTGGAAGCGGACGTCCCTCCCGCTCGGTCGCTGAAGCGCAGGATCCAAGGGGAGACCTCGAGAGCTGTGAGGCGGTGCCAAACGTTTCTGCTCGAGTTCAATCATGATGCACGGGTATTGATTGGGGACTTGGCCGGTGGACCCGTTCCGTCGCGCGGGCTCGCGAGCGGGTCTCACTTGGTCCGCTTCGGGCGGTATTGCCGATGCGTGAACGCGAGGGCGGCCGTACCGCGTTCACCATGCTCGGGCCGCGGTGCGGGGAGCGGGGCTCGTCGGGAATACGTCTTGACCCACGACTTTCTCGACTCCTAGGCTTCTCATGCTGACGGCCGTCGATGCTGCCCGACTTGAATGCCCCGACACGCCGGGCTGAGGGCTTCCACTCGCAAGGGGTGGGAGCCTTTGCTGTCTGAGGTCTCAGGAGGCGAGACGCTTCCTTTCGCGTCGTTCCGACGGCGATGCGTGTCGCCGGAGCGACACCCGATCCCCCCTCAGGTTCCCCGCGCTCCCCGCGCCATCGCAAAGGACGTCCCATGAAGCTCCGCGCGCTCACCTCGCTCGTCCTGATCATGGCTGGAGTTTCCCTCGCCCACGCACAGGGCTCAGTCCCGGGCAGCGTCACCGGGGTCGTCACCGATGCGTCGACTCGTGCCCCGCTGGAGAACGCGACCGTCGCGCTCCGCAGCGTCTCGGATTCGACGAAAGTCGTAGCCCACTCGATCACCTCCCGCGATGGAAAGTTCCAATTCACGAACGTCCCGTTCGGCACGTACGTCCTGGAATGCATGCTCCTTGGACACAAGAGCTACCGCTCCACGTCGTTCGCGCTCGGTGAATCCAGTCCGCGCAAGGCGCTGGGATCGATCCCGCTCGCGTCATCGGTACTGGTCCTGCGCGAGGTCGAGGTTCAGACCCAGCGCGAGACGTTCAACCCCTCCCTCGACAGGCGCCGCTACAACGTCGACCACGACGTCGTCGCACAGTCGAGCACGGCGGCGGACCTGCTGGCCAAGGTCCCCTCCGTGCAGGTGGACTTCGACGGCAGCGTCACCATGCGGGGGTCACGCGACGTGACGATCCTCATCGACGGCCGCCCCTCCCGGCTCATGGGCAAGAACAAGGCGAACGTGCTGCTGTCGCTGCCGGCCGCCGGTATTTCCCAGATCGAGGTGGTCACCAATCCCTCCGCCCGTTACGTCCCCGACGGCTCCGCCGGCATCATCAACCTCGTCACGAGGAAGGACGTCGCGACAGGGCTGACGGGGGATGCCTCCGGCCACGTCGCCAGCGTGGATCGGAACAATGCGAATGTCTCGTTCGGCTGGCGCCGCGGCCCGTTCGAAATGAACGCCGGGTACCGGGATCGCGACGACGTGCGCAGGCGATTTTCGGTCGACAACCGGGCGCTCGTGCCCCCCAGCACCTACTACGGGACCGAGTTGTCCGACATCCGGCCCAGCGTAAACGATGGGACCATGGCCATGACCTGGCACGCGGGGCCCGGGGATCTGCTCACGTTCACGGGCGAGATCCTCAACCGCAAGCGCAGCATCTTCGACGCCGCGTCGGTCGTTCAGCGCGACGCCGGCGGTGCCGTGTTGTCGGATCACGTGCGCACCGAGACGGGCCCCGAGTTCGAGCGCCATCGGAGCGCCACCCTGTCGTTTCAGCACGACATCCCGGGAGCGGTCCATCAGCTCCAGGTGGACGGCGCGTGGTCCCACGCGCCGCGCGGGGAGTCCTCGGTCTTCGCGGAGCACTGGCGCTCGCCGAGCCGTCCCGATGCGCTCAACCTCGTCGACATTGGCCAGATCGAGGAGTTGGACGTGCTCACGATCGCCCTCCACGACGTGGGCAAGGGACCGACGAAGGTCGAAGGCGGCTACATGCTGACGTACCACGACCAGGACATCCGCTCGGACGCGGATTCGCTGGACGTCCAGCAGCAGCGGTTCATCCCCGACCCCACGCAGAACTACCACTTCCGGCTCGGGCAGCTGATCCATGCCGTCTACGGCACGTACGAGCGATCGCTCGGCAAGCTCGACGCGCTCGCCGGGCTGCGCACGGAGTACGCGGCGATCAGACCCGACCTGGCCAGCCTCGGAACCGCGTTCCGCAACGACTATTTCGGCCTCTACCCGACGCTCAACCTCCGCTACGCCGCACGCGCGAACGGGGACTGGCAGCTCAGCTACGGGCGGCGGATCCATCGGCCGGCGGACGACGACTTGAACCCGTTCCGGGTCTTTTCGGACCCGTTCAACGTCGTCGCGGGGAATCCGAGCTTGCGCCCCGAGTCGACCCACCTCCTCGAGCTGGGTTACATGATGCGGTTCGCGCACTCGACGTTCCTGCCGAGCCTGTTTTATCGCGACCGCACCGACGGCATCTCGACCGTGACGCAGGCGCTCAACGATTCCACGCTCCTCGAGACGCCGGTGAACGTCGCGCACGACCGCTCGGGCGGGCTCGAGTCGATCGTCACGGTTTCGATGGGGCACGCATTCGAGGGGAATCTGACCGGCAGCGTCTTCTACGAGCAGATCGACGCCACGAACCTGGGCTTCGCCGGCCAGCGCGGGGTGGTCTCCGGCAGCGGCTCGGGCAACCTGAACATTTCGCCGTGGCGCCGCACGGTATTCGAGCTGAACCCGCTCTGGAAGTCGCCCAAGCTGACCCCGCAGGGCACGCTGCGCTCGAACTTCGTGCTGAACGCCGGTGCCCGGCAGAGTCTCCTTGGGGACCGGCTCTCGGTGACCGTCTCCGTTTCGGACCTCCTGAAGACGCAGCGCCAGGACGTCAACCTGGACATCACCGGCATTCGCCGGCTCGTGACGAACCGACGGGACGGCCGCGTGGTGTACGTGGGGCTCGGCTACCATTTCGGGCTCGCCGACAAGCACAAGGACAAGCCGATCCAGGAGGACAACGGGGACAGCAACTGAGAGTTGCTGGCGAGCGCGCCGTTCCAATGGCCGGTCACCCCGGCCGCGGCCGCGAGAGAAACCGTCTCGCGAGCGCGTACGCGATGGGCCCGAGTCCGATCGCGACGAGCGAGCCCAGCACCGCGGGGAGCCCGAACTCGGCGTCCTGCGTTTCGAGCCACACGACCACGAGCAGGATCAGCATCGGCAATGCCGCAAGGGCGGTCACGCCGGCGGTCCCGAGCGGGATGCGAAAGGCACCCTGCAAATCGGGCTCGCGGCGGCGCAACGCGATGAGGGCGCCGAACTCGAGGAAGAGCGCGAGCGCATAGAGGAAGACGTCCGCCACGACCAGCCATTGGAGCTGGAAGAGGGCGAACACCGAATAGCAGATGCCGCTTGCCAGCACCGCCGCCACGGGCGTGCCGCGCGCATCGACCCTGGCGAGGAGCGGCGGCAGGAGCCCATCGTCCGCCATGGCCAGCGGAACCCGCGAGTAAGCGAGCAGAAGCGCGTTGAAGAGCGACAGCGCGCTCACGAGCCCGGCGAGCCCGATCCACACGGCCAGCAGCGGCCCGAGGCCGCCGGGGAGCGCGCGGGCGATATCCGACCATCCCCCTTCGTGCCACTTCGTCCAGTCCGTGGCGGCGAGCGTCGTGCCGAGCGGCAACAGATAGCCGAGCGTGACGAGCGGCAACGTCAGGGCCAGCGCGCGCGGGTACGCACGCGAGGCGTCGCGGACCTCCCCCTGCACCGTGCTGGCGTTGTCCCAGCCCGTGTAGTTCCAGAGCGCGAGCGACAGTCCGACGCCGAGCGCGCCGAGCGCTCCCTGCCCGCCCTTCGCGAACGGGATCCAGGGCGCATGGCTCATGTGCGGCAGCGCCGCGATCGCGAGGAGAAAGAACCCGAGCAGGATGAACGCCCCGGCGAGGATCGACACGCGCCCCACCGGGCGCGCGCCACGGAGGTTCAGCGCCGTCGCGGACCAGATCACCCCGAGCGACACCGCCCATTGCGCCGGCTTCCCCAGCCCCGGGACGAAGAACGCGAGGTACTGGTTGAAGAGCACCGGGTAGAGCGCCATGTCGACGAGCGAGTACATCCACGTGAGCCAGGCGTTCTGGAAGCCCCAGAAGGGGCCGAACGCACGGCGCACCCAGCGATAGTAGCCGCCCTCTTCGGGCAGCATGCTCGCCAGCTCGCCGATGATGAGCACCTCGGGCAGCGACCAGAGGAGCGGCACGGCGAGAAGGATCGCCAGCGCGAGCCCGGGCCCCACCGCCGCGACGAGCGTCTCGGTGGTGAACGCGCCCCCCGACGTGCAGAAGAACAGCACGAACACGAGCGCCAGCGTGCCGAGCGTGCGGGGGAGCTTCATCGTGCGCGGTGTGGGCAAGTCGCGTGCAGGCCACCGCGCGCCACGGGAACCGACGCCGAGGCTCGGGCAGGTGTGGATCGCGAGTCGATGTACGGACTGGTCCCGAACACGGCCGCGCGACTTCCGCTCAGTTTATGACCACGAACTTTCCGCTCCGGCTCTTGCCCTCGAACTCCAGGTGGTAGAGGTAGGTTCCCGGGCGCGCCGCCGATGCGAACGCTGCCGCGTGCAGGCCCGCGGGCTCCCACTCGTTCACCAGGTCCGCCCTGAGGTGACCCGCGATGTCGAAGATTCGCAGGCGAACCCGCCCCGCACGCGGCAGGGCGTACGCGATGGTTGCCCGCCGCGCCCCTGGATTCGGCCACACGCCGGCCTCCAGCACCTTCGGAGTGTCATCGGTGGCCCGCTCGCGCCGGTCGTGCGACACGGTCGCCGTCGCGCACCGCCGCGCCACGTTGCCGCTCGCGTCGCGCGCCTCGTAGCAGACGGTATACGTCCGTCCGCCCGCGCCTCCCGCCCGCTCCGCGCGCAGCTGGAAGTCGAAGTCCGCGCTCCCCAGGGCCGCTCCCTGGATGTCGTTCGGCTGGTCCCCGGGATCGGCCCCGCGATCCGGCTCGTCGCTCTCGATCGAGAGCAGGCTCAGTTGCGGCGAGGCGTCACAATCGTCGTGCACCTCGACGGTGGCATGCACCGCAACCAGCTTGTGGTCGGGAGGCCAGAGAAGCGCGGGGGACAAAGACACGGAAAGCGACGGCGGACCCGTATCCTGGCAGCCGCTGGGGACAGTGCGATTGAGCAAGACCCAGATCACGCCCGCGGAATTGCCCGGAACGGCGAGATCAGGCTGCCCATCTCCGTTGAAATCGGCAACTGCCAGAGCGGCGGGCTGGTCTCCAGTCCCATAGTCCTCGTGCGGCCGGAACGTTCCATCGCCGTTGCCGCGCATGATCGAAACCGTGTTCGAGAGCGTATTGGCGACGGCCAGATCGAGATGGTGATCGGCATCGAGGTCGACGATCGCCACGTCGCGCGCCGCGGAGCCGGCCGCGAGGATCGCGGGCGACGCGAACGTGCCATCACCGTTTCCGAGTAGAACCGTCGCCGAGTGCGACGCGTTGTCCGCAACGGCAATGTCGAGCGATCCGTCCTCGTTCAGGTCCCCCAACGCGACGCCGAAGGCGCCCGGACCCGCGGGGAATTCGCGGTTCGGTCCGAACGTGCCGTCGCCGTTTCCGAGCAGGACCGAAACCGTGCTCGCCCCGAAATTGCCGGTGATCACGTCGAGGCGGCCGTCGTGGTTGACGTCACCGAGGGCGCTCCGTTGTGGGAAGTTGCCCACCGGGAAGTCCCGCCTGGCACCAAACGTGCCGTCCCCGTTTCCCAGGAGCACCGACACGGTCCCGGACCCGCCATTGGCGCAAACGAGATCGGCCCGGCCATCCAGGTTCACGTCACCGATGACCACCGAACTGGGGCTGGATCCGGTCGCGTAGTTGACTCTGGGCGCCAATGCGCCGCCCCCGGTTCCGATATAGACCGACACAACGTTGTCGGCGAGACTTGTCGCCGCCAGGTCCGGAAGCGCGTCTCCGTTCAAGTTCCCGATCGCCACCGAATAGGGGAAGCTGTTCGTGGGGTAGTCCACCCGCGGCCCGAAGGACGCGTGGCCATCTCCCAAGAGCACCGAAAGCAAGTCATTGCCGCCCACGGTGACGATGTCTGCATGGGCGTCATGGTTGAGGTCGCCGGCGGCCAATGCCAGCGGGGACGGCGAGGTGGCGAATTGGAGCTCGGACCCGAAGGTCAGGTCGCCATTTCCAGCCATGAGGCTGATGCCGCTCACAAGGAAGTTCGAGTGGGCCACGACAATGTCGAGACTGCCGTGTGCATCGAAATGGCCCAAGGCAATGCCCCGAGGACTCGGGCCGGTAACGTGAGCCACAGCCGGTGCAAACGTACCGTTACCATTTCCGCGCAGGATGGATAACGAAGACGGAGGCGGTGGCGACGGCGAGGAGTGCGTGACTACCGCGTCGAGATTGCCGTCATGGTCGAAGTCGGCCACGACGAACGATTGCGCGTTGTAGCCGATCGGCGTCCCGATGGCGGGGCCGAAGCCACCGCTGCCATTGCCCAGGAATACCGCGATCCGCGGCGAACTGACAACGCCGTCCAACACCACCAGATCCAGCGCTCCATCGTGGTTCATGTCGGCAAGACGCACGGACGAGGGAAACTCCTGGACAGCCATGTCGACGCGCGCACCCAGTGTTCCGTCTCCCAGGCCTCGCCAGATCGAGATCTCTCCCGGGCCGCAATCATTGGCCGCCACGACGTCGAGCCGGCCGTCGGAGTTCAGGTCCCCGATGGCGATCGAACTGGGCTGACAGAAGGCGGAATAGTCCTGGTGCGGCGCGAAATTGCCTCCGCCCAAGTTGCGCATTACACAGATGTAATAGGGGTACGTGACGGCGCCGACCACGATATCGCTGCGGCCATCGTGGTCGAGATCCGCGCACACGACATCGTAGGGACCGTCGGCCGTCGGAAGATTGGACGGAGCGTTGAACCGCCCGTCTCCGATGCCGGTGAGAACCGACACATTGCCAAACGAGTTGTTTGCAACGACCAGGTCGGGATGCCCGTCTCCGTTCAGATCCGCGATTGCAATCGAAGTCCCGTCCCCTGCGGTCGCAAACTCTGTGCGCTGTCCGAGTGTGCCGTCCCCGGCCCCGAGGAAGACGCCCACCGTTCCGAACCCGTCGGCCACGGCCACGTCGTCGAAGCCGTCATGGTTCAGATCCCCCACCGCCACCGCACGCGCGCTGAAACCGGAGTCGTACCACGAGAACGGAGCGGCCATGAGGGGGGCGGCGCTGGCTCTGAGCGGCAGACCCATCCAAAGAAGCACGGGCAGAAGCGTCTTCGACCTCGCGCGCAGACCGCGAGAGAGGCGAAGCGGTGGCAAGCCAAAACGGGGCACATGTCGCATGGCGCGGCCCTCCATTTGCAAGATGCCTCGTATGAATACGTGCTTACGGGCGAATCTAACGATACGCCCGGCGGGATTCGCCGCGCCAGACCAGATCGGCCCGGTCGAAGCCCTGGCCGGCTGGCTGCGACAGCCCTGGGCCGCGCTGGCTCATCCTCTGACGTTGGATTGCGGCTCGACCCCCAAACAAGCGCGGCCGCCCGGGGGCGGCCGCAAGGAGAAAACCTATCGCGTTGAATTAGGGTCGCTCCATATCACTTCACCACGAGCACCCTCGCCCGCGCCTCGCCGGGCCGGCTCCGAAGTCGGAGGAAGTAGATCCCGGGGCGGAGCGCATCGGAGCCCGGCATGACCACGTCGAGCGCGGTGGCTGAGGCCGGCAGGTCCAGTCCCGAGACGCGGCGTCCGAAGAGGTCGTAGAGGCTGAGGGTCGCGCCGGCGCTCGCGAAGCCGTCCGCCGTCACGTGGATCCCGCCGCGACCGAACCGTGCTCCACGCAGGGAGATCGCGCCCGAGCCCGAGCCGGGCGTCACGCTCGCGACCGGTCCCTGCGTCGAGAAGCGCATCGCACGCACGTCACCGGGCTGGACGTCGGGAGAAAAAGCCTCTCCCACGGTCCAGAATGCGATCAAGCCGCCCTGACCATCGGAGCACGACGCCATCGGGTACTCCCGCGACTCGGACGAGGCATCCACGCCGGTCGGAATGGATGGGTTCGCGATGCCTTGCGCGGGCCAACCGGCGGGCGCGGTGCCGTCGGCGAGCACCCGGCCGACGACCGCGATGCCCACGTACGGCGAGCACTGAATTGAGATCGGGAGGCTCCACCCCGCGGCGAGCACGCCGTCGGACGTCCGATAGAGTCGGGCGTCGCGCGAGCCGGCGATGGGTACAGCCGTGCTCCAGGCCGGGTCCGGGGTGCCGTTCGCGAGCAGGTGACGAAGCGCCATGACCTCGTATCCCGAGAAGTCCTTGACGAGGAAGCCGCCGTTTCCGTCGGGCTCGGGGCGAGCGTTTGCATCGGCGGCGAGTGGCAGGCCGTGCACCGGCAGGGCGGGATCGCGCGCGCCATTCGCGAGCACATGGGTGGCGAAGCAGCCGCCGCGCGCGTAGCTCGCAACCACGACCCACGCGCCGCCCTGCGCGTCGGGCCACAGCGTTGCGGTCGCGGGGTAAGGGCCCGCCAAGTCCTGGCTCGTGCCCGGCAGCTCCACCGCGGAGATCGTCTCGAGCCCCGAGGCATCCCAGCGCGAGACGCGGAAGCGGCTCCGCGCGATCGACGTGTCGGTGCTGACGGTGGAGAACAAGGCCCATGCGCCCCCGCCCGGATCGGGCGTGAACGCGACGTTACCTCGCCAGAGGTATCCGGAGAGCTCGGGGCTCAGGAGCCGGCCGCGCTCCGCAAAGCCCGGGGCACGCGTGCCGTCGGCGAGGAAGTGCTGGAGCAGGAGGTGCGGAGCGATATCTTCGGACGTGAGCGAGCGGTCGTCACGCCACGCGACCAGAACGCCGCCGGTTCCGTCAGGATGCAGCGCGAGCGCGCTCTGCCCCGCCCCGTCGCTCACCGCGAGCCCGGCGCTCGGCCAGCCCGCCACGAGCGAGCCGGTTGGATCGAGGTGCACCACGCGTGCGGTCCAGCCGATCGAGCCCGCAAGGCGAGGCAAGCCGGCCCAGCCGACGTAGAGCCCGCCGCTCCCATCGGGACACGCGCTCAGCTCCTTGAGCCGCGCGTTGTAGCAGCCCACGTCTACGACGCTCGTCGAGCACACGGGCGCGCCGCCTGCGGGCCAGTTGGACGCCAGATCGCCGGTGGAGAGCACGTGATGAGCGAACACGTGCGGCGCGTCGCCGGGGTAGGGAATCTCGTCGAACGTCAGCAGGAATGCGCCGCCCGCTCCGTCCTCGATCGGCGTCAGGTGGGCGATCGGCGGCGCGGCGGCAACACGGGTACCGATCACCGGTGTCCACGCGGCATGCGCGGTGGCAGCAAGGAAGATGAGCGAGAAGGCGGCAGCACGCATGCAGGAGAGCCTACCACGGGCGCGGAAGATCCGGGATCTCATTCGATCCCTCCTCTCTTCGGTCGCTCGGCCACCCTTCATCGCTAGACTTCCTGCAGGCCGGAGGCTCATCCACGTTGGCAGAGCGCGTTACCGCGACGGAGCGAACTTCTCGACGCGGTTATTCTCCGTGTCCGTTACGTAGACCGCGCCATTGGCGCCCGCCGCCAGAGCAGGCGTCCAACTCCAGCTTCCAACTTCCCATCGGCCGATGAGAAAACCGTCACTGGTGAACTTCTTGATGCACCTGGTGTAACGGTCGGTCGCGTAGACATTGCCCTCGGGGTCCACCGCGACGTGCTCCGACGATCCATGCAGTGCATCACGCATCGCCCACCCTTTCAGGTAGACGCCGGCACTGTTGAACTTTTGGATGCTGTGGGCTCCGTCCGCCACGTAAACATCGCCGCGACTGTCCACCGCCACACCCCGCGGCCAGAACAACTTCCCCGCGCCGAACCCCGCAGTGCCCCACTGCGTCACGTAGGTGCCGTCTGTCGTGAACTTTTGGATTCGGCTGTGCCCAGTGTCAGCCACGTAGACATTGCCGGCGGCATCCACCGTCACGGCCAGATCGTCGTCGTTGAACTGCCCGTCACCGTAGCCGAGCGTGCCCCACTTCGTGAGAAACGTGCCATCGCTATTGAACTTCTGGATGCGACTGTTTTCGGCGTCCGCGACGTAGACGTTTCCGCTGGCGTCCACCGCAACCGAATTCATGTACCCAAACTGTCCATCCGCAGTGCCAGCACTTCCCCACTGCATCAGGTACCTGCCGTCATCCGTGAATTTCTGGATCCGGCGATTGGCGGTGTCCACGACGTAGACATTGCCGCCGGCGTCGACGGCCAGGCCCTGCGGGCGCTCGAACTGCCCGTTTCCGCTGCCGCTGCCGCCCCACGCTTGGACGAACCTGTAGCTCGGGAACAACCCCATCATGTAACCCGCGAACACGCCTACGGGCTCCGTGGGTAATGTTCGTTTTGAACATCCTCCGGTTGCCGCGAGCGACAGCATCGCCGATCCGACGCAGAACAGGGCTCTCAAACGGCGCAGGGCGACCTCCACGGGAAGGCTTCGAGCTGGCAGAAGCGGCCGAGCTTAGGAGTGAGTCCGAGCCGCTGACGCCACCCGGAAGCGTAGCACGACGTGAGACAGCGCGGGCGGGAACATCCCAGCACAGGTGCAGAAGGCCTTGCGGGACCGTGAGGCAGCGCAGCGGCATTGACCGTCAGGTTGGACTCGCTCGCCCTACCGTTCGAGCGTGACCGGCTCGACCATCGTCGGGGTCTCCGGACTTCCGTGCACAACGACGCCGCGGAAACTCCTCCGCAGGCGAACGCGCCAGAGCCAGTAGAGCAGCGCCGCGAGCACCACGAGCGGCAGGCCCATGACCAACGGCCTCCGGATCAGCTTCGCGATGACGGCTTTGACCTGGCCAATCGACAGCGAGGCGACGATCAGCGCGAGGCACATGCGCCAGAGGTGCCGGCTGATTCGCGGCACGCCGCGAAGCGCTTTTGCGCCGCCCGCCCGGATCCACCTTAGATCGCCGATGGCGGCGAGCAGCGCGATGGATCCGAGAACCAAGGATGGCGCCGCCGGCACCCCGAGCACCTGCTCACGCCTGAGCTCCGGCGCGAACAGCCGCCAGCCGTCCGAACCCCGCGGCACGGTCTCCGTGGCACCCTCCCCGGTGCCCAGATGGTACCTCGTGAAGATGTCTCGCCGAATCGGGGAGCAGAGCAGGCATCGTGAGTCTTCAACGGCATACGCGGCGCCGTGAGTAACGATGCTCCCCATCCTCGCGTTGATTTCCGCACAGTTCTTGTACACGGCCCAGGGTTAACCCGCTCAATTTCAAAGCCCGCGGCTGCCAACCCTGCCTCGCGCTAGGAACTGTGAAGTGACGAAATAGTGGCGAGCGCCCCGGAAGCCAATGCTCAACCGAGCTTCAATGCTCCGGAGACAGCGAGCAGCCCGGCCAGGAACGCGGCTCCCGCCAGGGCCATAACAATGAGCGCGCCTGAATCGTCTTTGGGCCCGCGTCGATCCAGGACGCACTGGCGGGGATCCGACGGGTTGAAGTAGACCGTGACCTTCGCTCCCACGACGAATTGACGAGCCTCCGTCTCCGCCATGCTCTTGAAGCTCGTGTTGATCGTGATCAGCGAGATCCGCTTGCCCGAGAACGGCTCGCCTCTGACCTCGAACGAGTACTCCACCAGGGGCCGGTACAGCCTCGTCCAGTTGCTGCCGATCGGCTTCCAGTACGCTTCCACTTCGGAGCGAGTGATCGTCCCGGGCGTGGACAGCCACGACTTCGCACGGAGGATCTCATTGCGCGTCGAGAGGAGGCTGAAAAGTGTCGTCGCCGACCCGCCCATCAGGAACAGGCCGAAGACCGTGCCGAAGCTAAGCAAGGGCATGCGGGAATTCTACCTCCGCCCCGGGGGCGGCCGCGACCACCGTACTGCTGGACCAGCATCTCACTGCAGGACTTGGTGCCGGGAGCAGGACTCGAACCTGCACGGGCTTGCGCCCAGCGGATTTTAAGTCCGCTGCGTCTACCGTTCCGCCATCCCGGCACGACTCTTCCCTACTATGAAACTACGGCGCCCGGAACCTCTGCTCGAGGTCCCGGGCGCCGCCTGACGCCTTCAGAAGGCCCGCGTCAGTGCCCGTGACCTCCGGCGTGCTCTAACAGGTCGCTCACTTTGACGCACGGGTACTTGGCGAGGAAGCGCTGCACCGCGAGGCCGAACAGGCCCACGAAGCCGGCGGTCACGAGCACCTCGGGAAGCCCGATCCACACGTGGGACGGCTCGAGCGACGGCATCACGAGCACGTGCCGCTCGATCCACAGGCCCGAGAGCACGATGCACGTGAACATGAACAGCAGCGCGGGGTTCGTCTTGCTGGTCTTGTTGAGCATGCCGAGGAACGGGATCACGAAAACCAGCCCGAACGCGGCGAACGCCCACGGGCGCCACGGGTCCTCGAAGCGGAGGAACACCCACCAGGTCTCCTCCGGCATGTCCGCGTACCAGATCGGCAGGTACTGCGACCACATGAGGTACGCCCAGAAGATGCACCACGCGAACAGCACCTTGCCGATGTCCCAGAACATGTTCGTCGTGATGTAGGCCTCGAGCCCGCGCTTGGCGCGGAGCCGCGTCGCGAGCAGCGCCACCACGGACACGCCGCTGATGAAGGCGCCGGCGTACACGAACCAGCCGAACAGCGGGCTCACCCAGTTGGGCGTGAGCGCCATGATGAAGTCCCAGGCCATCACCGAGTAGAACGCCACGAACGTCAGCACGATCTGCGGCGACAGGTGCGCCACCTCGTGCGAGTAGGCGGCGGCCTCGGGCTGGTCGCCGTACCACTGCCCCACCATCTTGTCGTACGCGGACCGCAGCGCGGGCGTCACGTGCGGCGTCAACAGGTAGAGATCGCGCCGGAGCGACGCGCGCACGAGCTTGTTCGCGAGCATCCAGAACAGGAACAGCCCGCCGAGCGTGCGCACGTACAGGAACGGCACGTTCAAGAACGGCGCCTGGCGCGGCTCCACGTGTCCGATCCACGGCAGGTAGGTCCAGATCCCGGCGATGAGCAGCACGGCCATCGTGGCGATGCCGAACGGCAGGTAGGCCGAGAGCGACTCGCCGATGCGCATGATCGGCCCGCCCCAGCGCCCGTTCGACAGCCGGATCGCGGCCGCGAGCACCACGCCGCCCTGGGCGATGCCGAGGAAGTAGAGCGTGTTGATGCTCCACGCCCCCCACGCCCGCAACGGGTTCGTCACGAGCAAAAAGCCGAACGCTACGAGCCCCACGACCATGAGCCCAATGAAGATGTTGCGCTTCTTGGGATCGGGCGTGCCGGGCAGCCGCCCTGCGATGTCGACCAGGACCGCTTCGTTGCTCATCGCGGGCTCACCTGCTGCATGTGGCGGATGTAATGGACGAGCGACCACGCGTCGCGCGACGAGAGCACGTTTCCGTACGAGGGCATCACGGCGCCGCCGTGGCGCATGTACATGTACATGAAGCCGTCGCTCTTCCCGCGCGTGGACTCGGCGAGCAGGTCCGGCGGCGGGATGAACTTGGAGCTCACCGGCCCGTCGCCGGCCATGGTCTTCCCGTGGCACGTCCAGCAGATGGTGTGGAACAGGCTGTCGCCATGCGCCACCGATTGCAGGCTCGACGCCGGCGCCACGAGCTTCTTGCTCGCGACGTCGTAGGGCGCGATGTCGTCCACATAGGGGTCGCGGCCGATCGTGGGCACGGTGAGCGAGTCCGGCGCGCCCCAGGTGGTCCGCTGCGGATCGATCGCGATGGTCTGCCGCATGTCGCGGATCGGGTAATACGAAAGGTGTGTCACCGCCTTCTTCACGTCCTTGCAACCCTGCTGGTAGGACGGCGACCACAGGGCGAGCACGGCCACGAGCGCCAGGTACTTAGGCATGGACCTGCACCTCCTCCGCGCCCTGGCCCTTCATCATCTGCTCGACCTTCGACGTGGCGGTCGGGGGACACGGCACCCAGATGCCGATCTTGTCCTCCTGGAAGCGCGGATCGTACGGCGCCGAGGGCTTGATCTGCGGCAATCGGGCGAGCGCCAGCATGCCGAGCAGGTTCGAGAGCCCGGCAATGAGGATCATGGACTCGTAGCCGATCACCACGAACGGCGGGATGCTCACGAGCTCCTTGCCGCCGATCACCATGGGCCACGTGGTCACCGAGTACCAGCAGAGCGCGAAGCCGCCCGTGCAGCCGAGCACGCCGCCCACGAACGTCACCCAGCGGACGATCGACGGCCCCTGCTCGAGCGCGGCCTCGATCTCGTGGTGCGGCACCGGCGAGAACACCTGGAGGTCCTTGTGGCCGGCCTGGCGGAGCGCCGTCACCGCGTCCGCCGCGTCGTCCACGTAATAGTAAATGCCCATCACGCCGTAAAACCTGGGCGGCGGGGGCATGAGCAGCTTCAGGAGAAAGTTCATCATGCGTGGTCCCTCCGCCGCGGCGCGGGCAGCGTCTCCTTGATCTCCGCGATCGAGAAGGCCGGCAGCACGCGCACGAACACCAGGAAGAACATGAAGAACCAGGCGAACGAGCCCACGATGAGCGCCACCTCGGTGATCGACATGCGGTAGTGGAACCAGTTCGAGGGGTTGAACGCGCGCGCGAGCGAGGTGACGATGATCACGAACCGCTCGAACCACATGCCGACGTTCACGAGGATGCACAGGCAGAACAGCACCACCATGTTCCGGCGCACGGACTTGAACCACAGCAGCAGCGGGAAGATGGTGTTGCACGAGAACATGATCCAGAACGCCCACCAGTAATCGCCGGTGGCGCGGAACCAGAACAGGTCACGCTCGGCCTTGCTCGGGCCATACCAGGCGATGAAGAACTCGGTCAGGTACGAATAGGCGACCATGGTCGAGGTCATGAGCACGAGCTTGGAGAGCTTCTCCATGTGCTCGAGCGTCACGATGTGCTCGAGATGGAACGCCTTGCGGATCGGAATGAGCAGGTTGATCACGAGCGCCACGCCCGAGAAGATCGCGCCGGCCACGAAGTAGGGCGCGAACAGCGTCGAGTGCCAGCCGGGCAGCTGGGCCATCGCGAAGTCCCACGACACCACGCTGTGTACCGAGAACACGAGCGGAGTGGCGATGGCGGCGAAGAACAGGTAGGCGCCGTAGAAGTGCTTCCACTGGTAGTTGGCGCCGGTCCAGCCGAACGAGATGAGCGTGTAGATGAACTTCATGAGCGGCTGCTTCGCACGGTCGCGCACCGCGGCCACGTCGGGGATCAGGCCGACGAGGAAGAAAATGCTCGACACGGTGAGGTAGGTGTTCACGGCGAACACGTCCCACTCGAGGGGCGAGCGGAAGTTGGTCCAGATCCCGCGCTGGTTCGGGTACGGGAAGAGCCAGTAGTCGAACCACGGCCGGCCGGTGTGGATCGCGGGGAACATCGCCGCGGTCAGCACGCCGAACACGGTCATCGCCTCGGCGATCCGGTAGACGGCGCGGCGGAAGTGCGAGCGGAACAGGAACAGCACCGCGGAAACGAGCGTGCCGCAGTGCGCGATGCCGACCCAGAAGACGAAGTTCGTAATGTCCACGGCCCACATGACGGGGCGCTGGAAGCCCGACACGCCCCAGCCGTGCACGATCAGGTTGCGGACGGCGGCCAACGCCACGCCGAGCACCATGAGGTCGAAGATGAACGCCGCCCACCAGATCTTCCCGGGCAGGCTGATGAGCGTCATGACGTCGTCGTTCAACGACACCTGCGTGATCGGCCGCTTCTCGGGGTCGATCGGGCCGTGACTCGTGGCAGGCGCGGGCGGGGCGAGGACGTCGCTCATGCCGTGCCTCCCGCCTGCGTGTCGCGCGTCACCTTCTGCAGGTAGGTCACGCCGGGCTTCGTGTTCAGCTCCTCGAACACCCAGTATTTCCGCTCGCCGAAGCTCTTGAGATGCACGGCGCTTTCCGGATCGGCCAGGTCGCCGAACGTGATCGCCTGCGCGGGGCAGGTCTGGGCGCACGCGGTCTGGATCTCGCCATCGCGCACCTCGCGCGTCTCGTCCTTCGCGTTCCCCTTCCCCTCGAGGATGCGCTGGATGCACATCGTGCACTTCTCCATCACGCCCTTCGAGCGCACGGTCACGTCGGGATTCAACTGCCAGTTCATCGGCTCGGGGAACGCGAACGTGGTCTTCTCCGGGGCCGAGTAGTCGAACCAGTTGAACGCGCGCACCTTGTAGGGGCAGTTGTTGGAGCAGTAACGCGTGCCCACGCAGCGGTTGTAGACCTGCGCGTTCAGTCCTTCGGGGCTGTGGTAAGTGGCGTAGACCGGGCACACCATCTCGCACGGCGCGCTGCCGCAGTGCTGGCACATCATCGGCACGAAGCGCACGTCGCTCGGACCCGGCGCCACGCGCTCCTCGAAGCGATCGATCCGGATCCACGCCATCTCGCGGCCGCGCCGGATCAGGTCAGGTCCCACGACCGGGATGTTGTTCTCGGCGTAGCACGCCACGACGCACGCGCCGCAGCCCGTGCACGAGTTCAAGTCGATGCTCATCGCCCAGCGGTGCTTCGCGTTCTTGTACGAGCCCACGTTGACGGGGTTGTTGCGGGCGTGGCGCACCGCGAGCTCGGGCTCGAACGCGGTGATCGCGTGCGCCGGCGGCTTCCAGCCCTCGGGCCGGGCGAGCGGCTCGGTGAACGCGCCGGGGCGCGACATGCTCGGGTCCTGAACGTGCACGCCCTCGCCGGCCCCGTAATGGCCCGGGATCTCGACCACGTGCGGCGCCGACTCGGCGATGTCGCCGTGCGGCGTGCCCTGCGCGTGCATCGCGGCTTCCTTGGGCACCTCCGTCCCGGTCGCGAGCAGCGCCGCGAGCGGCACGATCTGCGCGATGTGGCGGTCGTGCTGGTTCTTCTCCGACTGCTGCTGGAAGAGCTCCATCGCCCTGGCGCCGCGCGAGACCTTCGCGTGCGCGCCCTGGTAGGCGAGCGCCCCCGCGGCGGCGTCGGTCGCCTGCGGCACGAGCGCCACCGCGTTGACGCCGCGGTCCTTGGCATAGCGGCCGTAGCCCGTGTGGCCCTGGCCGAGCGCCAGCGCGACGGTGTCCTTTCGGATCCCGGCGTAGAGGTAAGCCGGCACCTCGACTGCACCGGCGGCCGTCTCGAGTCGCACCGGGTCGCCCTGCTTCACGCCCAGCTTCGCCGCGGCCTCGGGATGGATCTCGACCCACGAGCCCCACACGGTCTTGCTCGTCATGTCGGGCAGCTCCTGGAGCCAGGGCTTGTTGGCGCCGCGCCCGTCGTAAAAGTTGCTCGACGGCGTCAAGACGAGCGCGAACTCGCCCTCGCCGGAGCGCTCCGAGGCCGCGAACGCCGGCGTCCCGGCCCAGCGCACGGTAGCCGGCGCGGGGTCCTCGAACACGCCGCCGTTCTTCAATACCTCGCTCCAGAACGTCTCGAAGTCGCGGCCGTTCCCGAACCTCGCGTGCAGCGCCTTCCAGCGCTCGCGCAGGTAGTCGTGGTAGCTGTCGGGCCACTTCGCCACCACACCCGCTCCCGCACCGGCGCCCTTCCCGAGTGCCAGCAGCACGTCGCCGAACGGGCGCGCGTCGAACATGGGCAGGCGCTTCATGGCCGGCTGCTGGAGCGAGTAGACGCCGCGCGCGGACCACGCGTCGCCGAAGCTCTCGAGCGGGTGCGAGACGGGCAGGATCACGTCGCACGCCTGGGTCGTCTCGTCGCACGCGGTCGAGAGCGCCACCTTGAACGGCACCTTCGCGAACGCCGCCTTCGCGCCTGCCCACTCCGGGGCCGCGTAAAGCGGGTTCGCGCCGTGCACGATCAGCACGTCGACCTTCCCGTCGGACATGGCCTTCAACTCGTCCATGAAGCCGGCGAACGTCGAGAGCCCCTCGAGCTCGAGCGTGCGGTCGAACTTGAGCGTCTTCCCCACGTTCCCCGCGACGTGGTTCAGCACGTTGACCGCCGCGACGAGCGCCGTGCCGTGCGTGCCCTGCGTGCTCACGCCGCCGGCGATCGCGAGGCTCGGCGCGTACTTGGCGAAGAGCCGCGCGAGCCGCGTCGTCGTGGCCGCGGGCACCTCGGTCTGCTGCTCGACCACGTCCGGCGTCCACGCCTGGAGCGCCCCCTGGAGCGCCGCGCGCTCGGCGGCCGCGGGCCCCAGGCCCTCGGCGACGATGACGTGCGCGATCCCCAGCGCCAGCGCGAACTCGGTGCCCGGCTTGGCCGCCACCCACTCGTCCGCGCTCGCGCCCGAGAGCGAGAGCCGCGGCTCGACCGTCACGAAGTGGCCGCCGCCGTCGTCGCGCCGCGCGCGCATCGCCGCGAAGCCGCGCGCCTGCGCGACCGGCGAGACGAACGTCTCCAGGAAGTCCGCGCCGAACGCGATCACGCACCGCGCCGCGGCGACGTCGTAGTGCGGCACCACGTCGAGCCCGAACGTGGCCCGGTTCGCGGCGCGCACGGCCTCGTAGGCGAACGGCTCCCACATGACGTGCCGGCCGTTCTGCGCGGCGGCGAACTCGCCGGCGAGCGCGCGCATCGTGCCGGTCTCGTGGCCGGTGAGGAGCACGTTCCGCCCCTTCGCCGCGGCGAGCTTCGCGCCCACGATCGCGAGTGCCGCTTCCCAGGTGGCGCTCTTCCACGTCGCGCCGTCCTTGACGAGTGGGGTCTTAAGGCGGTCGGGGTCGTAGAGGCCCTGGAGCCCGGCCTGCCCGCGCGCGCACAGGCCCCCCTGGCCCAGCGGGTGCGCCGCGTTGCCCTCGAGCTTGATCGCGCGGCCCTCGCGCGTGCGCACCAACGTGCCGCAGCCGGCGGGGCACTCGCGGCAGACGCTCGCGTAGTAGTAGGGCACGCCCGGGAGGATGTCCTCCGGAGCGATCAGGTACGGGATCAGCTTCTCGGTGGGCGGGGCCGCGCAGCCGGCGGTGACGCCGGCGACGCCGACGCCCACCAGCTTCAGGAAGTCCCGTCGAGGAATGACCACCGGGTCGGACATGGATCCTCTAGTGGTGGCAGACCAGACAGTCCATGGTGGCTGGAAAGTCCGGGTTGTCGAGGTTCTTGCGGTGGCAGCCCACGCACCAGCCCATCTTGAGCGAGCTGTACTGGTAGACGCGGTCCATCGTCTGGACCGGGCCGTGGCACTCCTGGCAGGCGATGCCCGCGCGCACGTGGCGCTTGTGATTGAACTTCACGTGGTCCGGGAGGTAGTGGACCTTGATCCACGGCACCTGCTCGCCCCGGTCGAAGAACCCGGTGAGCTTCTGGATCTCGGGCTTGTCGGTGGCCACGATCTTGTGGCAGCCCATGCAGGTGCTGACGGCCGGGATGTTCGCCCACTGCGAGTTGGCGGCGCCGTAGTGGCAATATTTACAGTCCATCTGGTTCGTGCCCGCGTGGATCTTGTGGCTGAAGTTGATGGGCTGAACCGGACCCTGGGACGCGCCGAGCCGCACGTTGAACGACTGCGACAGCGCCACGCTGGCCGCGACGAGGCAGACGAGAACGAGGGCACTCGCGATGAGTTTGGCCATGATCGCGGGGCAACCTAAAGGCGTATCAGCACGTTGTCAACCGGGTTGTGAACGAATTTGCGAGCCGGGTCCCAACTCGAGCGTGAGTCGTGAGATGAGCCTCGGCAGGATGCGCTCGCGCGGAGCGCATTACGGCCGCTTCACCTTGTCCACGAGCTTGAGCCACTGACCCTTCATGACGTTCTCGTCGAGCTCGACCCCGTTCAGGATCGCGGCCTCCTCGACCGGGATCATGTTGCCGCCGAGCGTCGCGTAGACGCCGCGGAAATCCCCGGCGGTCGTGAGGGTCTGGAGCCTTATGCGCGCGGGCTGCACCATGCCGCGCGCGGGATCGGTGAGCGGCGTGATCGAGCGGATGGTGGCGAACGCCTGCCGCTCCCCCGCGTCGCCGGGAGCACGGCCACGCCCGAGGATCTGGAGCATCACGTCGGGCGTCACCCGCACGAACGCGGCGACGAGCGTCGTCTGCGCGTTGGGGCCATTCGGCACGTTGAGCGTCCCCACCCACCCCGGCCACCCGCCGAGCGTCTCGGCGCCGCCGCGCGAGCTCGCGATCCGGCCTTCGGTCGTGAGCCCCACGAGGTAGTCGCCCGGGGACTTGTCGGCCGCGTGCGGGGCGAGCGTCATTTGCAGCATGCCCGACTGGTCGGCCGCGACCGCGGTCAGCGCCGAGTGCGAGTGCGACGTTTGCCAGCCGGGCGGAAACGTCATCTCGAGGCCGAGCACGGGGTGGTAGAAGTGCGAGCCCTCGAACCAGCCGTAGCGCGGATTCTCCCCGTACACCAGGTTGCGCACGTGCTCCAAGTAGCCGCGCTGGCGCACGGTCATGTTGCTGCGTCCCTCCGCGGCCTTCGCGGCGAGCGCGGTGGTGCGCTCCTGGCGCTGGCCAGGATCGGGATGCGTGGACATGTAGCCCGGCAGCGACTGCCCCGCCTTCTCGGCGATCCGCTGGAGCGTGCGGTAGGTGGCGGGAATCTCGCGCGGGTCGTAGCCCGAGGTCGAGGCGTAACGCACGCCCAGCTCGTCCGCCTGCGTCTCGTCGTCGCGCGAGTACTTGAGCATGAGGAGCCCGAGCGCCTGCTCCGCCGTGCTGCCGTAGCGCCGGAACGCCGGCGAGACCGCGGCGGCGAGCCCGAGCCCGAGGCCCGCGAGCTGCTGCTGCGTGATCTGTTTCGCGGAGTGCCGTGCCGTGACGTGGCCGATCTCGTGCCCGAGCACGCCCGCGAGCTGCGCCTCGCTCTGCATGTGCGCGAGCAGCCCGCGCGTCACGTAAATGTAGCCGCCCGGCATCGCGAACGCGTTGACGACCGCGTCGTCGAGCACGGTGAACCGCCACGGCAGGTCGGGCAGCTCCGAGGCGCGCGCCACGCGGCGCCCGACGCTGTCGACGTAGGCGGCGAGCGCCACGTCGTCGTACACGCCGTACTCGGCGGTGGCCGCCGCGTAGCCCTCGCGCCCGAGTGCCGCCTCCTGCTCGGGGGTGACGAGCGTGAACTCGTGCTTCCCGGTCGCGGGATTCACCGCGCAGCCGGCGGCCGCGAGCAGCAGGGCCAGGCCGGAGGCGAGGAGGGTGAGCCGGGCGGCGCTTCGGAGCGTGGGGGTCATGCAGGTTCCTCCCTGAACGAATGTCGAATGGTGCGCACGATCTCTAATAGCGCGGGACGGCGGTGTCCACCTCCCGCGACCACGCGTCGATGCCGCCGGTCAAGTTCTTGAGCCGCGTGAAGCCACGCTCGCGCAGTATTTCGAGCGCCCGCTGGCTGCGCACGCCGCGATGGCAGGCGAGCACGAGCGTGCGCGTGGTGGGCAGCTCGTTCGCGCGGAGCGGGATCGTGCCGAGCGGAACGTGGAGCGCGTCCGGAAAGTGGGCGATCGCCAGCTCGTGCGGCTCGCGCACGTCCACGATCACGAGGTCGTCCCCGCGCGCGAGCGCCTCGGCGAGCTCGCGGGCCGAGAGCGCGAAGCCGTCGCCGGCGCGCGGCGGCAGGCCGCAGAACTGGTCGTAGTCCACGAGCTCGTGGATCGTGGGGTGCTCGCCGCAGAGCGGGCAGCCGGGGTCCTTCCGGAGCTTGAGCTCGCGGAAGCGCATTTCCATCGCGTCGTAGAGGAGCAGGCGGCCGACGAGCGTGTCGCCGGTCCCGAGCACCAGCTTGATCACCTCGGTGGCCTGAATCGAGCCGATGACGCCCGGGAGCACGCCCAGCACGCCGGCCTCCGCGCAGCTCGGGACGACGCCGGGCGGCGGCGGCTCGGGGAACACGCAGCGGTAGCAGGGCCCGACGCGCGCGTCGAACACGCTCGCCTGGCCCTCGAAGCGGAGGATGCTGCCGTAGGCATTGGGCTTCCCCGCGAGCACGCAGGCGTCGTTCACGAGGTAGCGGGTGGCGAAGTTGTCCGTGCCGTCGGCCACCACGTCGTAGCGGCCGATGATCCCGAGCGCGTTCGTGCGATCGAGCCGCGTCTCGTGGAGCTCGAGCTTCACGTGCGGGTTCAGGTCGTGCAGGCGCGCGGAGAACGACGCGAGCTTGGACGTCCCGACCGAGGCGGTGCCGTGCGCGATCTGCCGCTGCAGGTTCGACTCGTCCACCTCGTCGAAGTCCACCACGCCGAGCGTGCCGACGCCGGCGGCGGTCAGGTAGAGCGCGAGCGGCGAGCCGAGCCCGCCCGCGCCCACGACGAGCACGCGCGCGGCCTTGAGCCGTTGCTGGCCGGCCTCGCCCACCTCGGGCAGCGTCAGGTGACGGCCGTAGCGCCTGAGCTCCGGCACGGTGAGTTCGAGGGGCGTTCGATCCACTGGGGTCACGCGGGCTCCGTCGAGGTGCATGCGGCGCACGCGCGCAACGGTAGGTGCGCGCCGCGGGCGGGGCAAGTGCAGAACGCGGGCGGCGGCGCGTGGTCGAATCGGCTAGGATGTCCGACGCGGAACACGCGATCCGCAGCACGCCCAGCCGAACGCCGCCCCCGGCGGCCAGGACTCCCGAGGACTCCCGTGAGCCCCACGAGCTCCAAAGCCAGCGCCGACCCGGCGCTCGACCGCCTCGCCGTCAACACCATCCGCTTCCTGGCCGTGGACGCCGTCGAGAAGGCCCGCTCGGGCCACCCCGGCCTGCCGATGGGCATGGCGGACGTGGGCTACATGCTGTGGACGCGGTTCATGCGCCACGACCCGGCCGACCCTTCGTGGCCCGGGCGCGACCGCTTCGTGCTCTCGGCCGGGCACGGCTCGATGCTGCTCTACGCCCTGCTGCATGTTTCGGGCTACGACCTGCCGATGGAGGAGCTGCAGCGCTTCCGCCAGCTCGGGAGCCGCACGCCAGGGCACCCGGAGTACGGCCTGACGCCCGGCGTCGAGACCACCACCGGGCCGCTCGGGCAGGGGCTCGGGAACGCCGTCGGGATGGCGCTCGCGTCGCGCATGGCCGACGCGCGCTTCGCCGCCGGGGGATTCTCGCCCGGGGCCTACCGCGTGTTCGCGATCGCCGGCGACGGCTGCATGATGGAGGGCATCTCGCACGAGGCGGCGTCGTTCGCGGGGCACCTCCAGCTCGGGAACCTGGTCGTGATGTACGACGACAACCACATCACGATCGACGGCAACACGAGCATCACGTTCAGCGACGACACGGCGAAGCGCTTCGAGGCCTACGGCTGGCAGGTGCTGCGCGCGGATCCCTACGATCCGGCTTCGCTCGCCGCCGCGCTCGAGAGCGCCGTGGGCGACACCACCCGCCCGAGCCTGGTCGTGTGCCGGAGCCACATCGGCTACGGCGCGCCGAAGAAGCAGGACACCGCGCACGCGCACGGCGAGCCGCTCGGACCCGAGGAGACGGTCGCCGCCAAGCGCGCGCTCGGCTGGCCCGAGTCGCCCGCGTTCCTCATTCCGCCCGAGGTGCGCGCCCACTTCGCGGCGCGCGCCGCGGAGCTCGCCGGCGAGCACACGGCGTGGAACGCTGCGCTCGCGCGCTGGCGCGCCGCCGAGCCGGCGCGCGCGGCGGCCTGGGACCAGTTCGTCGAGCGGCGCGTGCCGCGCGGGCTCACGGAGAAGCTCTGCGAATCCGCGCCCACGACCGCCGCGGCGACGCGGGTGCACGGGAACGTGGTGATGCAGAAGGCCGCGGCCCTGGTGCCGAGCCTGGTCGGCGGGAGCGCCGATCTCGTGGCGAGCAACCGGACGAACATCGCCGGCTCCCCGAACGTGACGCCCACCGACTTCTCGGGCCGTAACATCTGCTTCGGCGTGCGCGAGCACGGGATGACCGCGATCGCGAGCGGGCTGGCACTCGCGGGCTTCATTCCGTTCAGCGCCTCGTTCCTCACGTTCACGGACTACGCGCGGCCGGGCATCCGCCTCGCCGCGCTCATGAGGATCCGCAGCATCTGCGTGTACACGCACGACAGCGTGTTCCTCGGCGAGGACGGCCCGACCCACCAGGCGGTCGAGCACCTCGCGGCGCTCCGGCTGATCCCGAACCTGCTCGTGATCCGCCCCGCGGACGGCCTCGAGACCGCGGCCGCCTGGGGAATGGCGCTCGAGCGTCACGACGGCCCGACGCTCCTCGCCCTCTCCCGCCAGACGCTGCCCGCGCTCGCGCGACCGGCGGGCTTCTCGCTCGGCGACCTGCGGCGCGGCGCCTACCTGCTCCGCGACAGCGAGGCCCGCGACCCGATCACGTTCATCGCCACGGGCTCCGAGGTGGGCGTCGCGGTGGACGCGGCCGAGCGCCTCGCGACCGCGGGGACGCCGACGCGCGTCGTGAGCATGCCGGCGCCGCAGCTCTTCCTCGCGCAGGACGAGGCGTATCGCCGCCAACTCCTGCCGGCCGGAGGCCGGCGAGTGTCAATCGAGGCGGGTGTAACCGACGGCTGGCGCGCCATCGTCGGCGAGCGCGGGCTCACGCTGGGGATCGACCGGTTCGGCGAGTCGGCGCCCGCGGAGGTGCTGGCTGAGCACTTCGGGCTGACGGGCGAGGCGGTGGCGCGCCGCGTGCGGGAGTGGGCCACGCGCGCGTGAGCCGGCGGCGCCCGCGCGAGACTGCCTCGGCGCCCGAGGTTGGAGCGGTGCGCGCGGCAGACAGCGAGCGGACGAGCGAGCGGTCTCGCAAGGCGGCGAGGGAGCCGGGAGATGTCCAACGCGCCGGCTCTTCGCGGCCGATCGCCGGCGTCGTCGCGGCGGTCGCGGCACTTGCGGCGTTCTGGCAGCACCGGCACGCGCTCGGTTATGGATTCTCCCAGGACGATTTCCTGGGCCTCGCCCGCGCCTCGGGATTGGCCCCGCGCCTCTCCGGCCCGTGGCGGTACGCGTCGCATCAGCTCGCGTGGGATGTCGTCGCCGGCACGGGGCACGACGCGCGCGTCGCGCACGCCGGGTCGCTCGCGCTCTGGGCGCTGCTCGCGGCGCTCACGGGCTGGCTCCTCGCCCGCCGGCTCGCGTGGCCGCCGGCGCTCGTGGGGAGCCTCTTCCTCGCCACCCACCCGGCGGCGTTCACCGCGGTGTGGTGGATCTCGGCGCACGGCGACATCGCCGCCTCGCTCCTCGCGGTTGCCTCGCTCGCCGCCTGGCGCCGCGGCGAGCGGGCCCGCTGGGCCGCGCCGCCACTTTTTCTCTCGGCGCTCCTCTTCAAGGAGTCCGTGCTGCTCGTCCCGGTCGTCGCCGCGGCCGTCGCCCGCTTGGCACCCGCACCGTGCACGCCGCGCGCGTTCCAGCGCGATCCGGCCTGGCTCGCGATGCTCGGGCTCATGCTGGCGTGGCCCGTACTGGCATCACCCGCGGCCCGGCTCGGCGGCGAGGCCTACGCGCTCTCGGCCGGCGCGCTCGTTCCCAATCTCCTCACCTACGCGGGCTGGACGCTCGACGCGTGGGGGCTCACGGTCCGGAACGTCTCCGACGCGGTCGCGCCGTGGGAGTTCGGCTGGGGCGCGGCGTGGCTCGCGCTCCTCGTTCTCGCCTGCGCGCTCCCCGCGCTTCGCCGCCGGGGCGCTGCCGTGGCGGCGCTCGGCTGGCTCGCCATGCTCGCGCCGGTGCTGCCGGCGGCGCACCACACCTACCACTACTACCTGGTCGCGGCGCTCCCGTACGCGGCGTGGCTCGCGGCGGCGATCGTCGACGCGATCCTCCCCCGCGGGCGCGCGGCGGTGGTCATCGCGATCCTCGCGGGCGCCGGTCTCGTCGTGAACGGCGCGGCACTCACGCGCGCATACGAAGAGACCCCGTTCCCGCTCGCGATCCGCTCGGACGCGACGGTCGACCGCGCGCTCGTGGCCGCGAACGCGCTCCGCGATCTCGCCGCGGCGGGACTTCCGCCGCATGCGTGGCTCCGCTTCTGGTCGCCGCAGTCGCAGGCGATCCATCGCGATCGTGGCGGCGATCCCGCGCGCGAGAGCTACGGCGAGCGGAATGTGCGCGCGGCGCTCCTCGACGGGCTCGCCGTGCGCGTCATGCTCCCGGGCGTCGACTCTACGCGCTTCGTCCGCGACTTCGATCCCGCCGACACGGCGTGGCGCTGGTGCGTCTATCGCCCGGACGGCGCGCTGCGCGTCGCGCGCGCCGCGGACCTCGCCCGCATCCTCGCCTCGGGCGCGGTCAGGGGCGGAGCCGCGCCGCCAGCCAGTCCGCGATGATGCCCAGCGTCGCGCGCGGGATCTCGCTCACCCGGAGCGCCGAGTAGCCCGCGGGATCGCCGCTCGGATCCGGCAGGAAGAGGTGGTTGGTCGCCGGCAGCACGCGGAGCGTCACGTCGGGATTGCCCGCGCGCTTGAACGCGCCCGCGAGCTCGGGGGCCTGCTCCGCGGCGACCTGGCGGTCGGTCGCACCCTGGAGCACGAGCACCGGCGGCGACTTGAGCGTGCGGGCCACCTCGAGCGGATCGTGCCGCGCGAAGTAGCCGACCCACGGCTCGGCGGCCGCAAGCGAGTCGACCGCGTGCGTCGCCAAACGCATCACCGAGTCGAGCGACGCGCCGGAATATTTCTTCTTCGCGAGCTGGGTGTTCTGGTATTCCATGATCCGGCGCCCGGTCCACGCCGGCCCCGCGAGCAGGACCATACCCCTCAACGGCACACCGCGCGCGGCGACCAGCGGGGCGATGAGCCCACCTTCACTGTGCCCGAGGAGCGCCAGGCGCGTGCTGTCGATGCCGCCCGCGTGGCGGAGCCAGCGGAGCGCGTCCTCGACGTCGTCAGCGAAGTCGACGCTCGTGCTCCCCGCGACGACGCCGCCCGACTCGCCGGTGCCGCGATCGTCGAGCCGCAGCACCGCGATGCCGCGGCGCGCGAGCGTGTCCGCGATCTGCCGGAACGGCCGGTAGCCGCGCACGATCAGCAGCGCTTCGTCGCGTTCCTGCTGGCCCGAGCCGGTGATCGTCACCACGCACGGCACGCGGCCGGGCTTCCGGGGACGCGTGAGCGTGCCCACGAGCTCGAACCCGCCGCGGGTGGGAACGCGCACCCTCTCGGCCGTGTAAGGCGCTCCCGCGGGCGGCGAGTAATCCGGCGGCGCCATCGCGAGCAGGCGTTCGGGAAGCACCTCGATGCGCCGGAACGACACGCCCTGCGCCGGGACGCCGCCCGAGACGATCTCGCGGTCGGCTCCGAGGCGGAGCTGGAACTCCGCGCCGCCGAGGCCCACGACGACCGAGTCGGCCCGCACGCGGCGCACGGCCATGAGCAGCGTGCGGCCGCCCGCGACCGCGAACACCGGCACGCTGTCGAGCGGTGGGGTCGCGGAGAGTGCGCGCTGGACGATCAGCTCGAGGAGCAGGATGGACGGGTTGAGGTACGGAACCGAACCCGCGCGGGTGCCGAGTCGCTGCACGCCCCCGGGATGGACTTCGGCGATCACGCTGTCGGCCGACCAGTCGAGCGTCGCCGACTGGGTCGGCGGGGCGGCGAGCGTGGCCGATGCCGGCCGCACCGCGTTCTCCATGTGTCGCACGCCGCCGCCGGGGGCGAGCGTGAGCGCGTAATCGAAGCGCAGCCCGGTGAGCCGGAAGGCCAGCGCGCCCGTCACCTGGTCGCCGCTCCGCGTGAAGCGCTCGAGCGCGATGGTGTCGGCGTTCACCGTCATCACGAACGCGCCGCCCGTCTCGGCGGCGCGCGCCGGCGGCGGCTGCGAAAAGCCGATCGCGGCGGCGAGGATCACGAGCGAGACAAGTGTGACGGATCTCGGTTCCAGGGGGCGGCTCCGTTTCGTGGATTGGCTCGATTGCGAAGGTTCGCGCTCGCCCGCACAATACGCCACGTCTCGTTCCCCCACCCTGCCGCGGTAGCGCCCTCCGGGCCCCCCGCCCTGCCGCATTCCCGCCCATCGCTCGAGGAGGCCTGTCCTTGCGCTTCCCACGCTCCAGCGGCCTGCTCCTCCACCCCACGTCGCTCCCGGGGCCGTTCGCCTGCGGCGACCTGGGCCCCGCCGCCGAGTCGTTCGTCGATTTCCTCGCGGCCGCGGGCCAGTCGCTCTGGCAGGTGCTGCCGCTCGGGCCCACCGGGTTCGGCGATTCGCCCTACCAGTGCTTCTCGGCGTTCGCGGGCAATCCCCTGCTCGTCTCGCCCGAGCGACTGGTCGAGGACGGGCTCCTCTCCCGCCGCGACCTCTCGCGGCTGCCGGCGCGCCGCCCCCATGCGAACGCGGGCTCGGGATCCCCCGCGGATTACGGCGATGCGAGAACTTCGGCCACGCTCGTTGCCGAGCCGCTGCGCGAGCGGCTCCCGGCGCACGCGCTGGCCGGCGAGCTCGAGGCGTTTCGCGCGCGCACGCCGTGGCTCGCCGACTACGCGCTCTTCATGGCGATTCGCGACGCCCACGTCGGTGCGCGCTGGAGCGACTGGCCGGCCGCGCTCCGCGACCGCGAGCC
>DATDEX010000219.1:0-6597 GCA_036522895.1 Candidatus Eiseniibacteriota bacterium | reverse complement strand
CGCGGGCCGCGCGAGCGACGTCGGGGCGTGGGCGCGCTCGCTCGACGCGCGCTCGCTCGTGCGACACCAGCGCGCGAGCTCGCGGCTCTGGGAATCGCCATGGCTCTTCGCGCTCGTCGTCGCGATGCTCAGCGCGGAGTGGACCTGGCGCAGGCGGCGCGGGTTGCCCTAGCAGGGTAGGGCAGCGCCGATTCCGACCCACCCCGGCCTCATCGCATCAGCACGACTTTTCGGACCTCCGTTCGCCCCGCACCTGAAAGCCGGAGCCAGTACACCCCTGGCCGGAGCCTCTGGCCTGCGGAGTCGTCACCGCTCCAGGCCAGCTCGTAGCGCCCAGCCTCGCGCCGCCCATCCGCCAGCGTTCGCACCCGCCGGCCGGCAAAGTCGAACGCCTCGAGCGTCAACTTGCCCGCTCGCTCGACCTCGAAACGCAACACGCTCGCGCTCGTGAGTGGATTGGGAGAAGGCGGCTCGAGCGTCGTGCGAGTGGGGGCCGCGGCGAGCCCGGATCCCGCGGCCTCGACGTAGGTCGGACTGCCCGCCACGAGCGCGAATCGCGCGTCCGCCGCGCGCGCATCGTACCCGCGCGCGCCCATCACGTAGCGATACGCGCTTTCGTGGCGAAGATCGATGACCCGGTCGAGCGTGCGGTCCACGAGCCTCAGGGCGACGTCGTCGGGCACGCGTCCGACGCCCGCAAACGTGAGACTCACCTCAGACGCCCGGACGTCTTCACCGCCGCGCGCCACGTCGAATACCCAGAGCTCGCCGCGAGTCGTGGGATCACCCGTCGTGGGCGCGAGCAAGGGTCGCTCGTCCACAGCGCGGCGCTTGCCCGGCTCGGGGCCGACGAAGTACAGCGACAGCGTTTCGCCGGGTGCCATGGGAGGCTCGGTCCGGTCGAGGGCGTCTTGCCCCGCGCGCGCGCGCAAGGACACACCCGCCATGTTCCGCGTATCGCTCGCGGCGCCACAGCGAGCTTCGATCTGCACGGTCCAGGCGAGCGAGTCGGCGGGCGCCCCCGACGCTGCGGCCACGCGTGCCGTGGCCGGCCCGGGCGGAGCCTCGAGCGATGGGATCTGCAACTGCACGGGCCCGGGCCGCGGGTTGTGCATCCAATAGCCGACGAACGGCTCGAGCACGGCGACGTCCGTGGTTTGATAGCGGCCCGCGGTCTCGTCCCATGCGACCGGCGGCTCGAGCGCGACCGAACCCGCCGCATCGCTCGCGGAGATGCTGTCCCATGCCACCGCGAAGTCGTACGGGTTCCCCACCTGGTTCCACCCGGGCTCGAGCGTGATCGGCGCCGCGATCGTCGATCGTCCGGCCACCGGCGCGGTGTCGATGCGGTTCGCCTCCCGCGCGATGAGCCAGAACGCGCGCCCGGGCTCGGGGCGAAGCGCACCGGTCGCCGATGCGCCGGCACCGATTTCGACGTAGGCGCTGGTCGCCGGTATCCAACGGAACGACCGCCAGCGCAAGGGGTCGTATGGTCCAAATTCCCGCTGATCGGAGAGGATCGCCTCCAAGGAGGATATCGCCGGCAGATTGAGCTCCAGCGGGATCGTGACGAGACGGTAGCGCCCGCCGGCGTGCGCAGAGGGCTCAGCGAGCGCGTCAACGTCCGTTCGCACGATACGCGGGTGCGCGGAGGGATCGACCGCGGGATCGGTCAGCACCGCCGTCGCCGTCTCGACCCGCACCCAGTACTCGATGCCTCGCGCCCCGACCGAGTCGGCACTCACGCGCGCGACCGGTTCGTTCAGGCCAGGGACGATCTCCTCGACGACGAGATCGAGGCTGTCGTAGGCAGCAGCGCCGCCCGTCCGAAAGAAAGCCCTGCCCTCTCGGAACTGCGCGCCCAGCGGCAACGCGATGACCAGCTCGAGCGGCACGGCGACGGGGTGACCACCCGCGGGAGCTTCGAGCGCCGTGGTTGTCACGCTCGTGGGCGTGGCCACCGGTTGAGAGAACACCGAGTCGGGGGCGGCGGGGGGGGCGGTGGCGAAGACACCATGGTTCTCGAGCCGCACGTAGTATTCGATGCCGCCCTCGCGAACCGCGGAGCCGGGGATGATCCCGATGAACGTGGTCGCGCTGGCTGACAGGGCGACGCTGTCATACGGAGCCGCGTGGTCGGAGCGAAAGAACAGAATACCGCGCTCGATGCGCCGGCCCGCATCGGGAATGACCTGGATCGTGATCGCCTGCCCAAGCGGGGCGCGATCGCCGACGATCAGCGCGCGTGTCTGAACGGTCAGGCTCAGCGCTTCGATGGAAATCGGCACGTCGACGAGCGGCGTGTAGGGATCGTCGCCAGCGATCCGGATGTCAGCCGACGCCCGAGCCGCAGGCTCGCGCGGTTGGTAGAGCACGGTGACGGGTTGCTCCACGCCGGGGGGGACGCGAAAGGGCGGGCTCGGGGTGAATGACATCCCTGGAGAATCCGCTTCAACCCCGGAGACGGTCAGCGTCCCAAGGCCAATGTTCTGGAGCGTAAATACGCCGGTAGCCGTGTCGCCCACGGTGACGGTCAGCGTGTTCGTTAGCGAAGGTGAGACGGAGCGAAGGCGGGCGACGGGATCACCACGAAAGGCAGCGAGGTAGTGCTCGTCTCCGATCGTGAACTGCCCGCCCGCGTACAACGTGCCTACACTCAGCCCCAGGCAAGCAGTGTTCGGTGCGCCAGGGTTCCATGCGGTGGGTTGCCCGGTTGCGCTATCCAGCGCGGCGATGCCGTTACGTGCCTGCCCGCCGATGCTGTCGAAACTCCCGCCCGCGTACACGGTGCCACCACTCACCGCAAGGGCATCCACAAAGGAATCCGCGCCCGGGTCCCAGGTGGTGGCCAGCCCAGTGACCCTGTCCAGCGCGGCGATGCGGTTGCGCGCCCGCCCCCCGATCTCGTTGAACGACCCGCCCGCGTACACCGTGCCGCCGCTCACCGCGAGGGCAAAGACGGGAAAGTCTGCGAACGGGTTCCAGGTCGTGGCCTGTCCGGTAACGCTATCGAGCGCGGCGATGGAGGCGCGCAACTGCCCGCCGATGAACGTGAAGCCGCCGCCTGCGTACACCGTGCCGCCGCTCACCGCCAGGGCAGAGACCACGTCGCCGAAGGGAGGTGCGTTCGCACCGGGGTTCCAGGCGGTGGCCTGTCCGCTGGCGGCATCCAGCGCGGCGATGTAGTCGCGCGGCATCCCGCCGATGCTGGTGAATCGCCCGCCCGCGTACACCGTGCCGCCGCTCACCGCCAAGGCAGAAACGCGGTCATTCGCGGCGGGATCCCAGCTGGTGGCGAGCCCGGTGATGCTGTCCAGCGCGGCGAAGCCATTGCGGGACAGCCCCCCGATGCCGCTGAATCGCCCGGCCGCGTACACCGTACCGCCGCTCACCGCCAGGACATTCACGTCGCCGTCGGCACCTGGGTTCCAGGAGGTGGCATGCCCGGTCGTCATGTCGAGTGCCGCGATGCGGCTGCGCGACTGTCCACCGATGAACTCGAAGCTCCCACCCGCGTACACCGCGGTGCCGCCGATTGCCAGGGCCGAAACGAAGTCGCTGGGGTTCGGGTTCCACGCCGTGGCCTCGCCCGTGAATGTGTCGAGGGCGGCGAGAAAGTGCCGAGACCGCCCGCCGATGAAGGTGAAGCCTCCGCCCGCGTACACCGTGCCATCGCTCACCGCCAGAGCAAGGACGTCGCCGTCGGCATCCGGGTGCCAGGCGGTGGCCTGTCCGGTGGCGCTGTCGAGCGCCGCGATATGAGAGCGCGGCTGCCCCCCGATATTGGTGAAGTCCCCGCCCGCGTATACAGTCGCTCCGCTGACCGCCAACGTCCGGACAGGGGCTAGTGTGAAATCCCTGGTCGCGCCGGGATTCCAAGCCGTGGCCTGCCCGGTGACGTTGTCCAGCGCCGCGATGGCGAAGCGCGGCTGCCCGCCGATGCTGGTGAAACGCCCGCCCACGTAGACCTTGCCCCCGCTCACCGCCAACGTGAGAACGTCACCGTCCGGGCTCGGGTTCCAGTCGGTCGCTTGTCCCGTGGCACTATCCAGTGCCGCGACGCCGAAGTGCGCCTGCCCGCCGATGAAACCGAAGTTTCCGGCTGCGTATACCTTGCCTCCGCCCAACGCCAGTGCAGTGACAATGCCGTTCGAGCTGGGGTCCCAGCCCGAGATCACTCCGAGGGCGGTGTCGAGCGCGGCGATGCCTGCGCGCGCCTGCCCAAGGAGGCCGATGCGGGCGAAGCTCCCACCCGCGTAAACCGTGCCGCCGCTCACCGCCAAAGCGTAGACACTGCCGTCCGGCCCCGGGTCCCAGGGACTCACGCTCAGGTCGGCACGCACGTGGGCAAGGTTGCGTCTTGGGAATCCCCCCACCGAATCGAACGACCCCCCGATGAACCAGCCCCCTAGTCCGTCGTCGGCGATCGCGGATACGGTTCCGCCAGATATACCATTCCTAATTCTGGGAAGGTCGGGCAGCGGATCGCCGCCGCTTGCGCTCAAGGGCACGCCACCCCCCGTCGCCGGACCCACGTAGGTGAAAGCACCCCCGATGTAGATCGTCTGCCCGGCCACCGCGACCGCCCAGACTGGTCCGTTCGTGGACCAGAGCTCAGGGTTGAGGCGCTGAGCTGGGCTCGGGGACGCGCTGCCCAGAAGAACTAGCGCCAGTGTCAGCCCCGCGAAGAGCGGACGCGATCGCCACCTCCCGCTCGGTGAGGCCGGATCGAAACGTAGAACCAGCGGCGACGCGCGAGCGCGCACGGCCCTGCCTCCAGGTGACCTCAACGTTGGCGCGGCTCAACTCCCGGGTGAGGACGCGGCGTGGAGCCGCGCACGGGATCGATAGATGGCTCGGCGGGCGAGTCTACGCCCAGTACGCCACCCGGCTCCAACGCGGATTTCAGCCACATTCGACGCGCAATCTGCTTCGCGTAGGCGGTCGTTCTTTGGCGGATTTCGCCGCCGGGGGAGGTCCGGGGCGTCGGCGTATTCGAGCCGCGCGCGGCTCTGCACCGGACCCGCCGAGACCCTCCAAACACTAAAATCGGGACCGCTGGAGCGCGGTCAAGGAGGCAGCTCGAGTGCTTCGGGGCGCCGATGAGTGCTCCTTCCAGCTCACGCGCCCTCAGCTCGACTGGATTGGGCGGGGCAGGCTCGATGCACCCAACAGGACTCGGAGGTGAGCTCTGGGGGCGCACTCGCTGGATGCGCGCTGGATGGGCCGGTGTCGCGAGCTCCGGCCGCCGTGCTCGCTAACGGAACAGCGCCTTCACCCGCGCCCAGCTGCCCGGCCCCGCCGGCACGGGGCCGCTCGCGAGTGCGACCAGCGCGACCGCGTCCGCGAAATCGCTCCCGGGGCCTGGCGTGTTCTCGAAAGCGAGCCAGGTGGAGCCGGAGCGTGCGCCCGTGCCGCTGAACGCCAGCATCTGCGGGCGACCCGAGGGATCGCGCGAGTCCTGAGAAAACGCCGTCCCGGCGGCCATCTGAGCGTAGAAGCCGAAGTTCGTGTGGTCGGCGCCCAGGTAGGAGGAGGTGCCCACCAGCGTGTTGCTTGGGTCGAACAGGTTCACGATCAGCCGGTCGGGCGAAGCGCGGAAGCTGGCCATCGGGAACCAGCCGGGGGAGGTCGCGCCGGGGAAGATCAAGTAGAGCGCGGGCGAGACCGCGGCGGCGTTGTACGCGCCAACGCTCGCGTTCGGGTCGATGAAGCGGAGGACCTGAAAGTCGCTGCCGACCGGCACGCTGAAAGTCTGCGCGTCCACCTGGTCGGTGCTCACGTTGATCGCTTGGCCCTGCGTCCCGAAGAACGTCTGGAGCGTGCTGCCGCTCACGGGCACCTGCGGCGAGCGCAGCGCCGCATGCGACGGGGCGGGGACGAGCGCGATGGCGACGACGGCGGTCGTGACCGCGGCGCACACGAGCCGTGATGCCGTGTTCGCACTCTTCATGGAAGCCTCCGGGAGGCGCGCTCGAGCGGCACGCCGTTTGCGGAGCCGGAGGCGGTCCTCGCCCCGCAGCTCACCCCAAGCCCCCGCGAGGAGCGGCTATGCCCGCGGTCTCGCTTCTCCTTACGGCGGCGCTCTCCTGTTTGCCCGCCGGTCACCCGATCGTCGCCGAAGTCTACTATGACGCTCCCGGCGTGGACACCGGATACGAATTCGTCGAAATCTGGAACGCCGGCGACGCGCCCGCGTCACTGACCGGACTGCGACTCGAGGCGGGGGATGGGGCCGGGCCCGGCCGATGGACGCTCCGCTGGACGGGCGGGCCGGCGGATTCGCTTCCGCCGCACGCGCGCTTCGTGATCGGCGGTGCGCTCGTCGTGCCCGCGCCCGATCGCGTCGTCACGCTCGATCTCCAGAACGGTCCGGACGCGATGCGGCTCGTGTGGCCGGACGGCGCGACCGAGGTCGTCGGCTGGGGCGCGCACGATTTCCCGGAATATTACTGCGGCGAGCCGGCGGTAGACGTGGCGGGCGGCCAATCGCTCGCGCGCATTCCCGACGCGGCGGCGACGGGCAGCAACGCCGGCGACTTTCGCCCCGCCGATCCCTCGCCGGGTCGCGCGAACGTGCGCGCCCGCGACGCGGCG
>DATDEX010000218.1:0-4767 GCA_036522895.1 Candidatus Eiseniibacteriota bacterium | reverse complement strand
CAGGGCGCCGAGCCGCGCGAGCCAGCCGCGCTCGCAGCCGAGCTGCAAATGCGTGGCGCCGTCGCTTCCCGCGGCGAGCCAGCGCTCGGCCCGCGGCGCGGCCTCCAGCGAGAACACCGGATCGGGCGCGCCGTCGGCGAGCCATTCGCGCTGCCAGGCGGCGAGCGCGGCATCGACGCGCTCGGCGAGCGCGCGGTGGTCGCTCTGGCCGAGAAGGAGGTACGGTCTCGGGCTCATCGTCAGCGCTTCGCCTGCATCTCGATCAGCTGCTGGATCATCTCGTTCGCCACCGAGGTGACCTGCGAGCTCGCCTGGTAGCCGCGCTGCAGGATGATGAGATCGGTGAACTGCTCGGTCAGCTCGACGTTCGAGAGCTCGACCTTGCCGGCGGCGATGCGGCCCATGATGCCGGCGTGCGCCGTGCCTACGGTCGGCGCCTGGTTGCCGTCGTTCACGAACACGCTGCCGCCGGAGAGGCGCAGCCCCTGGAGGTCGTCGAACCAGGCGAGCGCGAGCGAGGGTCCCGACACGGTCTTGCCGTTCGAATAAGTGAGACGCAGCGTGCCGCTTTCGTCGAAGGTCGCGTTGGTGAGCGATCCCGCGGCGGTGCCGTCCTGGCTCAGCACCTGCAGGTTGCTCTGCGACGGGCCGGAGAAGTTGGTCAACCCGGAGAAGGTTCCCGGATCGCCGATGTCGACCGTGATCGGCGCGCCGCCCGCGGCGAGCGAGAAGCTGAACTTGCTCGCGTCCTGCGCCGGCGAGCCGTTCGGCTGGAAGCGGATCTCGCCGGTGCCGAGGAGCTGCGAGTTCTCGTCGCGCACCTCGACGAACCAGTGCGTGGCGTCGGCGCTGTCGCGGGTGAACTTGAACGCGAGCGTGCGCGAGTTGCCGTTGGCGTCGATCACGGCCACGTTGGTGAGGTCCGCGCTCGCGCTGCCGGGCGAGAGGTTGCCGGTGACGCGGATCAGGCTGGTCGCCACCGGTGCGCTGGTGCGCAGGCCGTTGAGCGAGATCTCGCGCAGCGCCCCGCCTTCGTAGCCCATCACGCGAAAGCCGGTGCTGCGGTCGACCAGGATGCCGTCGGTGCCGAACTCGAGCTGGCCGGCGCGCGTGTATACCTGCGCGCCGCCGCGGCCGTAGAGCTCGACGCCGTTGGCGGGCTGCAGCACCAGGAAGCCGTTGCCGTCGATCGCGATGTCGAGCGGGTTGCCGCTGTCCTGCATTTCGCCCTCGCGGAACGCGGTGCGGGTGCCCTTGGTGTCGAGGCCGGCCCCGATCTGCGAGCGCTCGCCCTCCTGGTCGCTGCCGCCGCCCTGGGTGTAGCGGTAGAAGAGGTCGCGGAACTCGAGCTCGGAGCTCTTGAACCCGGGCGTGTTGAGGTTGGCGATGTTGTTGCTGATGACGTCCAGGCCCTTCGAGAAGCCGAGCATCCCCGAGAGCGCCGTATAGATGGTCGAGAACATCGGCTAGCTCCCGGGCGTCGCCGGCGGCGTGGCGGCGGGCGGCGTGGGGTCCGCCGTGGAGGCGGCCGAGTTGTTGACGAGCGAAACCTGCGACAGGCGCACATCGGTGAGGAACGCGCCCGCCGCGGTGCGGATGGTGAGGAGCGGGTTGCCGTTGTCGAAGCGGATCGCGGTCACGGCGCCGACCTCCTGGCCGCCGTTCTCGGTCGCGACCTGCACGGTGCGGCCCATCAGCGTGAGCGACTGGCTCGCCGACTGGATGGTGAGCAGCGCGTTGATGCTCTCGCCGTTCTGCCGCGTGAACTCGAGCGACGAGAACTGCGCCAGCTGCGCGATGAACTCCTGGTTGTCCATGGGCTTGAGCGGGTCCTGGAACCTGAGCTGCGTCAGCAGGATCTTCAGGAAGTCGTCCTGCCCGACTGCCGCGTTCTGCGGCGTGCTCGCGGTCAGCGAGGCCGCGCCGATGCTGTCTATCGCCATGTCGATCTCCTTCCGGTTAGCCACAATTCGTCCTGTTTCTGCTCGGCGAGGCTCGCGCGCTCGCGCTGGTGCTCGCGGCGGCGGTTGTCGCGGTGCCGCTCGAGCGCGCGCACCGACTGCACCGAGCGCAAAAGCTGCTCGCGCGTCTGCTCGTGGAGCTCCTGCGCCTTCTCGGTCTGGCGCGCCTTGATGCGCAGCGCCTCGCGCATGCGCACGAGGTACAGCGCCGCCGCCTCGTACTGGCGCGCGTCGATCGGCGCGCCGGCGAGGCGCGCCTTGCGCAGCGCGCCCTCGATGCCGGCGAGCGCGTCCTGGGCGCGGCGCGTGTCCTCCACGTGCCCTTCGAGCACGCCCCGGGCGCTGCGCTCGCGCGCCGCGGAGGCGTCCTGCTCCGAGCGGCGCTGCTTGAGCAGCGTCTCGAGCGCGTAGCGGAAACGGGCGCCGGGACGCATCAGGCGTTCCTCGCGCCGAGCACGGCGCGGAGCTGGCGCAGCGCGTCGGCGCGCGAGGTGCGCGTGCCGGCGTCCTGCGACAGGAATTCCTCCAGCGCCGGAAGCAGCTTCAGCGCCGTGTCGAGCTCCGGGTTCGAGCCCGCGCGGTAGGCGCCGACCTCGACCAGCTCGCGCGAGGCGGCGTGCACGCTGAGGAGCTTCAGCACGCGGCGCACGAGCGCCTGCTCCTCCTTCGAGGCGAGATCGGTCAGCAGCCGGCTCACGCTGTGGGCGAGGTCGATGGCCGGGTAGCGGCCGCGGCTCGCGATGCCGCGGTCGAGCGCGATGTGGCCGTCGACGATCGCGCGCACCGAGTCCGACACCGGGTCGTCGATGTCGTCGGCCTCGACCAGCACCGTGTAGAAGGCGGTGATCGAGCCGCCTTCGGCGGCGCCGCCGCGCTCGAGGAGCCGCGGCAGCGAGGCGAACACCATGGGCGTGTAGCCGCGCGCGGTGGGCGGCTCGCCGATGGCGAGGCCGATCTCGCGCTGCGCGGCGGCGAAGCGCGTCACCGAGTCCATCATCAGCACGACGTGCTTGCCCGCGGCGCGGAAGCTCTCGGCGATCGCGGTGGCGGCGAACGCGGCGCGCCGGCGCACCAGCGCCGGCTGGTCGGAAGTGGCGACCACCACCACCGAGCGCTCGAGGCCATGCGCGCCGAGGCTGTCCTCGATGAAATGGCGCACCTCGCGGCCGCGCTCGCCCACCAGCGCGATGACGTTCACGTCGGCGTCCATGTTGCGCGCGATCATGCCGAGGAGGGTGCTCTTGCCCACGCCGCTCCCCGAGATCACCGCGACGCGCTGTCCGCGCCCGAGCGTGAGCAGCGTGTCGATGACGCGCACCCCGGTCTCGAGCACGCGGTCGATGCGGGTGCGCGCGAGCGGGTTGATGGGGCTCGGGTAGAGCGGCTGCGCGGCCGCGAGCGCGAGCGGCGGCCCGTTGTCGAGCGGCGCGCCGAAGGCGTCGACCACGCGCCCGAGCAGCCCCGCGCCGACCGCGGCGCGCGCCGACCGGCCGGTGGCGACGACTTCGGCGCCGTAGGTCACGCCGCGCAGCTCCTCGTAGGGCATCAGCAGCACGCGGCCGTTGCGGATGCCGATCACCTCGGCGGCCACCGAGCGTTCCGGGGCGCGCGAATGCACTTCGCACAGCTCGCCGACGAACACGTCCGGGCCCGCCGACTCCACCACCAGGCCGTGGTATTCGGTGACGCTTCCCAGCCGCCGCTTCAGCTCCGCGTCACGAACGGCGTGGAGGTAGCGCATCACTTCGAAGTCCCTTCGGTGCCGGGGCCAGGCTTCGCTTCCGAATGAGCCGCAAGAAGCGCGAGCCGCAGGTTGGCAAGCTGCACTTCGAGCCGGCCGTCGAGGCTTCCCGAGGGCGTTTCGAGGAGGCACCCGCCCAGCTCGACGCGCTCGTCGGCCACGACCTCCGCCGCTCCCGCCTCGAGCCCTTCGAGCACCGTGTCGAGGTGCGCGCGGATCGTCGCGTAGTCGGCCGGGCTCACGCGCACGGTGAGGCGGCTGCGCTCGCGCGCGCCGCGCACGACTTCGCGCACCGCGGCGACGACGCCCTCGCGGCTCGCGAACGCCTGCCCGAGAAGCTTGCACACGGCCTCGTAGACGACCTCGGCGCCGATCTCGGAGAGCTCGCCGATGCCTTCGTCCAGCCGGCTGCGCGCGCCGCGAACCAGGCCCGCGAGCGCCTTGAGCTGGGCCGCGTGCTCCGCCGCGGCCTTGGCGAGGCCGGCCTCGCGGCCTTCCTGCCGTCCGCGCTCGCGCGCCTCGTCGCGCAGCGCCTGCAGCTCGGCCGCGAAGCGCTGCTCGTATTCTGCGTACGAGATGTCGGGGACGCTCGGGGCCGCGTCCGGCGCGGCCTTCACTTGCGCATCGGTCGCGGGCGGCGGCGCAGCGCGGCTCTGGACGCGCAGGAGCACCGGCTCCCTCAGCCTCGCGGAATGAATGATCCGCGTCATGCCATCCTGCCGACGAGCTCGTCGAACACGCTGGGCGCGGCCGCTGGCGCAGGCTCGGGCGCGAGCTCGCGCAGCTTCGCCACGAGGAGCTCGATCGCCGCCTCGCGGGCGCGCGGCTTCGCCCCTTCCGCGCGCCAGGCGAGCACGCTCAGCTCTTCGACCCGCGCGGGGTGGAGGTCCGCGAGCAGCTCGCGGTCCCAGGACCAGCGCCGCTGCGCCAGGATGAGCGCGATCAACCAGTCGGGCTCCGCCTGCAGCAGGAGCGAAACGTCGGCGGCGGCGGCGCGCTCGAGCACCGATTGCGGCGTCGTGTCGACGACGACCGGCGCGGGCGGCGGCGGCTCCGGCGCCGCGG
>DATDEX010000217.1:0-17441 GCA_036522895.1 Candidatus Eiseniibacteriota bacterium | reverse complement strand
GAGCGCGCGCACCGGCGCGGCCGAGGGGCAGGCGACCGCGGCCTCCGCCACGGCGGCCACGGCGTCCCAGCGGACCGAGCGGATCGCGGCCTTGACCCGCGGCAGGTCGTAGCAGCTCACCGACAGCTCGTCGACGCCGAGCCCCACGAGCAGCACCGCCGTGTGCGGGTCGCCCGCCATCTCGCCGCACACGCCCACCCAGCGGCCGGCCGCGTGCGCGCAGCGCACCGTGTGCTGGATGCTGCGCAGCACCGCCGGGTCCATCGGCTCGTAGAGGTGGGCGAGCCGCTCGTTGTCGCGGTCCATGGCGAGCGTGTACTGGATCAGGTCGTTGGAGCCGATCGAGAAGAACTGCGCGTGCTTCGCGAGCGCATCCGCCATCCACACCGCGCTCGGCGTCTCGATCATGATGCCGGTCTCGACGTGCGGATCGTGCGGGACACCGGTGCGCGCGAGGTCCGCGAGCACCCCGTCGCGCAGCTCGAGCGTGCGCAGCAGCTCCTCGACGCTCGACACCATCGGGAACATGAGCCGGATGGGGCCGTGCGCCGAGGCGCGGTAGATGGCGCGGATCTGGGTGCGGAACATCTCCGGGCTCGCGAGCGCCAGCCGGATGCCGCGCAGGCCCAGGAACGGGTTCGTCTCATGCGTCATCCCCAGGTACGACGCCACCTTGTCGCCGCCCAGGTCCATGCTGCGGAAGATCACGGGCCGGCCGGCCATGCGCACGGTGACCTCGCGATAGGCCTCGTACTGCTCCTGCTCCGAGGGCAGGTCGACGCGGTTCAAGTAGAAGAACTCGGTGCGGAAGAGCCCGATTCCGTCCGCCCCGACCTCGAGCGCCTGGGGAGCGTCACTCGGCAGCTCGAGGTTGGCGCCGAGCTCGATGCGATGGCCGTCCAGCGTCATCGCGGGTTGATCGAGCATCGACTGGAGCGAGCCCGCCTGCAGGCGCAGCCGCTCCAGGCGCCGGCGGAAGTAGAGCTCGCGCTCCGGGTCGGGGTGCAGCTCGAGCGTGCCGGCGAATCCGTCCACCGCCGCGCGGGCTCCCGCACGCACGGCCTGGAGCGCGCCGCGCACGCTCACGACCGCCGGGATTCCGCGCCCGCGCGCGACGATCGCGCCGTGCGAGGTCCGTCCGCCCACCTCGAGCACGAACGCGAGCACCTTGCCGCGTGGCAGCATCGCCACCTCGCTCGGGCCCAGGTCGTGCGCCACGATCACCGCCGGCTCGGGGAGATCGGCGAGCGTGCGCCGGCCCGCCCCGAGCAGGTGGCGCAGCACGCGGCGCTCGCAGTCGAGGATGTCGCTGCGCCGTTCGCGCAGGTACTCGTCCGCCAGGTTCTCGAACCGCGCGGCGACCGAGCTCATGACGCCCTGGAACACCCACGCCGCGTTGCGGTGGCGCTCGCGCACGCCGCGCTCGACCGAGGCGATCATGTCGGGGTCCTGGAGGATCAGGAGGTGCGCGTCGTAGATGCGCGCCTCGTCCTCGCCCAGCTCGGCGGCGATGCCGTCGCGGATCGCGGTGAGGTCGCGCCGCGAAGCCTCGAGCGCCGCCTCGAAGGCCGCGACCTCGCCCTCGATGTCGCAGGCCTCGATTTCGGCCTCGCGCACGGCGAGCTCCTCCGGCTCGAGCCGGAACACCGGTCCGACGGCGACGCCGGGCGATGCGGGGATTCCGTGCAGGATCACGGCTCGCCCCCGAACTTGCCGTCGACGAGCTCCTGGAGCGTGGCGACCGCCTCGGCCGCGTCGGGGCCCTCGGCCTTCACCACGATCGTCGAGCCCTCCTCGGCCGCCAGCATCATGACCCCCATGATGCTCTTGCCGTTCACCACCAGGTCGTCGCGTGACACCGTGATCTCCGACTTGAACCGGGACGCCGCTTTCACGAACAGCGCGCAGGCGCGCGCGTGCAGGCCGAGCTGATTGCGAATCAAGAGCTGGATCTCCGCCACGAACCCTCCGAACTATCCGTGTGCGCGCAGGGCCAGTCCGAGGCCCAGGACGCCCAGCGCAAGCGCCCAGCGCGTCGGCGAAGGCCGCGCACGCTGGGCCGTGAAGAGCCCGAGCCCGAGCCCGCCAGCAAGCGCGGACTGTACCGCGATTGGCCGGGGCTCGCCTCCGGGTGCGAGCGACCATGCGAAGGCCACGCCGAGCACGACGCAGCCCAGCACGGCGAGCCAGCGAACCGCGCGTTCGAGCCGCTCCCGGAGCGCGCCCGAGAGCGCCGCGGGCCCGACGGCATAGCCCCACAGCACGCCGCCGAAGCGCATCCCGAGGTGCGGGATCGCGTACAGGCACCAGAGCGCCGCCGCGCCCCACGCCTCCTGCGGGTGCGCGAGCGCCAGCAGCACGCCCACCGCGGCCGCGAACGGGCGGAGCGAGAACCAGAACAGCCGGTCGCCGGCCGCGGCGAGCGTGGAGCCGAGCGCGGATTTGAGCCGCGCCATGCCGGCGGCATCGCCCCTGCCGGCGGCGCGCTGTTCTTCCGCGCGGATCGCGGCGCCGAGCGCGAGCGAGGCGAGCGTCGGCTGCGTGTTGAAGTACGCCGTGTGCTCGGCGAGTCGCTCGAGCCGCGTGGCGCGGTCGGGGTAGAGCTGTACCAGCGCCGGAACGAGCGCGAATGCCCAGCCGAGCCCCTGCTGGCGTTCGAAGTTCCACGCCGCCTGGAGCAGGTTGGCCCGGAGTCCCACCTCGAGCAGTGTCCCGCGGCCGATCTGGCCGCGCGGGGGGCCCTGCCAGCCGGCGAACGTCGGTGCAGGCTCGGGGGGCCGCGCGGAAGTCTCGGCGCCTTCGCGCTTGGGATCGTCTTCGCTTTCGCGCTTGGGATCGTCTTCGCTTACGCTCATGGCGACCCCGCCACGATCACGAGCCACGCGCCCACGAGCGCGGCGGCGAACACGCCCGCGCGCTCGATGCGGCGCTGGACGAACGCGTGCAGGAGCTGCGCGAAGCCGAACCCGAGCCACAGCGGCTGGAGCAGGTGCCACGCCCCGGCGAGCCGGAGCGACTCCTGCTCCACCCAGGGCGCGATCCCCTGTCCGAGCGCGAGCCAGACGCCGCAGCTCGCGAGCCCGACCCCGAACGCGAGCGCCACCGCGGCGCCCTGCGCCCGGGCGAGCGCGGATTCGTGGCCGGCGCGGAGTTCCCCCTCGCACCAGCGGGCGAGCCCTTCGTTCAGCCGGCGCTGCCAGCGAACGAGCGGCATGCCCGCCGTGGCCGCCACCATCCCCGTGATCACGCCGGCGAGCGAAGCCGCCTGCCGCACGTGCTCGAACGGGGCGCGCGAGGCGATGAGCAGCGCCACGCCGGCACCCGCCACGCCGCCCACCGCGTAGTCCTCGGGCGTGCGCGCCCCGATCGGCAGCGTGCTCGCGGCCAGGATCTGGAGGACCGTGCCCACGGCGATCGCGGTCGGCCAGTCGCCCCAGAGCAGCCCCAGCAGCGTCGCGGTGACGAGCGGCTGCGACGCCAGGGTCTGTGCGACCGGCGTCGCGTCGAGCGCCGCGAGCCCGCCGGCGAGCAACGTGCCGAGCAGTGCGAGCTTCACGAGGCGAGCGCCGGATCCAGGGTGACGAGCGGCTCGGGCCGCGAGGCCGGCACGTCCTGGACGACCAGGCTCACGCCGGCGAGCAGCAGCGCGCGCGCGTCCGCGCGGTCGGCCACGTCGAGGTAGACGTAATCGTTCACCTTGTCCTTGCCCGGCGCGTAGTGGAGCCCGCCGACGTTCCACTCGCGCACCGCCGCCCCCGCCTCGACCAGCCGCCTCGCCGTCGCCATGTCGCGCACGAGCAGGAACGCCGCGCCGCGCGTCCCTGCCTCGCCCGCATGGGCCGTGGCGGCCTCGGCCACGCTCGCGACGCGCACCTCGATGCCGGGAGCCGCGTCGTGGAACAGCTCGCGCTCCCACTCGCTCGCGGCGACGCCGTCGTCCACGACCCAGATCCGCGCGGGATCGAGCCGCGAGCCCCACGCGACGAGCACCTGGCCGTGGATCAGGCGGTCGTCGATGCGATGCAGGACCCAGCTCATGCCCGCACGTCGCGCTGGACGCGGATGCTGTCCCGTCCCTTCTGCTGCAGGCGCTCGGCCAGCTCGCCCGCGGGGAACCGGTCGCGGTTGTACAGGTAGTCGAGGAGCAGCGGCAGGTTGATGCCGGTCACGATCACGACCTCGCCGTGGCGCCGCGCCGCGGAGGCGCCGCAGGTATGACACGAGCCGCCCCAGAAATCGGTGAGCAGCAGCCCGCCGTGCGTCCAGCCCTGGACGCGCGCCTCGATCGCGTCCTCGAGGTCGCGGCGCGACAGACCGTCGTTCGAGAGCAGCGTCACGTCCTCGACCGGGCCCACCACCTGCTCCGCCGCGTGCACGAGCGCCTGGGCCAGGTCGGCGTGGGTCACGATCAGCGCGGGCACGCGCTGCGGCGCGCTGCCGCCGGTTTCGCTCGGGATCACTCGGTGTCTTCCCTCACCCACGCTCGGGCCGCACTCTTCCGCTTCATGACTTCCAGCATGTGCTGGTTCAGTTTCTCGGCCGGTGAATAGCCACCGTACACCTTCACGAGGTAGTGGAGTGCGATCACCTCGCCGATCACCGTGATGTTCTTGCCCGGGGTGATCGGGACGTGCACGAGCGGCACCTCCACCCCGAGGATGTCCGTCATCTTCTCGTCCAGGCCGACGCGCTCGTACTCCTCCTCCTCGGACCACTCGCGCAGGTTCACCTCGACCTCCACGCGCTTCTGCAGGCGGATCGAGCGGATCCCGAAGATGGACTGCACGTCGATGATGCCCAGGCCGCGGATCTCCATGTGGTGCCGCAGGAGCTGGTTGCCGGTGCCGATAAGGACGTTCCCGTGGCGGCGCGTGATCGTGACCACGTCGTCGGCGACGAGCCGGTGGCCGCGCTCGACCAGGTCGAGCGCCGTCTCCGACTTGCCGATCGCGCTCCGTCCGGTGAACAGCAGGCCGCAACCGTAGACGTCGACGAGCGACCCGTGCACCGTGGTGCTCGGCGCGAACATGTGATCGAGGTACGACGTGAGCGAATGGATGAACGGCGTGGTGCTCATGGGGCTCCGGAGCAGCGGCACCTGGCACTCGTTCGCGCGCTTGAGGAGGTACGGCGGCACCTCGAGGCCCTTGCAGATCACGATCACCGGCATCGTGAACTGGAAGAGCCGGTCGATCGCGTCGCGCACCATCTGCGGCGACAGCGTGGCGAGGTAGGTCAGCTCCGTCTGCGCCAGGATCTGGATGCGATCGGGCAGGAAGTTCTCGACGAAGCCCATGAGCGCCATCCCGGGCCGATTGATGTCGCTCACGGTGATCTCGCAACGCGAGGCGAGCGACTCGGACAGGAGCTCGAGCTGAAGGTCCTCGCGCTGGTCTTCGTACAGCCGGGCGATGCCGAGGGATTTCACCGGGCGACCTCAGGCTTCATCTTCGACCGTGTCGTCGCTGCCCGCGGCCTCCGGCGGGACCGCGCCGTTCCCCCGGCCGGCGCGCCGCGGCGCCTTGACGCGCTTCTCCTTGCCGCGGCGGACGCGATCCTCGAGCCGGTCCGCCGCCAGCTCGATGGCGGCGCGGACATCCGCGTGGGACTCCGTGATGATGACGTCCTGATGGTGGGCGCGCAGCGTGATCTCGGCCGTGTGGAGCTTTCGCTCCTGCGACACGATGACGCGCACCTCCTGGATGGCGCCGTCGTACTTGTTCAGCTTCTCGAGTCGCTGCTGGGCGAAGGCGCGCAGCTCGGCGTCGAGTTCACAGTGGCGGGCGGTGAGATGGATCTGCACGGAGAGTCTCCCCCGCGCCGGACAGGCAGCGGTCGCGGCGCGGCGTAGGGTTCAGGCCACGCGCCGGCGCAGCCGGGCGGGCAGGATCTGCAACTGTTCGCGGTACTTGGCCACCGTCCGGCGCGCGATCTGCAGGCCCTTCTCGTGAAGCAGCTCCGCGATGCGCTGGTCGGACAGCGGTTCCATCTTGTCCTCTTCGTCGATGAGGCCCTTGATGATGTCCTTGGCCGTGCGCGCCGAGACATCCTCGCCGTCGTCGGTGGCGAGCCCGCTGGAGAAGAAGAACTTGAGCTCGAATACGCCGCGCGGCGTCTGCACGTACTTGCCGCTGCATACCCGGCTCACCGTGGACTCGTGCATGTCGATCTGGCGCGCCACCGCGGCGAGCGTGAGCGGGCGCAGGAACGCGATGCCCTTGTCGAAGAACTCGTGCTGCTCGCGCACGATGCAGGTCATCACCTTGATCATGGTGCGGCGGCGCTGCTCGATCGTCTGGATGAGCCACTTCGCCGAGGCGAGCTTGCCCTGGATGTATTCGCGGGTCTGCTTCTGCTCGGTGGTGGCGTCCGGCCGGCGCCGGTTCGCGGCGATCACGCCCTCGTAGGCGGACGAGATACGCAGGCGCGGCACGTTGCGGTCGTTCAACATGACCATGTACTCGTCGTTCACGCGTTCCACGAGCAGGTCGGGCACCACGTACTTGGGATCCTCGGCCGAGACCAGCGTGCCCGGCCGCGGGTGCAGCGAGGCGATGCTGTCCGCGGCGTCCTGCACTTCGAGCACGCTCACCTTGAGCAGCCGTGCGATCTCCGGAAAGCGGCGGTTCACGAGATGGTCGAAGTGCAGGTCGATCATGTTCCACGCCAGCGTGCCGCGCAGGCTGCGCGCGTCGAGCTGGATGAGCAGGCACTCGCGCAGGTCGCGCGCGCCCACGCCGGCCGGCTCGAGCGCCTGCACCACGCGCAGCACCTTCTCGACGTCCTCGCGCGAAACCTGCAGCGAATCGACGATCTCGTCCATGGGCGTGACCAGCCAGCCGCGGTCGTCGATCGAGCCGACGAGGAACTCGGCGATGTGCATGGATTCGCGAGGCAGGTTCAGGAAGTGGAGTTGCTCGAGCAGGCTCTCGGCGAGCGTCGTGCGCGTGACCGGCACCTTCTCGAGGAATTCCACGCTCGCCTCGCTCGGCGGCACGAACGTGCGGTCGAACGAGCCGTCCTGGAGATATTCCGCCCAGTCGATGGGGTCCTCTTCGGCCGGGTCGTCGGCCTCCTCGTTGTTCTGCTCGTCGGCCGACTCCTCGCGCTCGAGGTCCTCCTGCTCCGTGACCTCGTCGACCTCCTCGAGCAGCGGGTTCTGCAGGATCTCCTGCTTGAGCATCTGCTGCAGCTCGAGCGTCGGCACCTGCAGCAGCTTGAGCGCCTGCTGCAGGCGGGGCGTCATGATGAGTTTCTGCGTCTGGGACAGGTGGAGCGAGTGTTTCATTTCCATTGCGTCGGCCCCTAGAGGGTGAATCCTTCGCCCAGGTAGTACTGCCGGGCCAGAGGGTTATCGGCCAGCTCCTGCGGCGAGCCGGACAGCTGGATGCGGCCGTCGAACATGATGTACGAGCGGTCGGTCGTATTGAGCGTGACGCGGACGTTGTGATCCGTGATGAGCAGGCCCAGGCCGCGCGCGCGCAGGCGGCCGATGATCTCCTGGATCTCCTCCACCGCGATCGGGTCGATCCCGACGAACGGCTCGTCGAGCAGCAGGAACGATGGCTGGCGCGACAGCGCACGGGTGATCTCGACGCGGCGGCGCTCGCCGCCCGAGAGCTTGTGGGCGTGGCGGTTCGCGAGGTGCGTGAGGTTCAGGTCGGCGAGCAACTCCTCGAGCCGCTCCTCGCGCTGGGCGCGGGTGAGATGCATCGTCTCGAGCACCGCGAGGACGTTCTCGCGCACCGTGAGCTTGCGGAAGATGCTCGGCTCCTGAGCGAGGTAGCCGAGGCCCCGGCGGGCGCGGCGGTAGACCGGCAGCTCGGTGATGTCCTTCTGGTCGAGCCGGATGGATCCGGCGTTCGGCCGCAGGAGCCCGACGATCATGTGGAACGTGGTGCTCTTGCCCGCGCCGTTGGGCCCGAGCAGGCCCACGACCTCGCCGCGCCGGACGCTCAGCGAGACGCCCTGCACGACCCGGAACTTGCCGTAGTAGCGCACGAGCCCCTCCGCCACGAGGCCGTCCGTGGCGACCTCGGGAGCGAGCGGCAGCTGTTCGAGCGCGCTCGTCATCGCGGCACCCCCGGCTTCGGTGGCACGAGCTGGGCCGCGCCCGGCTTCGCCGGCACGAGCTGCCCGGCGCCGGGCTGCACCGTGGCGCGCACCTGGTGCTGGAACTCGAAGTGCTGGAGGTTGGGGTCGCTCTCGAAGCCCACGCCCTCCAGGACCGAGCCTTCCTTCTCGACCCGCACGAGCTTGTCGGACTTGATCCGGCGCTGGCTGTTCAAGAAATGGAGCTCCTCGGTGCTCATCCTCCAGCCCTCGACGGTCTGGAGCACGACGTCGCCGCGCGCGATCATGTCGCGCGTCCGCTGGTAGAGCTCGCCCTCGCGGGCGACCAGCTCCGAGCTCTTCTTTCCGTCGTCGCCGAAGAAGTCGATGCGCACCGTCCGCGCCGTGACGAGGTCGCGGGCGGTGAACGTGGCCGCATGCCTGGCGAAGAGCGTCCACTCGGTCTTCCCGGAGTCGGTCTCGGTGACCGTGAAGTCCTCGACCTCGCTGTCGGGCAGGAGGCCGGAGGCGCCCGAGGCGGACAGCTTCTTCCCGCCGCTGCAGCCCGGGAGCAGGGCCGCCGCGGCCAGGCCGGCGAGCAATAGCAGCACCGCTGGTCGCACGGGCTTGGGGGCAGCGAGGGCCATGGAGGAATCCGGAGGAGGGTGTACGGCAATGGCTTCGACGGCCACGCTAACAAGCGGAGGAGCGCCGTTCAAGCAGGCTCTGTGCCACCTTACATGCTGCGATTACACTTGGGGTTATCGGCGAACCCTCGGGCGAACTTGCGCCCGGAGTGCCGGTCGCCGGACGCCGGCGCCCGCCCGCCGTCGCCGGTTTGGATGCGCCGCGGCCCCGCCCGGGGCCAGCGCCGGGGGGGCGCGGTCTGCTAGCATGCCCGATATGCCCGTCCTTTCAATGCTCCTCGCCGCGCTCCTCGCGGCCCCCGCCGCCGCCCGTCCGGCGCCGGCGCACGCGGCCGGGGCGGCCGCCGCCACGCCATGGAAGCCGGTGGTGCCGTTCATCGAGGACGATTTCGGCCGGGCGCTGGCGCTGGCGAAATCGCGCAAGCTCCCCGTCTTCATCGAAGGCTGGGCCCCCTGGTGACACACGTGCCGATCGATGCGGGCCTACGTCTGGACAGACAAAGCCCTCACGCGGCACGCCGGGCGGTTCGTCTGGCTCAGCCTCGACATGGAGAAGGCTCGAAACGCGGCCGCGCGTAAGCAGATCGGCATCCGCGCCTTCCCCACGCTCTACGTCGTCGATCCCAGCGACGGGCACGTCGCGATCCGCTGGCTCGGGGGCGCCTCGATCCCCCAGCTCGAGCGGCTGTTCGACGACGGCGAGCTGGCGGTGAAGGGCGGCAGCCAGGGGCCCGCGCTCGATGCGCTGATCGCGGCCGATCGCGCCTACGGCGCGGAGCAGTTCGCCGAGGCCTGCAACGGCTACCGGAGCGCGCTCGCGGCGGCGCCGGAGGCGTGGCCCGCGCGCGGCCGCTGCATCGAGTCGCTGCTCTTCGCCTATTCCCAGGCGGATTCCAACGTGGCCTCGCTCCGCCTCGCGGACGCCGAGTGGCCGCGCGCGCGCGGCAGCGTGACCGCCGCGATCGTCGCCGGCTCGGCGCTGGATGCCGCGGTGGGCCTGCCGGACAGCGTGGCGGACCGGAAGGCCTGGCTCGCACGCTACGAGGCCGCGTGCCACGAGGTGCTCGACGACGCCTCGCTGCCGCTCGTGGGCGACGACCGCTCCGGGCTCTACTTCTCGCTCGAGGACGCGCGCGACGCGGCCGGCGATTCGCTCGGCGTGCGTGCGCTCCGCGAGCAGCACGTCGCGATGCTCGAGGACCAGGCGAAGCGCGCGGCGAGCGCCGAGCAGCGCGCCGTCTACGATTCGCACCGGCTCTCGCTCTACATCGCCCTCGGCCGCCCCGAGGCCGCCGTCCCGATGCTGCAGCAGTCGGAGCGTGATTTTCCGGCCGACTACAACCCGCCCCAGCGGCTCGCGACCGCGTACAAGGCCATGAAGCTCTGGCCCGACGCGCTCGCCGCCTCCGACCGCGCGCTCGCGCTCGCGTACGGCCCGCGCCAGTTCCTGGTGCTCAATACGCGTGCGGACATCCAGCTCGGCATGGGCGACAAGCCGGCGGCGATCGCCACGCTCACCGATGCGCTCGGGCGGGCCCGGAAGATGCCGGAGGGTCAGCGCTCGGACGGCACGATCAAGTCGCTCGAGAAGCGCCTCGCCGGCCTCTCGGGGATCGCCGAGGCGAAGTAGGCGCGGCTTCTCGCCCGCTAGACGGCCCGCAGGCAGTCGTGCAGGTGCAGCACGCCGAGCGGCTTCCCCTCGGCGTCCACGACGACCAGCGCGGTGATGGGTCCCTCCGGCCGGTCCTCCATGATCCGCACGGCGCGCGCCACCAGCGCCTCGGGTGCCACCGTCGTGGGCGTGCGCGACATTACCTCGCCCGCGGTGAGCGGCCAGGGGTCGGCGGCCCGGAGCAGGATGCGTTTGAAGTCGCCGTCGCTCACGACGCCGGCGAGCCGCCCGCCGTCACCGAGCACGGTCGTGATCCCGAGCCGCTTGTCCATGATCTCGAGCATCACCTCGCGCAGCGGCGCGGTCACCAGCACGCGCGGCAGCGCGTCGCCCGCGTGCATGAGCTCGCTCACCGTCCGCGACGCGGCGCGGCCGATGACGCCGCCCGGGTGGAGGAAGCGGAAGTCCTCGGGCTTGAACCCGCGCAGCTCCATGAGCGCGATCGCGAGGCAGTCCCCGACCACCTGCGTGAGCGTCACGCTCGTCGTGGGCGTGAGGTCCATCGGGCAGGCCTCGGTGAGGGGCCCGAGCACGATCGCGGCCGTGCTCCGCTCGACGAGCGGCGTGCCGGGCTGGACGACGATCGTGACGAGCGGGATCGCGAGCCGGTCGAGATAGGGCAGGAGCGCCAAGAGCTCGTCCGTGGTACCGCTCTTCGAGAGGAAGAGCGCCACGTCGCCGCGCGCGAACAGGCCGGCGTCGCCGTGGAGCGCGTCCGCCGGGTGGAGGAACACGGCGGGGGTGCCGGTGCTCGTCAGCGTCGCGGCGATCTTCTGGCCGATCAGGCCGCTCTTCCCCACCCCCGCCACGACGAGCTTGCCGCGGCAGGCGGCGATGGCCTCCACCGCGCGAACGAACGCCGGCCCGAGCCGGGACTCGAGCCCCGCCACCGCCTGCGCCTCGGTGCGCACGACCTCGCGCGCGAGCTCCAGCGGGTCGCGCTTCATCGCGACGCCTCGTTCGGTCCCTCGCATCCCGTCCTCCTCGCTCGGCGAGCCCCGGCCGTGCGGTGCCCGGCGAACGCCGTGCGCCCGCACGCGCCCCGCTTCACACCACCTCGTAGCGCTCGAGCACCTTCCGCCACGTCCCGTTGTGCTTGAGAATCCGCTCGACCGCTTCGCGCACGGCCCCGAACCCGGCCCGCGCTCCGGTCACCGTGCGCGCGAGGCGCACGACCTCGGGGCTCGCGTCGGCCACCGCGATCGGCCAGCCCACGCGCTTCAAGAGCGGCACGTCGGGCAGGTCGTCGCCCACCATCGCGCACTCGTCCCAGCGCGCGCCCTCGCGGGCACGGACCGCCTCGGCGACCGCCACCTTGTCCCTGACCCCGAGGTGGTACTCGAGGCGCAGGTCGTGCATGCGCGCCTCCACGGCGAGCGAGGCGCGCCCGCTGATCACGACCGGACGCACGCCTAGGTCGCGCGCCCACTCGAGCGCGATCCCGTCGCGCACCCAGAAGTGCCGCGCGTCGCCGTCCCGCGTGAAGCCGATGATGCCGTCGGTGAGCGTCCCGTCCACGTCGAGGAACAGCACGCGGATCGGCGTCGCGTCAGGGGCGTCGGACGCCACTTGGGGCCTCCTGCACCGCCTCGTACACGCGCACGGCCTCGTCGAGGAACGCGGCGGCGCGGGCGAGCGGGAGCTGCGTGGCGGCGTCCGAGAGCGCCTTGTCCGGGTCCGGATGCGCCTCGAAGAAGAGCCCGTCGACGCCGCAGGCCACGGCGGCCCGCATGAGCGGGAACGCGAAGCGCCGGTCGCCGCCGGTCTCGTCGCTGGGCCCCTCCCAGGGCGGCGTCGCCCGTCGCTGCAGGCTGTGCGTGGCGTCGTAGAGCACGGGCCAGCCCAGCTCGCGCATGATCACGAGCCCGCGCATGTCCACCACGAGGTCGCCGTAGCCGAACGTGGTGCCGCGCTCGGTGAGCATGATTTGCTCGCAGCCGGCGTCGGTGAGCTTGTCGACGACGTTCTCCATGTCGCCCGGGGCGAGGAACTGGCCCTTCTTTACATTGACGCAGCGGCCCGTCCGGGCCGCCGCGGCGAGCAGGGCCGTCTGTCTGCAGAGAAACGCGGGGATCTGGAGCACGTCCGCCACCTCGGCCGCGGCCGCGACCTCGGCCGGCTCGTGCACGTCGGTGAGGATCGGTACCCCGAGCTCGCGCTGGACGCGCGCGAGCACCGCCAGGCCGTCGTCCCCCGGCAGACCGCTGAACGAGCGGCCGCTCGAGCGGTTCGCCTTCCGATAGCTCGCCTTGAACACGAACGGCAGACCGCGCTCGGCGGTGAGCGCCTGGAGCTTGGTGGCGACGGTGAGGCAGAGCTCGGCGCTCTCCACGACGCAGGGACCGGCGACCACGAGCAGGCGCGGCCCGCCCACGTGCGCGTCGCGGATGTCGAACGCCTTCACGTGCGCGGCGCCTCGGCCGGGGTCCCCATCCCCGGGACGGTTCCGGGGCGCGGACTCTCCGCCGGCGCGGGCACGAAGTCGTTGTTGCCCAGCCGGGCCGCGCGCCGCTCGAGCGCCGCGCGCACGAAGTCACGGAACAGCGGGTGCGGCTCGTGCGGGCGGCTCCGGAGCTCGGGATGGAACTGGACCGCCAGGAACCACGGGTGGTCCGGCAGCTCGACGATCTCGACCAGCTCGCGGCCGACGCACTTGCCCGAAAGCACGAGTCCACGCGAGGTGAGCTGCTGCGCGTAGCGGTTGTTGAGCTCGTAGCGATGCCGGTGGCGCTCGTTCACCTCGCCGGAGCCGTAGGCGCGGGCCGCGAGGCTCCCCGGGCGCAACGCGCACTTGTAGGCGCCGAGGCGCATGGTGCCGCCCTTCTCGGTGACGCCCGCCTGGTCCGGGAGCAGATCGATCACCTTGTGCTCGCTCGCCGCGTCGAACTCGCTCGAGTTGGCGTCCGCCCAGCCCACGACGTGGCGCGCGAACTCGATCGTGGCCACCTGCATGCCGAGGCAGAGCCCCAGGTAGGGCACGCTCTTCTCGCGCGCGAACTGCACCGCGGCGATCTTGCCCTCGATGCCGCGCTCGCCGAAGCCGCCCGGCACGAGCACGCCGTCGACGTCCCCGAGCAGTGCGGCGGCCCCGCGCGATTCGACGTCGGTGCTCTCCACCCAGCGCAGCGCGACGCGCGCCTTGTTCGCGGCGCCGGCGTGCACGAACGCCTCGATGATGCTCTTGTAGGCATCGCGCACGTGCGTGTACTTGCCGACAATCGCGATCTCGCACTGCTTCTCCGGCCGGGTGACGCGACGCACGAACTCGTTCCACCCGGTCAGATCCGCCGGGCGGAGGCTCTTGTCGGGCAACCCGAGCATGCTCACCACGAGGTCGTCGAGGCCGCCGTCGTGGAACACGCCCGGCACCTCGTAGATGCTGTTCACGTCCGTCGCGGGAATGACGGCCTCGGTCGGCACGTTGCAGAAGAGCGCGATCTTCTCCTTCACCTCGGAGGTGAGCGGGGTTTCGCTCCGACAGAGCAGGATGTCGGCCTGGATGCCGATCTCGCGCAGCTCCTTGACAGAGTGCTGGGTCGGCTTGGTCTTCACCTCGCCCGCGGCCTTGATGAACGGCACGAGCGTCACGTGCACGAACAACACGTCCTTCCGATGCTCGAGCTTCAACTGGCGCACCGCCTCGAGAAACGGGAGTGACTCGATGTCGCCGACCGTGCCGCCGATCTCCACGATGTGCACGTCCGCCTCGGTGGTGAGTGACAGCGAGACGATGCGCTTCTTGATCTCGTCCGTGACGTGCGGGATCACCTGCACCGTGCGCCCGAGGTAGTCGCCGCGGCGCTCGCGCGAGAGGATGGAGTCGTAGATCTGGCCGGCGGTCACGTTGTGGGCACGGGTGACCGACGCGTGAATGAAGCGCTCGTAGTGGCCGAGGTCGAGGTCCGTCTCCGCACCGTCGTCCGTGACGAACACCTCGCCGTGCTGGAACGGGCTCATCGTGCCGGGGTCGATGTTCAAGTAGGGATCGAGCTTCTGGATGGTGACGCGGAACCCGCGCGCCTTGAGCAGCAGCCCGAGGGAGGCCGCGGCGATGCCCTTGCCGAGCGACGAGACGACCCCACCGGTCACGACGACGATCTTGGCCATGGCCTGCCCTCCCTGCTGCGGCGCCCGCAGAGCAACTTGAGAACGAAGTGGAAACGACGCGTACAAGACTTTGAATCCAAAAGATTTGCCGCGATCCTCTAACCGCCGCTCACGGCCACCGGCGGCGGCCCGCGGCGCTCGAGCGCCGCGAGCTGCTCGGGCGTGTCGACGCCCGCGAACGGTCGCTCGCCCAGCACGACCTTGATGCGCACGCCGCGCTCGAGCGCGCGCAGCTGCTCGAGCCGCTCGGCGAGCTCGAGCTTACCCGGCGGCCACGACGCGAACGCCAGCAGCGGCTCGCGCCGGAAAGCATACACGCCCGCATGCCGGAGCGCCGGCCCGCCGCGGGACGCCCCCGCGAGGTCGGCGCGGCTGAAGTAGAGCGCGAACCCGGCATCGTCCACGACCACCTTGACCACCTGCTCGGACGCCATGGCCGCGAGATCAGGCTCGCGGTGCGCGACGGTGCCCATCGCGATCGTGTCGTCCGCGCGCATCGCGGCGACGAGCCGCGTGACCGCGGCCGTCTCGAGCTCGGGCTCGTCGCCCTGCAGGTTCAACACGATCTGCGCCCATGGCCGCCGGCCGGCCACCTCCGCCGCGCGGTCCGTGCCGCTCGCGCACGCGGGCGAGGTCAGCTCCACCGTGGCGCCCCAGCCGCGCGCCGCGGTCGCGATGCGCTCGTCGTCGGTGGCCACGACCAGCTCGTCCAGGCCACGGGCCGCGCGGGCGCGCTCCCAGACGTGCTGGAGCATCGGCTTTCCCCACAGCAGGGCGAGCGGCTTGCCCGGAAAACGCGACGCGCCGTAGCGGGCGGGGATCACACCCAGTACGGCGCGGCGAGATTCAGCGGGTCCCGTGAGCACGGGATGGCAAGGTAGCACGGGCCAGCGGCGGGGTCGAACGGGCGGGCTTCAGCCCTTCAGCTCCGCGATCATGTCCGAGACGTCCCTCGCCGACTTGGCGAGCGCGGCCTGGTCGGCATCGGAGAGCTTGAGCTGCACGATCCGCTCCACGCCCTTCGCGCCGAGGATGATCGGCACGCCGATGAAGAGATCCTTCAACCCGTACTCGCCGTTCAACGACACCGAGCACGGCACGAGGCGCTTCTGGTCGAGCAGGATGGCCTCGACCATCTCGACGGCCGACATGGCTGGCGCGTAGTAGGCCGAGCCGGTCTTCAAGAGCTTCACGATCTCGGCGCCGCCGTCGCGCGTCCGCTGGACGATCTGCGCCAGCCGCTCGGGCGCGATCAGCTCCTCGACCGGGATGCCGCCCGCCACCGTGTAGCGCGTCACGGGCACCATCGAGTCGCCGTGCCCGCCGAGCACCATGGCCTGAATGTCCGCTCCGGAAACGCCCAGCTCCATGGCGAGAAATGCGCGGAAGCGCGCGCTGTCCAGGATCCCGGCCATGCCGAGCACGCGAGCGCGGGGGAAGCCGGTGACGTGCGCGAAGTACCACGCCATGACGTCGAGTGGATTCGTGACCACGACCACGCTCGCGTTCGGCGCGTGCTGCTTCACCGCCTCGGCGGCCGGCCGGACGATGTCGGCGTTGGCCTTGAGGAGATCGGTGCGCGACATGCCCGGCTTGCGCGGAAAACCCGCCGTCATCACCACGACGTCGGCGCCCTTCACCGCGGCGAGATCGGTCGCCCCGGTGACGCGCGGCCCCTTGTGCCAGAGCGGCGCGGCCTCCTCCATGTCGAGCGCCTTCCCCTGCGGCATGCCTTCCATCTCGGGGCGGTCGATCAGCGTCACGTCCGCCAGCCCACGCTCGGCGATGTACAGCGCGGCGCTCGCGCCGACGTTGCCGGCGCCGATCACGGCGACCTTGTTCTTCACGGGGTTCTCCTTAGAGCGGTCACGAGGCTCCGCGTGGGAACCTCTTCGAGGGATCACCAAGAAAATGCCGCCACCGGTCGGGTCGCGACCGCTGGCGGCGGAGTGTGCGCTGCGGCAGCGTTCAGTTGGTCTCGGCCACCACCGGCATCACGTGCACGCGCTTCCGCGTGCGCCCGGAGCGGGTGAACGTCACCTTGCCGTCCACGAGCGCGAACAGAGTGTCGTCCCTCCCGAGCCCGACGTTCGTTCCGGCGAAGATCACGGTGCCGCGCTGGCGCACGAGGATGCTGCCGGCGCGCACGGCTTCGCCACCGAACTTCTTGACCCCGAGCCGCTTGGCATTCGAATCGCGGCCGTTCTTGGTCGAGGACTGGCCTTTCTTGTGAGCCATGGGTCTCTCTCTCTAGCCCGAGATGGCGGTCACGCGGATCCGCGTGAGCTCGCTCCGGTAGCCACGGCGGCGGCGGTACTCGCGCCGGCGCTTGAACTTGAAGATCTTGACCTTCTCGCCGCGGAAGTGCTGGACGATCTCGGCCGAGACCGAGGCGCCCTTCACGTTCGGGCGGCCCACGGAGATCTTGTCCCCGTCGCCCAGCAGCAGCACCTGGTCGAACTGGAGGCTCGCCCCGGGCTCACCCGTGAGGAGCGCGACGTCGAGCACCTCGTCCGGCGTGACCTTCGTCTGGATGCCGGCGATGTTCACGATCGCGTACATGGAACGGTTGACTCCCTGGCCGCCACGGGACTCCGTCCCGGAGCATTCATTCTGAAGGGCCCGCCGGGTGCCGGCAGGGCGCGCGCAACCCCCTCCGGGCGACCGGAGGGTGGAACATGGAGCGGGACTTTCTATCACGGGGTAAGACGGACTGTCAATGCGCTTCCCTGCAGTGGCTTCCGGCCCTACCCTCGATCCGGTCCCCGCTTGTGCTCGGAAGATTGCGGATCGGCCCGCCGGAGTCTGTTCCCGCCCGGACCGGCCGCGTGGGGACAAGGACTTACCGCCGCCTTCTGCGCCGTCTGCAATTTCCCGAGCACCCAGGAGACCCCGGCACCATGAACCTGCGCTCCGTCTTTCTCGCCCTCGCCGCCCCGCTCCTCTTCATGATGGCCTGCGCG
>DATDEX010000216.1:0-2011 GCA_036522895.1 Candidatus Eiseniibacteriota bacterium | reverse complement strand
GCCGCGAGCGCGGTGGGGTCCGCGTCCGCGTCGCCGCGCGCCGCGCCGCGCAGCGAGGGAACGCCCAGGGCCGTGAGCTCGTGGTCACGCAGGAACAGCCGCAGCAGGTGGCACAGGTCGCCGACGCGATTATGGACGGGTGTGGCGGTGACGAGTAGCACCCGCGCGCCCACCACGAGGCGCGCCAGCGCGCGGTGACGATTGGTATCGGGGTTGCGGAAGCGATGGGCCTCGTCGATCAGAAACAGACGGGGAAGGGCGGTGGAGGACGGTGGAGGGCGGTACGATGGTGCGCTCAGGGATTCGTGCGTGATGATCGGGGCGCTGGTGTCGAACCGCGCCAGCAGCGCGCGCCACTGGTCCACCAGCACGGCCGGCACCACCAGGGCGAACGGCTCTCCCACGGCCAGCGCGACCGCCAGGGCGACGTACGACTTGCCGAGGCCCGGGGCGTCCGCGAGCAATGCGCCGCCGTAGCGCGCCAGCAGGGCGCGCAGTCGCTCGGCGGCGGGGACCTGGTGTGGGGCGAGCCACGCGGGCCACGGCGTCCGCCCTTCCGTCGCGAGCGGCGCCAGGTCCAGCAGCGCCCGCGCCCCGAGTGTCGCGACCGCCGCCGGCGCCTCGACCGGCCCCGGTGCGAGCAGACAGGCGAGCGGCTCCGGGAGCGGCGCGAGGTGCTCAGAGAGGATCCGGGGCGGCTGCCAGCGCACGGCGGTCGGCGGCATCGAGCTGGTATAAATCCGCGATGGCGGCGTCGTCGGATTCGCCGCGCCGCCCCTGGTCGGCCAGCGCCCGCCACACCGGCGGACTCATAGGCGGAAGCGGCAGCCCGCGCACCACGCGGGCATTGAAGCGCCGGAACCCGCCGCGCGCCGGATCGGCGTGCAGTCGCGCCAGCGCCGTGAGCCAGCGCGAGTTGAACAGCGCCGCCAACGCGTATGCGTCGTCCGGCTCGCGGGTGGCGATCCCGTATACGGTGTTGAGCGGCACGATACCCGGGTCAGGTACCACCGCCGCGAGCCGGCGCGCGAGGTCGGGCCAGATCACCCGGCACGGGGCGTAGGCGAGAGCGGTGCGGAACAGCTGCCAGGCCGGTCCGGCGCGGCAGTCGCTGCGGCGCCCCAGCCGCTCGAGGTGGGGTGCGAGCACCGCGGCAAGATCGGGCGGCAGGCGGGCGAGCGGCCGCCCGTCCGGCGCGTGGGTCCAGAGCAGGTGCATACGCGGCCTGGCGCGCCACGGCTCCAGATCGCGGCCCCGGACCGCGGGGCGGGTCGCCGGGCCGGGTTGGGCGCTCAGGAAGACATCGTCCGCGCCGGTTTTTACGCCGAGCTGCGGCCGCCAGCGCTCGCCCACGCGCGCACACCATGCCGCGAGGTGGCGGGCGACGCGCATCGCGTCGCGCGCCAGGATCCAGGGACCGTCGCCCGCGAGGGCGCGCTGCGGGATCAGGGGCGTCGCGCTCCTGGCCCCGAGTGCCGTGGCGACCTGCTCGCGCCCCGTCGGCTCGGCCCGCGTGGTGACGAGCACCATGGGATAGACGGCCGCCGCGAACGCACTCCCTGCCGCCGGCATCGCCGCCACGCGCTCGACGCGCGCGCCTTCCGCCAGCCGCCGGCGCAGCGGCGCCGCGTAGCCGCTCGACGCCAGCTTGGCGGGAACGAGCAGGGCGGCGGTGCCGCCCGGCGCAGCCAGCTCGAGCGCGCGCTCCACGAACGCGACGGAGAGATCGGGCAGATGGGCGAACCCCCGGCCCCGCGCTGGCCGCCACGTGGCGTAGCGGGTCGCCAGCGCTTCCCGCACCCGCAGCGGGACGCGCTCCCCGCGCACCCATGGCGGGTTTCCCGCCACGAGGTCGAATCCGCCCCGCGCCAGCACATCGCCGAAGTGCGACTCGAACGCGAAGAATGGCGCGCCGCCCTCGCGCTCGAGCTGCGCCGACGCGGTCCGCAGCTCGCGCCGGCTGGCGCGCAGTCGCCGCAGCAGGGCCCGCTCGTCCCCCGTGAGCCCCCGC
>DATDEX010000215.1:0-17120 GCA_036522895.1 Candidatus Eiseniibacteriota bacterium | reverse complement strand
GTCGCCGCCGCCGGATTCGCGACCGCGCTCGCCGGCACCGGCCTCGCCAGCATGGCGGCGGCGCACGCGAGCCCCCACGCGACCAAAGCCCATGCCGCCTTTGCGGGCCTCATGGCTTCACCGGGCGATAGACCATCAACGTGAAGCTGATGATGTAGACCAATGCGACCACCCCCACCATGACCCAGAACTTTCCGCGCGTGCCCGTGCCCTTGGGGTCGTCGAGGAACGGCACCGCCACCCACAGCATGGCGGCGACGCCAATGCCGATGACGCCGACCAGCTCGCCCTCCAGGCCCAGGATGTGCGAGGGCAGCATGCGCAGCGTCTGGAACATCCAACCGAAGTACCACTCCGGCTTGATGCCGGCGGGCGCGGGGACGTAGGGGTCGGCCTTCTGCCCCAGCTCCCACGGGAAGAGCGCGGCAAGGAGCGCGAGCGCCCCCAGCGCCGCGAGCCAGCCGACGGCGTCGCGGAGCATGAAGTTCGGCATGAACTTCATGGTGCGCCGGGGCGCGTCGCTCTGCTCGACGCTCGGCGGCACGCTCATGCCGTGCCGCTGCACGAGGTACACGTGCAGGATCACGACCAGCGTCGTGATGGCCGGCAGGATCGCGACGTGGAAGCCGAAAAAGCGGGTCAGCGTGCCGCCCGTGATCTGGTCTCCGCCACGCAGGAAGCGGACCATGAACGGGCCGATGATCGGCACGACCCCGGTGATGTCGGTGCCGACTTTGGTCGCGAAGAACGCGAGCTGGTTCCACGGCAGGAGGTAGCCGCTGAATCCGAACGCGAGGCTCAACCCCAGCAGGACCGCGCCCGAGAGCCAGGTCACCTCGCGCGGCGAGCGATAGGCCTTGAGCAGCATGGCGCTGAACATGTGAATGAATGCCGCGCCGATCATCAGATTGGCGCTCCAGGAGTGGATGGAGCGGATCAGCCAGCCGAAGGAGACGTCGGTCATGAGGAACCGGACGCTCTCGTAGGCCTCGTCGGCGCTGGCGCGGTAATAGAGGAGCAGCAGGATGCCGGTGCCGATCTGGACCCCGAACAGGAACAGCGTCATCCCGCCCCAGTAGTACCAGAACGTGTGCCGGTGAATCGGGACCTGCTTCTTCTCGGCGAGATGCTGGAAGGCCTCGAGCCCGAGCCTCTCGTCGAGCCACGCGATGAGCTTCCTCATCAGCCGGCCTGGCCCTTCTCGACCACGATCTCGCTGCCGCTCTCGTGGACCACGTACTGCTCGAGCGGGCGCGGCGGCGGGCCGGAGACGTTGCGGCCCGTCATGTCGTAGCGGCCGTTGTGGCAGGCGCACCAGATCGAGGAGTCGGTGGGCTTGAACTGAACGGTGCAGCCGAGATGGGTGCAGACGGCGGTGAACGCGCGATAGCTGCCGTCCGCGCCGCGGATCAAGAGGCCCGGCTGACCGCCGAACGGGAAGATCTTGAAGCTCCCCGGGGCGAGCTCGTCCTTCCGCGCCGCGACCACGCGCCGCGTCGCGGCTTCCGGGCTCGGCGGCGGAATGAGGTAGCGCGCGACCGGGTAGAGCACGAACGCGCCCACGGCCGCGCCCGAGACGCGTATCAACAGGTCCAGGAAACCCCGTCGGTTCATTCCAGCGCTCCTCCATCCATGGCGCGGCCCCGCGCCGGGCGACCGCAGTTTGCCGAGCCTGACCGCCAAACTGTCAGACGGAACCGACGCTGACAATACTCCCGAAGTCTCCCGTCCGAACGATCACGCGCTCCCGGTGGGTGCGGACGATGTGTGGCATTCAGGGCTGGCACGGGTGAAATCCCCCTCGAGAGATCGGAGCATGGCCTCCGCCGAGCGCGGCCGGACCGGAGCCGGAGCAAATTTCTACCGTGTTCATTTCTTCTTGGGCACGATTTCCATGTTCGGATCGTGACACTGAATGCAGAGCTCGCGCTTGGGATCCGCGGTGAGCAGGTGGTCGTTGTCGCTCGCGTGCGGACGGTGACAGCCCGTGCACGCCAGTTCCTCCCCGGTGCGCGGATCCTTGACGCCCGCGACCTTGTGGAAGTGCTTGCTCATGTCGTCGTGACACTGCTGGCAGAGCGCCGAGACCGGGGTGAGCGTGAGCTTGGGCTGATCCGAGGCGTGCGGACTGTGGCACACGGTGCAGCCCTGCTCCAATGCGGGGTGCACGACCCGGCCCGCGATGAGTTTGCGGTTGTGGCAGGAGAAGCAGAGGTCGTCGCCCGAGCGGCGGAGCAGGTGGAGGCCCGCGGCCGCGTGCGGCTCGTGGCAGGAAAGGCACTGCTGCTGCGTCTCGAGCGGCGGGTGCACGTGCTTCCGCCCGAGCCACTGCTGCGCCCCGCTGTGGCACTTGAGGCAGAGGTCGCGCCCCTTCGCCACCGTCGCCGGCGCGCCGCGCGTGACGTGGCACGATGTGCACTCGCCGCGCGCGAAGGGGTCGTGCTTGAACTCCTTCAAGAGCCCCTTCTCGGTCTTCCGCTGGACGTGCGGATCGTGGCAGGAGACGCAGTTCGTGGTGGCCAGGTTCATGTTCGGGTGCTTGGCGACCAGCGCCACGTTCTTCGCCGTGTGGCACGAGCCGCACAGGGCGGGCACGTCGCGCTTGAGCATGCCGGTGTTCTCGGAGCCGTGCGCCGCGTGGCAGGTGACGCACAGCCCGGCCGCGACCGGGGGATGCGGCTTGCCGTCGCGGATCCGCTGCCCGAGCGCGGTGTGACAGCTCAGGCAGAGCTCCGCCGGTTTCTTCTTCAGGAGCCCGGCCGTCACGCCCTGGTGCGGCTCGTGACACACCATGCAGTCGCCTTTCGCCGCGGGCGGATGACCGTGCGCGAGCTCGGCCTCGTGGCTCACGGTCGGGTGGCAGGTCATGCACAGCTTCTGCTGCGGGCGCGCGAGCAGGCCTTCCGCGGCGGCGGCGTGTGGCTTGTGGCAGGTGAGGCACGCTCCCGTCTTGACCGGGGGATGCACCACGGCCGCGGCGGTCTTGGGCTTTCGCACGTCGTGACAGCGGGTACAGAGCACCCCCACCGGCGCGATGAGCGAGGCGGGACCGGGCGGCTGCCCCGCGAGGTGACAGCGCTTGCAGTCCTTCTCCGCGAAGCCCGGATGCGCGCGCGGCGAGATCAGGGCCGCGAGCTTCGAGGCGTGCGGCGTGTGGCAGCCCAGGCACTTCGCCACCGCCAGGTTCGCGCCGCCGTGCGCCTTCTTGAGATCTTCGTCGGAGGTGTCGTGGCAATCCGCGCAGAGCGCGGGCGCCGCCTTGACGAGCGCGGGCGCCACCGTGCCGCCGTGCGGATCGTGGCAGGTCAGGCATTCCCCGTCGGCGACCGGCGAGTGGACGTGATCGCCCTCCTTCCCGACCCCGGCGTGGCACTTCTCGCAGAGCGCGCCGCCCTTCGCGCGCAGGAGCTTGTCCTGCTTCGAGCCGTGCGGCTCGTGGCATGCCGTGCACAGGCCCCGGGCCGCGGCCGTATGCGGCGCCGGCCCCGTGATCTTCTTCCGGATGTCCTCGTGGCAGGTCACGCACAGCTTGTCCTGCGACTTCGCGAGCAGCGCCGAGGTCTCGCCCCCGTGCGGGCGGTGGCAGGCGAGGCAGTTGCCCTGCTTGGCGGGCGCATGCGGGTGCGGCGAGGTGGCGGCCAGCGCACCCACGCCGTGGCACTTCCCGCAGAGCTCCGCCCCCTCCTGCCGCACCAGCTTCGGGTGATCGGACTGGTGGGGATCGTGGCACGCGGTGCAGTTGCCGCTCGTGAACGGCGGGTGGACGGCATTTCCCGCGAGCTGCTGGTCGAGCCCCGAGTGGCACTTCATGCACAGCACGCGGGGCTCGTCGCGGAGGAGGTGCGCCCGCCCGCCGGCGTGGGGCTCGTGGCAGCGGAGGCAGTCCTTCTTCGCCGCGGGCGGGTGGACACCCTTCCCCGCGGCGATGCGCTTGCCGAGATCGGCGTGGCAGCCGAGGCACATCTCGCCGTCCGCGGTCTTCTTCAGCTTCTCGTGGTCGCCGCCGTGGACCGCGTGGCAGGAGGCGCACTGCCCCTCCGCGAACGCGCGGTGGACGACGGGTTTCTTGAGATCTTCGGCGACGTCGTCGTGGCACGAGCCGCACAGCGCCACCGGCTTGTCTTTCAAGAGCGCTTCGGCGTGGCCGCGGTGCGGGTCGTGGCAGCCGAGGCAGTCCCCCTCCCCCGCGGGCGGGTGCTGGACCAGCCTGGCGCCGAGCCCCTTCTTGTCCTCGTGGCAGCCGATGCAGAGCGCGGGCACCTTGTCGACGAGCTTCGGGGTCGGCTTGCCGGCGCTCATCTCGTGGCACGCGTCGCACTGCCCCTCGGCGACCGGGGCATGCGCGCCGGCGCGCAGCAGTCCCTTGCTCGCGGAAGTGTGCGGACTGTGGCAGTCGAGGCAGGCGAGCCCGCCGCGCACCACGCTCGCATGCTTCGCATCGACCTGGGCCGCCGCGTGGCAGCCCGTGCAGAGTGCGTCGCCCGCCACCTTCACCATCCCCGGCTCGCCGCTCCCATGCGGCGCGTGGCACGCGGCGCACGCGCCCTCCTTGAACGGGGCGTGCACCGCGGTGGCGGCGGAGGTTTCAGATTTGGTCTTCGCGTGGCAGCCGAAGCAGGTTTCCTCGGCCCCGCCCTCGCGCACGAGGTGCGGCTCGTTGCTCGCGTGCGGGTCGTGGCAGGTCACGCAGCCGCCCTGGGCGAACGCCGGATGCGGGTGCGCGGGGGTGGCGGCCTTCAAGAGATCGCCGTGGCAGTCGAGGCACAGCTTGTCGGGTGCGCTCTTCAGGACCAGCTTCTGAGAGAAGCCGTGGCTCAGGTGGCACGCCGCGCAGTCCCCCTTCGAGACGGGTGCGTGGATGAACTTGCGCTTCTGGAACTCCTGCTGCGCCGCCTGGTGGCAGTCGTAGCAGGTGCGCGCCGGTCCCTCCTTCGCTCGCGGCTTCGCCATGACCCGCGCCGCCTGCGAGAGCAGGAGCGCGGCCACCGCCAGCGTGGCGGCGCCCGCGGCGAGCTTCAGGATTCGGCGATGGAGCGGCCAGCTGTTCCTCAAGGCTTCGGCCTCCCGAACCTGGTGCTGTCTCTAAGAAGCGGCGGGCGGTCGGCGAAATCGATACGCAGGATCTCGAACGCGAGGAGCGAGTTCCGCATGAAGTGGGGCGGCATGTTGAGGAACGCCCAGGTCGTGTCCTCCGCCACCCCCTGCTCGCGCACGATGAGGCGCACGGCGGGATTCCGCGGCTCGCTCGATCGCGACGAGATCGAGTGCGTGGCCTCCTCGATCACGAAGTCGGGCTCGAAATCCGTGACGGTGGCGCTGAAGCGGGTGTCGCCGATCTGGAACGGCTTCCGCATCTCCGCCTCCGCCTTCTCGGCGAAATCGGGGAAGACCCGGTGGCGGATCCCGAGCGTGACCTTCTGAACGCGCGGCGTGCCCTTGGGCACGACGATCCGGAACGGCTTGGGCTTCGGCGCGCCGGGCTTCGAGGCCGCGGGCGCCGGCCGCGTGTGCACCGCGTCATGCGGCATCGTGCTCGAGCGCACGCCGGGCGGCGCGAGCGCGCGGCTGGTATCCGCCGCGGGCGCGAGCGCGCGCGTCGAGTCCCCGGGCGAGGGTGCGGTGCCCGCCGGGGATGCCCCAGCGGAACCCGAGAGCGCCGTGAGGATCGCGAGGCGCAACGCCGGCTGGAACACCCGGGCGAGCAAGCCAACGTTTCGCTTCGTCATTTGGATTTCCTCGTGCTCGTGACCGCACTCGAATCGGCGGTGCGCACCGTGAAGTCGCGGATCATTTCGCTCGCGAGCGTTCCCGCGACCATCTGCGGGTTCCGCTCGCGCCCCCAGCCGAACACGGTCTCGCGATCCTCGCCCGTGTGAAAGCGGGCCTCGGCCCACACCGCGCGCGCCGTGGACACCTCGACGAGCTTCAAGACCGCGCCGACCGCCGGCACCTCGCCGTCCCCGGTCTTCACCCGATCGCTCTCGAGGAGCGTGCCGGTGAGGAGATGCGTCGCCGAGAGCCGCTCGCCGAGACTCCGGATCTGGCTCCGCGTGAGCGAGCCGCCGTCGCGGAGCGACAGCGAATCCATGACACCCTCGACGACCCCGGACTCGACGACGTCCCAGCGCCCGGACTTCACGAGCTCGGCGAACAGGAGCCGCGAGAAGCCGACCGCGGCATCCATCTCGCCCGAGAGGTCCTCGAGCGGCAGCACCGCGATGCGCGGCCGCTCGTGGAGCGGAAGGCCCGTGCGGAGCAGCGAGCGCGAGCTGCCCGCACAGCCCGCGATCGTGGCGAGCAGCGCCAGCGCGAGCGGCGGCACGAGCCCGGGGCGACGCACCTCAGAACGCCTTCCGGCGCAGGCCGTCGACGAGCTCGCTGCACGCCGATTGCGTGAGCGAGCCGAGCGTGAGCGAGCTCGAGCCCCCGAAGACCGGGAGCCGGGCGTGGCCGCGGCGGGTGATCGAGGCGCGCCACACGATGTTGCCCGTCGCGACGTCGAGGAGCTCGACGTCGAAGCTCACGACCGGGAACTCGTCCTGTCCACGGCGCTGCACCTCGTAGTCCGTGACGCTGCCGCGGATGACGCCGGTCGCGTCGAGCTTGCCCGCCGCATCGCGGAGCTTCTCCGGGTCCACCGTGCCGTCCGGCGCGGGATCGGCGTCGAGCCCGTGGAGCACGGCCCGGAACTCGCCCGGTTCGACCACGCGGTAGCGGTCGGCGATCACCAGCTCGGTGACGAACGCGCGTGTGACCCGCTCGCCCGCGAGCCCCTGCGTGCTCAGGTTTCCGAACGGCAGGACCGCCACGCGCTTGTAGAGCGACATGTCGGCCTGGCGGTTCACGTAATAGCGCGGCGCGAGGCTCGCGCAGCCGAGCCCGATTAGAGCTGGTAGAGCGAGCAGCGGCAGGAGCAGCAGCATGGGACGACGGCTCGCCGGCAGGCCTCTCATCTCCCGAAGTCCTTGGTCAGGGTCAGATCGTACTGTCGCGAGAAGTTCGCGCCATGCGGGTCGATCAGGTTGAGATTGGCTCCGAGGGACATCGTCCGGGCCAGGGCCAGACCCAGCTGCGCCGTGTACACCTCCCGGCCCCTGAGCTGGCTGGTCCCCGCGATCTGCGTCGCCACGTCGCTGCGGGAATAAGTACCCGATAGTCGCAGGCGCTGACCAGGGCGGAGCCCGACCCGCGCGTTGCGCGTCGTCGAGCCGGCGCCACGGTCGCCCGGATTCGTCTGGGTGATGCCGCCGCCGAGATCGACGCTGGCTGCGGGGAGCCAGCGCGCATCGATGCTCCGGCTGCGCGCCCCCGTGCCGGCGCCGAGCAGGCTCGAGCCCGCCCGCGTCGAGCGCACGCCGGCGATCAGCTGGAGCTTTCGCACCGGCGACGCGGTCACGGAGAGCGCTCCGTCGGTGGACCAGCGGCCCTTTCCGACCGAAGCGTCGGAGTTCAAGCTCGTGGTGAAATTGCCGCCCAGCTGAAAGTCGGGGCCCGCGCGGAGATTCGTCGCGAGGTTCGTGCTCTCGATGGAGCGCGCCCGCGCGTCGCGGTCCCAGAGCGTGCTGTGCGCCGCGGACGCCGTGCCGGTCCACGCCGTGCGAATCCGCCCCGCCGCGGTGGCCGAGCCCGCGAGGTAGCGCTCGAGCACCGGCGCGCGCTCGGCGTTGAGCGTTCGGAACCCGCCGCCGGCGCTGGCGCTCGCCACCGGATTGGGCCGGTAGGCGACGAGGAGCGAGCCGTCGTGCGACGACTGCCGCGACGCGATCCCGCCCGTCTGGCGGCTCGTGCGGTACGAGTAGGCGAGATCGATGCCGGTGTGCTGCGAGGCGCGCAGCGAGCCGGAGAGCGAGCCGGCGTGCGAGACGGAGTGGTTCGTCGGGCCGGCGGGCACGTCGGTCTGGAATGCAGTGAGATCGTATTGCATGCCGAGCGTCAACGCCGGCAGCGGTTCCAGACGGAGCCCGAGCCCGGCGTTGCCGTGCCGGCGATCGGACAGGCGCGCTCCGCCGGTCCCCACGTCCCCGCGCTGGTCGCCGATTCCGGCGTGCGTGTCGAGCGGTCCCACGGCGTAAACCAGGTTCGCGTTTCGCGACGTCGTGGTCCGCTTGGTGTCGGAGAGTTCCGCGTCCTGGCGCTGCCGCGCCCACGAGAGATCGAGCCTCGGCAGGTTCGGGGGCATGAAGTTCGCCGTGAACGTCGTCTGATCGTTGTGCGTCGAGATCGGGCGGAACGTACCGACGTCGCCGGGATTTCCGAGCGACGTCGCCGCCACCTTCGACACGGACGGCCGGAAGCTCGCCGAGAGCCCGAACAGCGGGTGCGCGAGCCGCATCGTCGCCGTGGCGGTCTGGCTCACGTGCGGCCTCGCCTCGTAGGACTGGTCGACGAAGTCGAGCTGGGAGAAGAGATTGAGCGACTGCCCGAACGTGGCCGAGTGATGGAGCTTGTAGGACTGCGACCAGAACGACCGTGCGATCGAGGTGTCGCGCACGATGCCGTTGGGATAGAACACCCGGCCGCTCTGCTCCACGTGCTGATACTGGCCGGTGAGCCGTCCGCCGATCGGCGTCGCCCGCGCGCGTCCTGCCACGGCCGGGAGCCCGAATGTTGCCAGGAACAGGACGGTTCCCCACGTGAACGCGCGCGCAGGCTGGTCATCGCGCATAGTTCGTGGCGTAGGTCTTGGCCGCGTGGCAGGTCGCCGTGCACGTCCCGCCCGTGGGGCTCTCGCTGTAGGAGATGATCCCCGGGGAGCGGCCGGTCACGAGCAGGTGCGGCAGCGTGCTCGAGCCGTGCGTCGTGTGGCACGCGTAGCACGGGATCGAAAGCTGCCCGACGTGCTCGGCGTGGCCGCGGAGCGCCCCCGGTGCGTTGAAGCGCGAGGCCCCGCGCACGGGATCCGGCGCGGTCGGATCGGCGTAGACCTCGAACGTGTGGCAGCTGAAACAGAGCTCGTCCGAGGTCGTGGTGTGCGTCGCCGGCGAGGCCGCGTAGGGCTTGGGCAGGATCCCGGCGTACACCGAGCCGTGCGGGCCCGCGCTCCCACCGGGGTCACTCCCGTGGCAGTTCCCGCACCGCACCATCGAGCCGGCGTTCCACCCGCCCGCGAACGCTCCCGCCGCGATGTTCGCGTTCGTCCCGGGCGCTTCGACGGGGTGGAACGACGGATTCGCGGGGTTCAGGACTTTCGCCAAATCCGTCTGGCTCGCCGGCTGCGTGGTCCACGAGGAGTGACACTTGAAGCAGAGCTGGTATTCCGCCACCGGTGCGGTGAGTGTGTCCGACGCGGCGACGAACGTGTACCCCGGGGCGGTCCCCGCCGGCCCGTTCTGGACGGCGATGCGACTCGTTCCGAGCAGCAGCGTGGACGCCGCGGGTGGCGGCGGCACGAGCGCGCCCGTCGGCCGCGCGACGTGCGGATTGTGGCAGTCCTCGCACTCGGCGTGGCGGTGGTTCAGGGGCGTGATCGCGAAGTCCGCGGGATTGGACTCGAGCGGCCCCGCGTGCCGCGACTTGTACGTCCGGGTCGGGTGCGCGAACACCTTGTTCAGGTCGGTGCGGATGTCGGTCGTGGCATGCGCGCCGTCGTGACAGGTGAGGCAGAGGACTTCCTCGCGACCGATCGTGAGGCGCGGGATCATCCCGTCGGCGTCCTCCCAGCCGTGGGGGTCGTGACAGTTCAAGCACTTGCCCGGCGCGTCGGCCTCGGTGCGCGGCGGCGGATAGGGCCCGGGCCAGATCGTGGCCGACCCCGAGCCATGGGCCGAGCCGTCGTACGAGCGCGTGCCGGCGTAGCTTCCTCCCGCCCACGGGGTCGTGTGGCAGTGGTCGCAGAACGTGTTGTCGTCGGGGCCGGTGAGCGCGTGCTCCTGCGGGGTGGGCAGGTCGGAGCCGTGGAGCGTGTGGCAACTCGCGCACTCGCCGCCGTGCGGGCTGTCGGCCATGACCTGTAAGAGGTGGGCCGGCGTGCGCGGCGGCGGCGGCGCGCGTCGCGCCCGAGCGGGCGAGTTACCCGAAAGTAGACCAGCCGCGAGGACCAGCGTGAAGACCAGACGTGCGGGCATTCGGATCTCCGTTTCGCTGCTGCGCGTCACGGGCGCAGACCCTCGCGGGCTGCGCCCGTGCCGCCGTGAACCCGGAGCGATGCCGCCCTCCCGGGACAGAACGTGACCAATTAGAAGGTACGCGCCGGATCCTTGCCCTGCGCGTGGCACTGATGGCACGTGGAGCGGAAGCTTCCGCCGTCGCCTTCCTCGGTGGCCGCGGTGACGGCCCCCGAACTCGCCCCGCCCATGAAGATAAGCCCGAACGGATTGTTGTTGCCATGCGCCTTGTGGCAGCTGAAGCACGACGGCGAGATGGTTTTGTCCGTCGTGGCATCACCGGTCCACAGGTGGTTCGCGTCCATCACCTTCGCCACGTTCCCGGCGCCCAACGGCGACAGCGCCGCGGTCGAACGGTAGTTGGCGAGTGAGGTCACGAACGTGAGGCTGTCCGTCGTCGAGCCGCCGATGTTGACGCCCGCCGTCGGGTGCCGCAAGTAGCCCTGCCCACCCGACTGAACGCGGCCACCCGCGATGCTGCCGACCTGGGTCGAGCCTGGCGCACCGTGGAAGTTCGTGTGGCAGGTCGAACACCAGGCGCCGTACGCGCTCTTCGTCTGGTCCGGCTCCTCGAACTGGATGTCCTTCTGGTTGAAGTCGTGCACGCTGTTCGTGACGTCAGCGGACATCGTCGGGCTGATGACCGCGACGTCCTTGGTGTTCGTGGCGGCGGACGCGCTCGCGACCACCTCGAACGTGACGTTCTTGCCGGTGAAGTTGATCGGCTTCGCGGCGCCGAGCACGTCCGCGGAGCGGTTCATGAGGTTACGGTACTGGGTGTTGCTGCCGTGCTGCGCGTGGCACATGGTGCACTCGAGCCCGTCGGTGCCCGCGAGGCTCGTCGGCGCGGTCGAGTTGTCCGAGCCGGGGATCGTTCCCGTCCAGCCCAGCGTGTGACCGTGCCCCTGCGTCGTGGCGTCATCCGTGGTCTCGTTCAGACCGCCGGCCTCGCGCAGCTCGGAGCTGTACTTGCCGGTGTTCGCGCCGAGCACGTCGGGCGCGCCGCTCGAGCCGTTGTGGCAGCTCAGGCAGAGGTCGTTCACCTCGCCCCGCAGCAGGTGCAGGTGAGTCGTGCCGTTGGTGCCGAGGTTCGTGGAGTTCGTGAACGGCGCTCCACGGCTATCCTCGTTGTCGTGCGACTGCGAGGCGTGCGCCGTATGACAGTCGCTGCAGATGAGCAGCGTGCCGGAATGGTAGTTGAGGTGAGTCTGGGCGAGCGCACTGCTAGCCCAGATCCCCGTGGCCAGAATGGCCAGAGCGAAGACCAGGCGCTTCATATGCCGTCTCCTTTCGTGAGTTGCGGCATGAGCGATCCGGCCGATGGCGTTTCGTCCACCTCGGAATCCCATGTCGCCGTGGGGGTCTTGCGTGTGCATCGTTTCTCTCCTTGACGATCTACCGATTGCGATCAACGGAGCTTCAGAAGCTGGTATCGATTGCCCACGCGCTCGGCAACGGCGAGAAGCTCCCGGCCGTCCGTCGCGAGTGCGCTGGGATAGAGGAATTCGTGCGCGCCTTCGAGCCCGCCGAGGAAGGCACCCGTGGTGTCGAACACCTGGACCGACTGGCGGATCTCGTCGCTCACCCAGATCCGCGCATCCGTGGTCACCGCGATGCCGGACGGGTTCGAAAAATTGCCCGGGCCGACTTCGTGGGCGCCGAAGCCCCTCACGAACTCGCCCGTCGGCTGGAAGATCCGCACGACGGTCTTGTTCGCGCCGAACGTGACGACCAGCCGCTCGTCGGGAAGCGCCGCGATGCCCCGGATACCGCTGAGCGCGCCGCCCTTTTCCGTCATGCTCCAGCAGCCGAGCGGCCGGTAGCGGGCGTCGAACCGGTAGACGCGCGCGCTGTCGCCGGCCGAGGCGACGAAGATGTCGCCGCTCGGCGCCACCGTGACGCCCGCGACGCCGCTCGATGCCGGACATCCCGCCGCGGGCCGCGCCAGGTCGAGGTGCGCGAAGCTGCGGCCGCGGAAGTCGAGGACGTCGACGTAGGAGGCGAGCTTGTCGACCACGAGCGTGCGCCCGGCGGGATCGATCAGGAGCTGGGCCGGCTGGCCGCGAAGCACGCGCCCGTCGACCGTGCGCACCCGGTGGTTGAAGTGCGCGTGCAGCCGCCCCTTCAGCCCGTAGATCTCGATCCGGCCCTCGCCGGTGTCCGCGACCAGCACTTCGCCCCGGCGGGAGTCGATCGCGATCCCCATCGGCTCGTGGAACGGCACCCCGAGCGCCGGCCCGTAGATGACCGCCAGTCGATCGACCGCCGCCGCGAGCGCGACCGTCGGGGCGCCCGCGAGCCAGAGGGCGCAGGCCAGGGAAACGGCCAGCCCGGCAGCCCACCCGGAGACTCGACGGCTCGGTCGGGGGCTCGAAACCGGGTCGCGGCGGCAGGACGAAATGTCCGGCTCGTCGTTCCGTGGCTTCGAGTTCCGATCGGCGGCCTGAGGCACCATCAGCGTTGCCCTCGTCTTGGCTGCGGTCCACGCGCATCAGGAGCGGCTGCGCGCAGTCGCGCAGCGACTTACTGATTGCCTAGGGCAAGCCCCATGCCGGCCAGGAACCGACTTGGCAAAGCTCAGAGAGAGCGCGACAAGTCGATAGGCCGCTGATGGTTAGCGCGCAGCCTCCGAGCGCGCACACGCGTCGGAACACATGGGCCTTCATGCCATGCTGTCAGAGAAGGTACGTGGATCTACTGACAGACTGGCCCGTGAGGCTCCCTCGTGCGCCAAGGCTCGACGGGACGCGCGGTTGTCGACCCGGAACCCTCCCAAGAGCTGGTATGACAAGCTAGAGCGGGACTTGGACAGAATGTCAGGTCAGGGACCGGTCCCTCGGGAGTAGGGGCGCGACCACGGGCACGCGAGCGGGACCGCGATTCGCCGGTATCGCGTGGCGCGCGAAGCCGGAAGCTCCGCGGCGGCCGCCGCGCCGCGGCCGCCCGTCGCCCTAGGGCATGGGAGTTGCTCTTGCGGAGTTGCTCTTGAGTGTTGCTCTTGTGTGTTGCTCTCGAGAGTTGCTCTCGAGAGTTGCTCTCGAGAGTTGCTCTTGAGAGTTGCTCCGACGAGTCGCGGTATCGAGCCGCGCCGGAGGTCCCGCCAGCAGCGCGTGCCGCCCTCCGGCCCTGAACTGCTCATCACCTCCCCCGGGGGAAGAGGCTCTTGAACCTAGGCGGAACGCTGGTCCTCGTGGCGCTCTTCACCGCGCTCGCCTCCACGCTCGCGTACGTGCCCGCGCTCCGCGGCCGGAAGCTCGCCGCGGCGCCCGTGCTCTTCTCGGTCCACGCGCTCGCGCTCCTCGGCGCGGCTGCGACGCTCTGGCAGCTCTTCGTCACCCACCGCTTCGACTACGCCTACGTCGCCCAGTACAGCTCGCGATCGCTGTCGCCGGAGATGGCGCTCGCGGCCTCGTGGGCGGGCCAGGAAGGAAGCATCCTCCTCTGGGCGGCGCTCGGGGGATTGCTGGGGCTGGCATTGCTCCGCCAGCCCGGAAGCCTCGCCAGGCCGGCGCTGTTCTTCGTCTCGCTCATGCAGTCGTTCCTCGTCATGCTCGTGGTGTTCCGGACGCCGTTCGCGCAGCGCGCGGTGGCGCCGCTCGATGGCCAGGGACTGAACCCGCTGCTCGAGGATCCGTGGATGGTCGTCCATCCGCCGGTGCTGTTCCTCGGCTACGCCACGATGGCGATCCCGTTCGCGCTGGCAGCGGCCGCGCTCGCGCGCAAGAGCTACGCGGACTGGAATCGCATGGTGTGGCCATGGACCCTGTTCGCGGTGGTGACGCTCGGCACCGGGATCGCGCTCGGCGGCATCTGGGCCTATCGGGTGCTCGGCTGGGGCGGCTTCTGGGGCTGGGATCCGGTCGAGAATGCCTCGCTCATCCCGTGGCTCCTCGCGGTGGCGCTGCTTCACGGCCTGCTCATTCAGCGCGCGACGCGCGCCGCGGTGCGCACGAACCTGTTGCTCGCGGTGATCGGCTGGGGAACCGTGCTCGGCGGGACCTACCTCACGCGCAGCGGCGTGCTCCAGAACTTCTCCGTTCACTCGTTCGCCGACAGCGGCCTGAACACGCCGCTCACCACGTTCCTCGTGGTGGCGATGGGCATCGGCGCCGCACTCCTCGCCTGGCGCTGGCGCTCGATCGAGAGCGGGACCGCGAACTGGCTGAGCCTCGCGCGCGAATCCGCGCTGTGGCTGGGACTCGTGACCGTGCTCGTGCTCGCGACGCTGGTCGCGTTCGGAACCACGGCGCCGCTCCTCACGAGCCTCGCTGGAAAGCCGGCCGGCGTACAGCCGAGCTTCTACACGCTCGTCGGCGTGCCGATGGGGATCGCGATCGTGCTGCTCATGGGGTTCGCCCCGGCGCTCCGCTGGTCGCGCCAGCTCGGCCTCTCGTGGTTGAAGACGCTGGGGCCCGCGCTCGGCGTGTGCGTCATCGCGACCGCGGTCGCCGCGTTCGCCGGCATGCGTGACCTGGGCCACCTGGCGCTCGTCGCGATGAGCGGCCTGGCACTCGCGATGAACGCGGTGATGACCGTGCGACTCTTCCGTCGCGGCTGGGCTTACGGCGCCGGCTACCTGGCCCACGCCGGGATCGCGGTCATGGTGCTCGGGATGGTGCTCTCGGCATCGTTCGGCAAATCGGAGCGGTTGCAGCTCGCCGAGGGCGAAGCGGTGCACTCGCTCGGCTACACGCTCACCTACCAGGGCGAGGAGCTGGATCGCGGCGGGCAGCGGATGCTCAAGATCCACGTCGAGCAGCCGGGGTTCTCGCTCGACGCCCGCCCCCGGCTCTTCCCCTCGCCGCAGGGCGACGGCGACGTGCGGAAGCCCGCGATCGCGCGGCGCGGCGAGCTCTACCTCTCCCCCATCGAGGTGCATCGGCATGCCGGGCGCTCCGAGCCGGTGTGGCTCGCGAAGGGCCAGGAATCCGTCGTTGCCGGCACCGGCTACACGTTTGCCGGTTTCCGGATGGAGCCGGGCGCCGAGGCGATGATGGTGTACGCGGACATCGCGGTGCGCCGCGGAGAGGCGATCACGCGCGTGAGCCCGGCGCTGCGCGTGAACGCGAGCGGCCGCGAGCCCATCGATGCCGACCTGGGCGGCGGCGAGGCGCTCTCGCTCGCGCGGATCGATGCCGATGGCGGTCGCGTCGCGGTCGGGCTGCCGTCCGCGGTGTCGCACTCGGTGGCGCTCGTCGACCTGAGCACCAAGCCGCTCATCAACCTGGTCTGGCTCGGCGCGCTCCTCACCGTGCTGGGCTCGGTCGTGGCGGGGATCCGGCGGGCGGCCGAGCGCGCGCCGCGGGCGAGGGCTATGGCGGTAGCCGCGGCCGGGGTCGCAAATCAGATCAAACAGTAACAAACAATAATAAACGTTGACTGGCGGCCCGATCTGGGGCAGGATCCTCATCACAGGAGGGCCGCACGATGACCACCGCACCCACCCGACCGGCCGACGCCGCCGGACCGGGCTCCGGCTTCGGGCGCTTCGTCGCCCTGATCTTGAGCGACCGCGAACAGTTCTACGGCGAGGTCGCCGAGGGCGAAGGCCTCGCCCCCAAGCTCATCTACTCGCTCGGCACGCTGCTCGCGCTGTGCGCGCTCTACGGCGCCGCCGCGGGCGCGTACGCCGGGCCGGTGCAAGCGCTCTCGGCCGCGATCAAATTGCCGCTCTTGTTTCTCGGCACGCTGGCGATCTGCTTTCCCGGCTTCTTCGTGATCCAGGTCCTCGTCGGCTCGCGCCTGCGGCTCGCGCAGGTGCTGGCGCTCGTGCTCGGCGCGCTCTCACTGAGCGCGATCGTGCTCGCCGCGGTCGTCCCGGTCACGGCCTTCTTCCTCCTCACCGGGGCGAACTACTACTTCCTCACGCTGCTGCACGTCGTGCTCGTGCTCGGCGCCGGCCTCGTCGGCATGGCGGTGCTGCACGAGGGGCTCGCGTTCGCGTGCGAGAAGCGCGGCGTGTACCCGAAGAAGGCAATGACGATCATGAAGGTGTGGGCCGTGTTGTTCGCGTTCGTCGGCATCCAGATGGCCTGGAACCTGCAGCCGTTCGTGGGCGATCGCGGCCAGCCGTTCCAGCTCTTCCGCCACAGCGAGGGCAACTTCTACACGGCGATCATCTACTCGCTGCAGAAGCTGTCGCACGGCGAGGGCAAGCCCGTCGACGATTCGCCCGTGCCCCATGTCGACGAACGAGACCTGTTCGAGCTCGGCAAGCCCCCGGTTTCCGACAGCACCCACGCTCCCGGACGATGAGCGCACCGGACGGCCCCGATCACGAGATCCTCACGCTCGAGGAGGTGGCGCACTACCTGCGCTTGAAGCCGCAGACCATCTACAAGTGGGCGCAGGAGCGGCGCATCCCCGCGGTCAAGCTGGGCAAGGAGTGGCGCTTCCGGAAGAGCATCCTCGACCGCTGGCTCGACGAGCAGATGCTGAGCGAGGATTCGGGGTTCAGGCACTTGCGCGAGCCCGAAGTGGACGAGCGGGAGAGTTGAGCGGGCGAAGTCCTTGGCCATGGGCTCGATGCGAGGGGATCCGTCGCGGTTCCTGATGGCCCCCGATCGCCGGCGCGATTCAGCGCGTCGCGGGCCCCGCGCGCTCCCCGCGCAGTGCCGCCAGACACTCCGCCTCGCCACGACTCGCGAGCGGCGAGCCCGGATCGAGATCGCGGGCGCGCCGCCAGGCCGCGAGCGCCTCGACCGGGAAGCCCCAGCGCTCGAGCACCTGCGCGCGTGCGATCGCGACGCGCGCGCGCGAGGCGTCGTCCGGCGCCGCGCGATCCGCGAGCTCGAGCTCGGCCAGCGCACCGCGCACGAGCTCCAGCCGCTCGATCGCGGAGCGAGTCGCCGACGTCACCACGCCCGAGCGGGACCAGACCTCGAGCGAGGCGTTGTTGAGCGCCGCGCCGTAGTTCCAGTGCTCCGCCCAGCCGCCCCCCTCCGCGGCGCGGCGGAACCACGGCAGGCTCTCCACGTGCCGCCCCGCGCGTCCCAGCTCGAGCGCGCGCGTCGCGGC
>DATDEX010000214.1:0-4959 GCA_036522895.1 Candidatus Eiseniibacteriota bacterium | reverse complement strand
GGAGCCACTTGCGACAGCTACTGCCGCTCCGCCTCGCGGGAGGCTGTCACCGCTCTCGCCCGGTCGGTTCGCTCTGCAAGCCACGGTCGACCAGGAAACGCATGACGCGCTGCGCCAGGCGCAGGAGCTGCTGGGTCACTCCGTGCCGTCGGGCGATCTTGCGACGGTGCTCAAGAACGCCGCACTCGCATATGTGCAGTTGCTCGAAAGGCAAGAGTTCGCGAAATGCCGCCGGCCGCGACCGCAGCGAGGCACCGCGAAGGGCCGGCACATACCGGCCGAGGTCAAGCGCAAGGTCCGGGAGCGCGACGACGGGCAGTGCACGTTCGTGAGCGAGAATGGCAAGCGCTGCGAGGCGCGGAAGCGCTTGGAGTTCGACCACATCGAAGCCGTCGCACGCGGAGGAGTCGCGACCCTGAGTAACATCAGACTACGTTGCCGCGCTCACAACCAGTACACGGCCGAATGCACGTTCGGGGCTGGGTTCATGCAGGGAAAGCGCGAGGGAGCGCGTCGCCTGGCGGCCGAGACAAAGGCTCGGAAACAGGTGCATGCCGAGGAAGGCGCCTGAGCCGCTGCAGAAGCCGCGAGCGAGCGCGACGTGGTCACGTGGCTTCGCGCGCTCGAGCGCAATGTCGAGAGAGCTCGTCGAGCGGCCGAGCTCTGCGCGCACATCCCCGAAGCCTCGCTCGAGGAACGCGTGAAGACCGCGCTTCGGGGCCTCGCGCCGATCGGCGTACGCCGGCCGATACGCTGCATGCCGCCCGCCCTAGGCCCCTCTGCCCTCCCGAATTCGCTTCACGATCTCGCTCGTCGAGAGCCCTGGCCGTAACGCGATCGTCGCGACCCGGCCGCCGCGGGCTTCCACGATCTCGCGGCCCACGATGTCGGCGACCCGGTAGTCGCCGCCTTTCACCAGCACGTCGGGCGCCACGGCCTCGATCAGAGCCAGCGGCGTGTCGTCGTCGAACAGCAATGCGAGATCCACGCATGCCAGCGCGCTCACCAGCGCCAATCGATCGGCCTCGCCCACGATCGGGCGCGACGGGCCCTTCAGGCGTCGGGCGGAGGCGTCGCTGTTGAGTCCCACGACGAGCCGGTCGCCCAGCGCACGCGCCTCTTCCAGGTACTCCACGTGACCGCGGTGCAGGAGATCGAAGACGCCGTTCGTGAACACGATCTTCGCCTCGCCGGCACGCCACACGTCGAGCTTCGCGCGTGCATCGTGCGGCAGCGAGAAAACCTCGCTCACGCGAGCGAGCCGGCGAGCGAGGCGCGGAGCTCGGAAGGCGAGCAGGTCGCGGTGCCGACCTCGCGGATCACCACCCCCGCGGCGTGGTTCGCGAGGTAGCAGGCCTCGGGGTAGTCCGCGCCGGCGGCGAGCGCCAGCGCCACCACGCCGACGACAGTGTCGCCCGCGCCGGTGACGTCGAACACCTCGCGCGCCGCGGTGGGCAGGTGCGTCGTGCGGCCGGTCTTCTCGAACAGGCTCATGCCCTCCGGCCCCCGTGTAATGAGCACGCACTCGGCGTCGAGACGCTTCTGGAGTCCCCAGCCGACGGTCATGAGGCTCGCCTCGTCCGTGATCCGCTGGCCCATCACGTAGCCGGCCTCGAGCTGGTTCGGGGTCAGGATGCTCACGCCCTTGTACGCATCGATATGGCTCTCCTTGGGATCCACGCTGATCGGGAGCTTCCGCGAGCGCGAGAGCCCGATCGCCCGCTCGAGCACCGGGCGCGTGATCACCCCTTTCCCATAATCGCTCACGATCAGGCCGTGGCAGCGGGACAGCTCGCGCTCGAGTACGGCGAGCAGCGCGGCGAGCGCCTCGCCCGCGACATCGGCGCGCGACTCCCAGTCGGCGCGCACGACCTGCTGCGAGTGGGCGATGATGCGCGTCTTCATCGTGGTCGGGCGCGAGGGATCGCGCACGATCGAGCGCGTGTCCACCCCGCGTGCGGCGAACGCCTCGAAGAGCTGCTGCGCGCGCGCGTCGTCGCCGACCAGGCCCACGAGCACCGGCTCGGCGCCGAGTGCGGCCAGGTTCGCGGCGACGTTGCCGGCGCCGCCCAGCGAGCTCGTCTCCTTCTGCACGTCGACCACGGGCACGGGCGCCTCGGGCGAGATGCGCTCGCAGCGACCCCAGAGATAATGGTCGAGCATCAAGTCGCCGAGGACCAGCAACCGGCGGCCGGCGAAGCGGTCGACGATGCCCTGGAGGCTGTCGAGGGCGAATGCGGTGGCGGACATGCGGCGCAGGTTAGGCGCGGCCCGGACGAGGGTCAACGGCGGCGGCCCGACCGCGGGCGGTACCACGCGGGCGGCTCGGGCCGCCGAACGGCCGGGCGATTTTGACGCTCGCCACGCCGCTGCTTAGCGTGAGCGGCATGGCTTTCACGCTCCGCCCATACACACCCTCCGATCTCGCGACGTTCCAGGCCCTGCTGGATGCGCCCGGCATCGCCGGGCAGTTCGACACCGTCGCGCGGCCGGGCGGCGTCGAGCGCATTCTCGCGGATTCGTACACCCCGTCGGCCGGCGTGCGGCTCGCGTTCGTGGACGGCGAGCCCGCGGGCTTCGCGTTCCCGATCGTGCTGCCGGGCCCGCCGGCGCCGTGGGCGGCGCTCCGCGGCGCGGTCGTGCCGCGCTTTCGCCGGCAGGGAATCGCCCGCGCGCTCCACGACGCGGTGGTCGCGTGGCTCGAGGCGCACGCCCCCGTGCGCGAGCAGACGATCTCCGCATGGGAGCCGGAGCCCGGCGCGGACGGGTTCGCCGCCGCGCTCGGCTACGCGCACGATCGCTGGTACTGGCTCATGGAGCGCCCGCGCGACGGCACGCCCCCCGCGCCCGAGTGGCCGGCCGGCGTCACCGTGCGGCCGCTCGACGGCAGCGACGCGATGCTCGCGGATTGGAACGCGGCCTACAACGCCTCGTTCGAGGCACACTATCGCTACGTCGCGAGCCCGCTCGAGCACGCGCACAAGCTCGTCGAATCTCCCGGCTTTCGCGCGGACGGTGTACTGCTCGCCTACCGGCAGGGGCGCGTCGCGGGCTTCTGCCGGAACGAGCTGCACGCCACGCGCGGCGAGGTCGGCACGCTCGGCACCGTGCCGGCGGCGCGCGGAATCGGGCTCGGGCGGGCGCTGCTGCGCTGGGGTGTCGGGTGGCTCGAGCGCGAGAGCACACTCCCGGTCACGCTCATGGTGGACGGTGCCAACGACGGCGCGCTCGCGCTCTACCGGAGCGAGGGCTTCGCGGTCACGCGCACGCGCCACGCGTGGATGCGGCCGGGGGGCGGGGCGTGAGCGAAGCCCCGGCCCCGCCCGAGGCCCGGAGCCGCTTCCGCGCATTCCTCGTCCTCTGGGGCTCGCAGACGCTGTCGCTCTTCGGCACCATGGTGAGCCAGTTCGCGGTCAACGTCTGGCTCGTGCGCGATCTCTATCCCCTGCAAACGCAGAAGCCGCAGCTGGCGCTCGCGCTCACGGCCACGGCGATCGCCAGCTCCGGACCGCTCATCTTCGTCATGCCATTGGCTGGCGCGTTCGCCGACCGCCACGACCGGCAACGCATCCTGGTCGGGTCGAACACCGTGCTGGCACTGCTCACCGCCGCGCTCGTGGCCCTCACGCTCGCGCACCGGCTCTCGCTGCCCCTCGCCGTGCTGCTGCTCGTGCTCTACTCGTTCGCGAGCTCGTTCCACAGCGCGGCGTTCGACAGCTCGTACGGCCGGTTCGTCTCGGCCGCCGACCTGCCACGCGCGGGCGGCATGATGATGACGTCGTTCGCGCTGGCGCAGATGTTCGCGCCGCCGCTCGCCGCGACCCTAGTCGGGCTCCCCGTGCTCCTCGGCGGTGCGAGCCGCCTGCCGGCGTGGCTCGCGAACGGCGTTCCGTTCGCGTTCGCGGCTGACGGGGTCACGTTCGTGGTCGCGGCGGTCGCGGCGGGCGTGCTGCGCTTCCCGCCACATCCGCCGCAACCCGCGGGTGTGCGCGGGAGCCTCGTCGACGACGTGCGCGCGGGCTTTCGCTGGATCCTCACCCGGCCGCCGTTCCTGTGGCTCATCGGCTTCGGCTCGCTCGCGAACTTCACGTTCGCGCCGCTCATCGTGCTGCTCCCGCTCCTCGCCCGCGACCGCGTGGCCGCCGACGCGGCGCTCCACCACATGCGGTTCGAGGCGGTGCTGGCGCTCGCCAACACGGCGGGCGGGCTCGGGGGCGTGCTCGGCGGCGTGCTCGTGAGCGTGCTCGGCATCCGCGCGCGGCGGAAGAGCATGATGATGGCGGTCTGCCTCATCGTGCTCGGATTCGGCGAGGTGATCGCCGGCCTCGCGACGAGCGTGTGGATGCTCGCGCTCGGCATGTTCGTGGGCGAGTTCCTCGTGGCGCCGCTCAACACCGCGTCGTTCACGCTGTGGCAGAGCCTGACGCCGCCTCACATGCTGGCGCGCGCGCTCTCCACGCGGCGCTTCATCGCGCAGAGCGCGTTCCCGCTCGGCACGGCCGTCGCCGGCTGGATCGCGGTCGCGGTCGAGCCCTGGATCGTGGTGCTCCTCTCGGGCGCGGTGCTCGCGCTCTTCAGTCTCGTGCAGGTCGCGAGCCCGGGCTTCCGGGTGCTCGAGGATCGGATGCGCGAGGCCGCGGCCCGCCCCGACTGAGTCAGGGCTTCCCCGCCCGGCCCGGCGAGAGCTCGAACACCTGCCGCGTCCACACCGCCACGCGCCGCGCGCCGAGGAGCGCCGGGTAGTAGCGCGACGCGAGCGCGGCTTTCGTCGCCGCGAGCACGGTGAGCGAGTCGGCGTCGGTCTCGACGAGCGCCACGTCACTCACCGCGCCCGTCTCGTCCACGCGCACGTCCAGCGTCACCCGGCCGCCTCGCCCGCCGCTCGGCGTGCGCGGGCTCTCGCGCGGGATCGGCGGCTTGAGCTCGAGCGATGCCGGGTCGGCCGGCGCGGGCGCGGCG
>DATDEX010000213.1:0-7122 GCA_036522895.1 Candidatus Eiseniibacteriota bacterium | reverse complement strand
GTTCACGTTCCGGCTCGTGCGCTGAGCCGCCGGCCGGCGCCGCGCGCCGGATCGCTCGCGACGTGGGATCACACCGACACGCCGGCCTCGCGGCGGGCGCCCGTGCAGCCCACTCCCCCGCTGGTCGCGGCCGGCTTGACGCAGGGCGTGCGGGAGCACACCGTTCGCCCGCCCTTGCGGATCCGCCATCCCCCTCGCGCGAAAGGATTTGTTCCATGCCCCGCTCCCCCCTCGCGGCCGCCGCACTTCTCGCCGCGCTGCTGCTCGTGCCCGCCGCCCGCGCCGACTCGCTCTTCCCCGCCGAGAACCGCGACACCACCTGCGCGCCGTGCCGCGACTTCGACCAGTTCGCGAACGGTGGCTGGCGGTCCCGCTTCGTGATGCCGGCGGCGTACTCGCGCTACGGCGCGTTCACCGAGGTGGCGGACCGCAACCAGGAGGTGCTGCTCGGCATCGTCACGCGCGATGCGGCGAAGCAGGCGAAGCCCGGCAGCGACGAGGCGAAGCTCGGCGACTACTGGACGAGTTGCATGGACTCGACCGCGGCCGAGCAGGCCGGGCTCGCGCCCGTGCAGCCGCTCCTCACCGCGGTCGACGGAATGACATCGACTGCCGACCTCGGCCGGCAGGTGGCGTGGTTCCACGCGCACGGGGTCGGCACGCTGTTCACGTTCTCGGGCAATCAGGACGCCAAGCACAGCGATCGCTTCATCGCCCACGCCGGCCAGGGCGGGCTCGGACTTCCCGATCGCGACTACTACACGAAGCAGGACTCGGCCTCGCGGGCGCTCCGTACCGAGTACGTGGCGCACATGGCGCGCGTCTTCGGGCTCGCCGGCGAGGAGGCCGGCGCGGCCGCCAAGCACGCCGACGACGTCATGGCGCTGGAGACGGCGCTCGCGAACGCGAGCATGACGAACGTCCAGCGGCGCGACCCGTTCGCGATCTACCACGTCATGCCCGCGGATTCCCTCGTCCTGCTCGCCCCGCGTTTCGGCTGGAAGGACTACTTCGCCGGGCGGATGAAGAATCCCGATATCGTCAACGTGACGCAGCCGGATTTTTTCCGCGCCGTGAACGTCCTGATCGGCACGGTGCCGCTCGACACCTGGAAGGCCTACCTCAAATGGGCGGCCCTCGCGGACGCCGCGCCCACGCTCACGAAGGCGTTCGGCGACGAGGACTTCCGGTTCGAGAAGCTCCTCACGGGCGCCAAGGAGCAGCAGCCGCGCTGGAAGCGCTGCCTGGGCGCCGTCGACCGCGACCTGGGGGACATGCTCGGCAAGGCGTACGTGGCCGAGACGTTTCCGCCCAAGGCACGCGCGCGGGCGCTCGGGATGGTGCACAACCTCGAGGCCGCGCTCGGCGACAAGATCGCCGGGCTGGCGTGGATGAGCGAGGACACGCGCAAGGCGGCCGCCGGCAAGCTCGCGGCGTTCGACGAGAAGATCGGCTACCCGGACAAGTGGCGCGACTACTCGGGCGTGAAGATCACGCGCGGCCCGCTGTTCGCCAACCGGCTCGAGGCGCGCGCCGCGGAGTCCGCGCGCAACATGGACCGCGTCGGCAAACCAGTAGAGCGCCGCGAGTGGCGGATGACGCCGCCGACGGTGAACGCGTTCTACTCGGCCCAGCTCAACAGCATCAACTTCCCCGCCGGCATCCTGCAGCCGCCGTTCTTCTACCCCGACGCGGACGACCCGGTGATCTACGGGGCGATCGGCGCGGTGATCGGCCACGAGATGACGCATGGCTTCGACGACCGCGGCCGCCAGTTCGACGCCCAGGGCAACCTGCGCGACTGGTGGAAGCCGGCGGACGCCGATGCCTACAAGGTCCAGGCGCAGCGCGTCGTCGAGCAGTTCGACGGCTACACCGTGAACGACACGCTGCACGTGAACGGCAAGCTCACGCTCGGCGAAAACATTGCCGACCTGGGCGGTCTCGCCGTGGCGTACGCCGCCATGCAGAAGGCGCTCGCCGGCAAGCCTCGCAAGCGGATCGACGGTTTCACGCCCGAGCAGCGCTTCTTCCTCGCCTATGCACGCATCTGGCGCGCCATGGACCGGCCCGAGGGTCTGCGCACGCGCGTGCTCACCGACTCGCACTCGCCCGCGCACTGGCGGGTGAACGGACCGCTCTCGAACTTGAAGGAGTTCCGCGACGCGTGGGGCTGCAAGGACGGCGACGGCATGGTGCGTGACTCCAGCCAGCGCGCGAGCATCTGGTAGCTCACTTCCCGAGAGGATCCGCCATGAAGTCGATCCGCTTCGCCCTGCTCCTGCTCGTGGCCGCGGCGCTTCCCGCCCGGGCCGCCGGCTCGCCCGCACGCCCCTCCGACGCCGCGGACTTCGACACGACGTGCGCCCCGTGCCGCGACTTCGACCAGTTCGCGAACGGCGGCTGGAAGGCGCGGACGAAGCTCCCGGCGGGCTACTCGAACTACGGCGCGTTCGACGAGCTCTACGACCGGAACGAGGCCGTGTTGCGGAAGGTCCTCGAGGCGGCGGCCGCGGACCGGAGCGCGCCGCCCGGCTCCGACCGGGCGCGGCTCGCGGACTACTACTCGTCCTGCATGGACTCCGCCGCCGCCGAAGCGGCGGGCGGGAAGCCGATCGCCGGGCCGCTCGCCGACGTCGACGCGCTGGCGTCGATCCCGGACCTCGCCCACGAGATCGCGTGGCTGCACGCGAACGGCATCCCGGCCCTGTTCGGCTTCTTCGTGGCGCAGGATCCGAAGAACAGCGAGGCGGAGATCGCGTTCGTGGGCCAGGGCGGGCTGGGGCTCCCCGATCGCGACTACTACACGCGCACCGACTCGGCTTCGGTCGCGACCCGCGCGACCTACGTGCGCACCACCGCGAACCTGCTCCAGCTCGCGGGCGAATCGGCCGAGCTGGCGCAGAAGCACGCCGACCAGGTGATGGCGCTGGAGACGGCGCTCGCGCAGCTGTCCATGACGAACGTGCAGCGGCGCGACCCCAGGGCGACCTATCACAAGATGGCGTGGGACTCGCTCCGGGCACTGGCGCCCGTCTTCGCATGGAACGATTACGCGACCCGGCGCCGTGTTCCGACCGGCGACGTGAACGTGACCCAGCCCGACTTCCTGCGCGGGGTGAACGGCCAGCTCACGGCCACGCCGCTCGACACCTGGAAGGCGTACCTCCGCGTCCGCATCCTGCGCGATGCCGCGCCGCACCTCTCCACCCCGTACGTGAAGGAGTGGTTCGCGCTGAACCAGGTCCTGACCGGCACCACCGAGATGCTGCCGCGCTGGAAGCGCTGCATCACCCAGACCGACGAGGCGCTGGGCGAGATCCTCGGCCAGGAGTACGTGCGGCGGGCGTTCACGCCCGCGGACAAGGCGCGCATGCTGGCGATGGTGAAAAACCTCGAGGCCGCGCTCGACGATCGCATCCATGCCGCCGAGTGGATGGGCGACTCGACCCGCGTCGCGGCCGCCGCGAAGCTCGCGGCGTTCACCGACAAGATCGGCTACCCGAACCGGTGGCGGGACTATTCGAGCCTCGTGATCCGGCCCGGCCAGAACTATGCGAACCGCCAGGCGGCGCATGCCTTCGAGGCGGCGCGCAACGTGGCCAAGCTCGGGAAGCCGGTCGACCGGAACGAGTGGACCATGACGCCCCCGACGGTGAACGCCTACTACTCCTCGTCGCTCAACAGCATCAACTTCCCCGCCGGCATCCTGCAGCCGCCGTTCTTCGACACGCGCGCGGACGACGCCACGAACTACGGCGCGATCGGCGCGGTGATCGGCCACGAAATGAGCCACGGCTTCGACGATCGCGGCCGTCAGTTCGACGCCAGGGGGAATCTTCGCGACTGGTGGTCCGCGGACGACGTCGACCGCTACAAGGCGCGGGCCCAGAAGGTGCAGGAGCAGTTCGACGGCTACACGGTGATCGACACGGTCCACGTGAACGGCAAGCTCACGCTGGGCGAGAACCTCGCCGACCTGGGCGGGCTGGCGGTGGCCTATGCCGCGTTGCAGAAGGCCTACGCCGGCAAGCCGCACACGCGCATCGGCGGCTTCACGCCGGAACAGCGCTTTTTCCTCGGCTGGGCGCGCGTGTGGCGCAACCTGCAGACCGACGGCGACCTGCGCACGCAGGTGCAGACCGATCCGCACGCGCCGGCGCACTGGCGCGTGAACGGCCCGATGTCGAACCTCAAGGAGTTCCGGGAGGCGTGGGGCTGCAAGGAGGGCGACGCCATGGTGCTGCCCGGCGCGAGGAGCGGCCGCATCTGGTAGCGACGGCCGGCGCGAAAGTCTCCTGCTCCTGCCCCGACCCCCGCCGCGCGTGGCCGGCGGGGCGGGCCCTTCGGCCGGGGCTTGCGTGGTCCTGACGCATCCTTCCCGGGGAGCGCGCGTCTCAACGCGTACCCAACCTCCGGAGGCCGCATGAAGCTCGAAGGCATCCACCACGTCACCGCCATCACCGGCGACGTCCTGCGCAACGTGGACTTCTACGCCCGCGTGCTCGGATTGCGGCTCGTCGGCAAGTCCGTGAACCAGGACGATCCGAGCGTCTACCACGTGTTTTTCTCGGACGAGCACGGGCAACCCGGGGCGGACATCACGTTCTTCGAGTATCGCGACGCCGCGCGCGGCCGTGCCGGCGCCGGCATGGTGCACCGCGTGCTCTGGCGCGTGGCGAGCGACGCGGCGCTCTCGTTCTGGGAGAAGCGGCTCGCCGTCGAGGGCACGCCTGCCGTGCGCGGCGAGCACTCGCTCCGCTTCGCAGATCCCGAGGGGCTCGAGCACGAGCTCCTCCCGGCGCAGGTGCCCGACGAGCCGCGCGTCGCCGACCACCCGGAGGTCCCGCGCGAGCTGGCGCTCCAGGGCTTCCACGGCGTGCGCGCGTACGGCGGTCGGATCGAGCGAAGCGCGCAGCTGCTCGAGCAGGTACTCGGCGGCGCGCGCTCGGCCGGCGGCACGTGGGAGCTGCGCGGCGAGCGCCGCGGCGGCACGATCGCGTTCGACTCGCCGCCCGAAGGGCGCGGGATCGGCGGCGCCGGCACGGTGCACCACGTCGCGTGGGGCACGTCGGTCGAGGACCACCCGCGCTGGCTCGAGCGGCTCGCGGGCCACGGTGTCCACTCGACGCCGGTCGTGGATCGGCACTTCTTCAAGTCGATCTACTTCCGCGAGCCGAGCGGCGTCCTCTACGAGATCGCGGACGACGCGCCGGGATTCGGCCGCGACGAGGAGCTCGGAAAGCGCATCCTGCTCCCGCCCTGGCTCGAGTCGCAGCGCCCGGCGATCGAGGCGCGCCTGACCCCCATCCCCGACCCGCGCGCGAGCTGGAAGACGAGCTGAATCGCGATCAGTGGATCGCCTGGGCCGGCGGCCGGGACGCCATGGCGCGCAGCGCGTACACCGGCAGCCCCACGAGCTCGCGCGCCAGCGAGTAGACGTCCCGTGGCTCGATGAACGCGGGCGCGGAACCGCCGGCGACCGTGATGCCCGCCGCGCGACATGCGAGCGTGGCCCGGGCGACATGGAAGTACTGCGTCACGACGAGCGCGCGCCGCGCGCCGTGCTCGCGCATCCACGCTCGCGCGTGTGCGGCGGTGTGGGCGGTGTCGAGCCCGAGGCTGTCGCGCACGACCGCCGCGTCCGGGACGGCGTGCGCGAGGAGCCAGTCCCGCATGACGCGCGACTCGTCATAACCCTCGCGGCCGATCCCGCCGCTCACGAACAGCGTGCGAACGCGTCCCTCGCGGTAGACGCGCAGCGCCGCCCCGAGCCGGGCGACCAGCCGGGCGGAGGGGGTGCCGTCGCGCCGCACGGTGTTCCCGAACACGATCGCCACGTCGGCCATGCCCGGGCGCGCGCACGCGCCGTAGCTCGCGAGCGCGAGCATCCCCGCGGGCGCCAGCAGCAGGAGGGCCCCGGCCAGGCGCGCGGGATTCCGCCATCGGCGCATCGTGCTCCCGGGCTCAGCGCTTCGTGGGCAGTGGGTTCTTCCGCGACCACTCCACCGTCTGGCGAAGCCCGTCCGTGAACGCCACCTTCGGCTCCCAGCCGAGCACGCGCTTCGCGCGCGAGGCGTCGAGGTAGATGCGCTGGACCTCGCCGGGGCGGGCGGGGTCGTAGATCGCGCCCTCGCGGAAGCCGAGGATCGCCTGGAGCTCGCGCACGATGTCGTTGACCGAGGTCCCCACGCCCGTGCCGAGGTTCAACATCTCCCCGCTGCCCTTCTCGAGCGCCAGCACGTTGCCGTCGACCACGTCGGAGACGAACAGATAGTCGCGCACGGCGTTCCCGTCCCCGAAGATCCGCGGGCGCTTCCCCTCGAGCATGAGGCCGATGAAGATGGCGTTCACGCCGGCCTCGCCATGCGGGTTCTGGCGCGGCCCGAACACGTTCGGGTAGCGGAGCACCGTGTAATCGAGCCCGTGCAGGAGCTTCCACAGGTAGAGGTAGTGCTCCACGGTGTGCTTGCTCGTCCCGTAGGGGGATTCGGGGTTCACCGGGTGGTCCTCGGTGGCCGGCAGCTCGCGGCCCTCGCCGTAGAGCGCGCCCCCCGTCGAAGCGTAGATCACCTTGCGGACGCCGTGGCGGGTGCAGCTCTGGAGCAGGGCGATCGAGCCGAGGATGTTCACGCGCGCATCGCGCAGCGGATCGCTCACCGACTTTCGCACGTCGATCTGCGCCGCGTGATGGTCCACGATCTCGGGACGGAAATCCGCGATGCAGCGATCGATCGCCGCGGCGTCCGCGAGGTCGCCCTCGTGGAGCTTCGCGCGGGGATTCACGAACTCGCGAAAGCCCGTCGAAAGGTCGTCGAAGATCGCGACCTCGTGCCCGAGCTGGAGGAACCGATCCGCCACGTTCGAGCCGATGAAGCCGGCACCACCCGTCACCAGGATGCGCAAGGTCGTCTCTCCCGCCCGAGGTCCGTGCGAAGTTCCCGCCGCGTTCGCGGCCGCCGCACGCTAGCGGCCGCGTGCGGCAACCGCAAACCGCGCGCTCAGGCGGCGCGATCGCGACGCGATACGGGGTGCTGCGATCGCAGGGCTGCGGCCGCTCCCGCGACGCCCATGAGCGCCGGGGCGAAGCGGGCGGCCAGCATCGCGGCGTTGGCCTCGGTG
>DATDEX010000212.1:0-4876 GCA_036522895.1 Candidatus Eiseniibacteriota bacterium | reverse complement strand
GGCCGCTCCGTGCCCGCGGGCACGCGTCCCGGCTGGGAGCCCGGAGGCGCGGCATCGCCGAACGGAGACGGCGCCTGGGCGAGCGCGCCGCTCGCGAACAGCGTGGCGAGCGCGGTGCGGATCGAGCCGCGAATCACACGATCGAGGCGCCGCGGGAAATCGGGTGCGCGCATGAGGGGGATCGGCCGTGGGGGAATGAGGGTGGGGAAGCCGGCAGGGCGCGGTAGCCTAGCATTGGGGTTCGTGACCGGAAAAGCGGTGCGGCCGCGGTTCGGCCGCCGGTGGGAGACGCCGGTGAAAATGACCCCCACCGGGGTCACGGCGACTCGCCCGCCGCCGCGAGCGCTCCCGCCCCCCGCATTCGCACGAGGAAATACACGGCGCCGATCCAGAGCAGTCCGGCCCCGAGCCACGCCAGCCGCGAGGTACTCAGCGCGAATGGATTCCCGGGCGTCATCACGGCCGAGGGCACGATGTCCTTCGTGTTGTTGATGGCCGCGTGCATGAGCATCGTGAGCAGCAGGCTGCCGTTCGTCCGCCAGTAGAGCCACGCGATCGTGACCGAGATCGCGACCACCTGGAGCAGGTAGAGCGGGAACGACTGCCCGTACGTGTCCACGCCGCGCAGGTAGAAGAGCGGCAGGTGCCAGAGCGCCCAGATCACGCCGAGCACGAGGCTCGCGCCGCCGAGCCCCAGGCCCGCCGCGAGCCGCGGCAGCGCGTAGCCACGCCAGCCGAGCTCCTCGCCGGACTGCCCGCCGACCACGGTCGAGAACACGGTCGCGGCGAGCATGAGGGCCCAGGGCAGCTCGCCGAATCGCGGCCAGCCGCCCGTGACGACGCGGTGCACCACCGCCGCCGCGAGCTTGATGGCGGCGAAATACGTGATCGCGAACACGTACCAGCGCGCGGGCACCTCCCACCGGAACAGGCGGGCGAGGAGCGCGCGCACGCCCGCGCGCCCCGCGGCCCGCGCCGTGAGCCCGATCGCGACCAGCGCCGGCGCGAACGTTCCCAGCAGGACGAGCAGCCGGGGTCCGAGCGCGAGCGGCGCGCCGGGCGCGAGGTCGCGGGAGCGCACCACGGCGGAGACGAAACAGGTCTCCGTCACCGCGAACGTGAGCGCGAAGAACCAGACCACCGAGGCCCCGCGCGACGGCGTGCGACCGACTCCAGGCGTGGCCACTAGCCCTCGAGCTTGTAGATCTCCCGCCGGCCCTGGTCCACGAGGTCGTGGTAGCCCTTCATGAGGTTCTCGAACTCCTTCATGGCCTGCTCCTGTCCCGGCTGCGGCTGGAACATGTCCTCGAACGCCTTGAGGCTCGCGACCTCCATCTCCGAGACGACGGTCCAGTAGCGCTCGGCGCTCAGGTCGGTCATGACCTTCATCTTCGGGAATCCGAGCTTCTCGTTGAGCTTCGACATCGCGAGGAACTTCTCGACCAGCGGGCGCACCTTCCCGGGCTTGCAGTACATGATCTCGCGAACGAGCAGCATGACGGTCTCCTTGGCATCGGGTCGATCGGTTGGCCAACGTGCGGCGGGAGGTACGGTATTCGCCTAGAAGGCCGGTCGGCAAGTGGCCGCAACGCCCGTTCTAGCAGCGCATTCCGGCGACGCGCGGCCGTGCGATCAAGCCCTCGTCAAGCCCTTCGTCGCATCGTGGTCGGGTTCTCGATCGCGTGGAGCGGCGACGTACCTCCGCCCCGGAATCCCCGCCGGCCCGTGGAACGCCCGCCGCCTCGAACGCGATCACCCGCCGCGGGTTCCCGGCTGGAGCGGGGCGCGCGGCCGTTCGCCGATCAGCCGAGGAGGTCGCCCCCATGCGTGATCCCAGCACCACCCCGCCCACCGTTCACGGCATCGAGTGGATGCTGAGCCTCGTGCTCGTGTCCTGCCTCGCCTCGAGTGCGCTCGCCTACCAGGATCTCGACCACAATCGCATCGACGACCGGATCGACGCGGTGCACACGCTGGGCTGGAACGCCGCGTTCGTGAACGGGGACCCCACTCAGCGCATGAGCATCGGCGTCGAGAGTCCGGCCGAAATCGTGTTCGCGGTGTACGTTCGCTACGACCACGCGCCGACCGCGGCGGATCGCACGGCCCTCGCGGGCACCGGCGTTTCGATGGTCTGGCCCTTCGTCAACATTCACGACATCGAATCGCGCGCGACCTGGACGCAGATCCAGTTGATCCTCCTGCTCCCGGGCGTGACCGCGGTGGAGGCGGTGCCGGTGGACTACGCGGACAACCACTACGGCTCGCGCGTGGTGCGCGCGCGCGACTCGCGCGGGCTCGCGGCCTCGGAGAACTTCGTCTTGTTCCCGAGCGTGCGCACCGACCTCGGCCTCGACGGCACGGGGATCGTCGTCGCGATCCTCGACACGGGGGTGAACGACGACGTCGACCAGTTCAACCCCGGCTACCCCGGCCACGAGGGGCTGCGAGGCAAGTTCCTCGGCGGCGGCGAGTTCTGGTGCGGCCAGGCCGCCTGCGCCACGGCGGTGGACGCCAGCTCGAACCCCCAGGATCACGGCGCCAAGGCCTCGAGCTACCACGCCACCCATGTGGCGGGCACGATCATGGGGACGGGCGGGCCCGGCGGGTTCTTCGCCGGCGTCGCGCCCGGGGCCCGCCTCGTCGACTGCAAGGTGCTCTCCGATGCCGGCGCGAGCGTCGGCGGCACGAACCGTGGGCTCGACTGGGTGATCTCGAACCGCCATCGCCTCTGGGCCGGACTCGAGCCCGGGAGCATCTGGCAGGGCATCGACGTGGTGAGCATGTCGCTCGGCTCCACCGAGTGCACGGGGGGCAGCGGCACCAGCACGGGCGCCAGCTCGCAGCTCGTCAATACCGCCGTCGATTCGGGGCTCGTCGTCGTCATCGCGACCGGGAACGACAGCGCCACGGAGTGCATCGCCTCGCCGGCCGCCGCCGACAAGTCGATTGCCGTGGGCGCGTCGACGCACAACCGCACGCTCGACCGCAGCGACGACAAGGTGACGAGCTTCTCGAACGAAGGCCCGCGCGACGATGACGGCGACGCAGACCACTTCGACGAGATGAAGCCCAGCGTCGTGGCGCCGGGAGCCGGGATCATCTCGGCGTTCGGCGACCCCACGTCGGACGGGACCGAATACCAGCAGCTCTCCGGCACCAGCATGGCGACCCCGCACGTGTCCGGCTGCGTCGCGCTCGTGCTCCAGGCGAACCCGTCACTCACCCCGCTCCAGGTCCGCTCGATCATCCAGAACACGGCGGAGCACAACATCCCCACCGAGAAGGCGACGGGCGATCGCGGCCAGGATCCCTTCGGTCTGGACCCGAACTACGACCCGAGCTGCGGCTGGGGCGTGATCGACGCCTACGCCGCGTGCAAGGAGGCCCTGAACAGCACGTCCGGCGTGCAGGTCGTGCAGATTCGCCCGCTCGCCGACCTCGCCCAGAGCCGCATCGACGTTCACTGGATCACGCAGCGCGAGTACCCGTTCCAGGGGTTCAACGTCTACCGCGCGCCCGACGTCGCCGGGGCACCCGGCGCGTTCACGAAGCTCAACCCGGCACTCGTCACCCCGATCGGGCATCCCGACGTCGAGGGGGTGGGCAACCGCACGCCCTACCTGTTCGCCGACGCCGGGCCCGGGCTCGTCCAGGGCCAGGCGTACTGGTACCGCGTGGACTGGGTGGACCTCGCGGGCACCGCGCACCCCGAGCCGGCGGCGGAGGTCGCGTTCGGCTCACTCGCGCGGGTGGCGACGGTGTTCTACCAGATCGTCCACAACGCCGTGGACAACGATCTCACCGTGCGCATCGGCAGCGACCTCGACTACTCGATCGGCACGCTGGGCGGTGCGAGCGCCGAGTTCCTGGGGCCCGGCGAGGTCGCGCAGGACAGCGCGCACGTGATCCTGCCGTCGGCGATCCCGGCGAACACTGGATCCTCTGCGGTGGGCACGATCGAGCACTTCTGGTCGGTGGGCATCCGGCAGGGCGACCTCACCGCGGGCTGGCTGCCGCCGAACCCCGGCACCCCATGGTTCCTCAGCGTCACGGACGGCGGGTTCGTGAACCGCACCGGACGGATCACGGCGTTCTCGATGTTCGTGAACGATTCCCCGGGGAGCGCGGCCGGCACGACGTACGTGACGGACCACGCGCCCATGCCCGCGCCGCTCGTCGAGGGCGGCCTGGTGGCCACGACGCTGTGGATCCCCGAGCGCTCCACGACCGCCGTGGACGCCGCGCGCGTGAGCGCCGAGCTCGCGCCCGACGGGGTCCGGCTCCGGGTCCAGCTGCGGGAGCCGGATCCGGGGGCGACCGCGATCGTGTTTCGCTCCACGACGGAAGACTTCGCGAGCCGCGCGGCGATCGGCGGCGGACCCCTGTCGTTCGAAGGCTCGACGCTCGTCTTTCTCGACCGCGACGCCGTGCCCGCGACCTCCTACTGGTACTGGGTGCAGGTGCGCACCTCGCGGGGCGCGACGTTCATGAACGGCCCCATCGGCATTACCACGTCGATCTCCACCGCCGTCACGCTGGCGCAGCCGCCGCGGCCCAACCCGTTCCTGCGTTCCACCGAGCTCCAGTTCACGGTCGGGTCTGACGCCGCCGCGGGCGGCCCGGCGCACGTGTCGCTCGTGGTGCGCGACATCCAGGGTCGCGTCGTGCGCCGGCTCCTCGAAGGTCCGATGCCCGTCGGCGTGTATCACGTCCGCTGGGACGCCACGGATCGTTCGGGCCGCCGCGTGCGTCCCGGTGCCTATTTCCTGGGTCTCGAGGCCGGGGCGGTGAGCCGGTCGACCCGGCTCACGCTGCTCGAGTAGCTCGCGACGACCCCGGGTCGCCCCCCCGGCGCCCACCTCTCGGGTGGGCG
>DATDEX010000211.1:0-4647 GCA_036522895.1 Candidatus Eiseniibacteriota bacterium | reverse complement strand
CAGCGCTTCACGAAAGGTAATCTCAGCCATGCTTGCCGTTCCCAGAGTAGAGTGTTGCGGGCCGCCGGCGTCCGCCTCGCGAAACGGCGGGCGCGGGGAGGCCGCGACCAGGTAGACCTGCCCGCTCGAGATCACGACCAGCCGGCCGGGCGAGAAGCCGGGCACGGCGAGGAGGCGGGCGATGTCGCCGGCGCCGAACGCGAGGAAGTCGGCGGTGAAATCGTAGCGCTCGCCGTGGAGCGCCGCCGCGAGCGAGTGGGAATCCCCACGATCCGCGCGGAGCAGCGTGAGCCGCGCGATCGCCGGCAGCGCCCGCTCGCCGCGGGTGAGTACGCTCACGTCGTGGCCGGCCGCGAGCAGGGTGTCGCGGGCGGCGGCGGAGAGGAGGCCCGAGCCGCCGAGGAGCAGGATGCGCATACCGCCATGCTACGCCGGCGGGGCGGGGCGCGGAGGCCGGGGCCTCCCAACGCTAAGCGGCGCGCTCCTGGCCGTCCGCTTCGTCCGTGGGCTCGGGCCACGGGACGCCGCGGCGCTCGAGCTCGGCGCGCACCCAGCGCACATCGCGCTTGAGCCGCGCCAGGTCCACCGCGGCCTTTCGCATGTCCTGCGTGAGCAGCACGATGCGCAAGCCGGCGCGCACGCGGGCCATGAGCTCGCCCTGGTCGCACGGCTTGACCAGGTAGTCGTCGGCGCCGGTGTCGAGCGCCAACAGCTTGTCGCTGATCTCGCCCTTGGCGGTGAGCAGGATGAAGTACGGGGCGGATTCCTTGAGCCCGGTCTTCACCGACTGGCAGAGCTCGAGGCCGTCCACCTGCGGCATCATCCAGTCCGAGATCACCAGGTCCGGCTCGTAGGTGACGATCGCCTTCATCCCCTCGCGACCGTCCGCGGCGGCCTGCACCTGGTAGCCCTCGGCGGCGAGCCGCTTGAGCAGCACGCGCTGGAAGAACGGATCGTCCTCGACGATGAGGATCCGGATGTCGGGGGTGGCCTTCATGCCGCACGCTCCATCATGCCGATCGCCAGCTTGGCGAACTGCTCGTGATCGACGATCGGCTTGGACACGTAGTCGTCCGCGCCGCTCTCGGCGAGCAGTCGCTCGGCGTCGCCGCGCATCGCGTGCGCGGTCGCGAGCAGCACGGGGACGTGCTCGGCGCATTCCGCGCGGATCATCTGGCAGATCTCCACGCCGCCGACCGAGCGACCCTGCCAGCGCGAGTGGCGGAGCGAGACGTCCAGGACGACGAGCGACACCGTGCCCGTGCGCACCTCGGCGAGCACCTCCACCGGGTCCTCCGTAACCGTCACCCGGCAGCCCGCGCGCTTCTCCAGGATCTTCCGGAACAGCGTCGCGTTGTGGGCGTCGTCCTCGACGACGAGCGCGTGCCTCATGCCGCCCTCCGCTCCAGCGACTCGTCGCCGTCGTCGTCGTGCTCGCCCGGCACGTCGCCCGCTTCGCCGCGCGACACCTGGAGGTGCCAGTCGAGCACGTGGGGCAGGAGCTGCGGGTTGTCGTGCACCGCGGTCTTGGCCACCACGTCGAGGACGAGTCCCTGCTCGAGCAACCGCCGCTCCTCCGCGTTCCTCGGCTCGGGGAAGTTCGTGAGCACGAGGACCGGGAGGTCCTGGTAGAGGCCGCCGAGCGTCATCTCGCGCAGCACGTCGTACCCGCTCACTTCCGGCATCATGAGGTCGAGCAGGAGCACGTCGAATGCCTTCGGCTGCGTGCGCAGGATGTGCAGGCACTCCTCGCCGTTGTTCGCCACCTCCACGAGGAAGCGGTCGGAGGGCAGCACCTTGCGGATGTAGGCCGAGACGGTCGGATCGTCGTCCGCCATGAGCACGCGCACCGGTCCCGGCCCCACCTCGCCGGCGAGCTGCGTGATCTTCTCGATCAGGGCTTTGGCTTCCACCGGCTTCACGAGGTGCTCCGGCCGGCGCGCGAACGCGGTCGCCTGGAGGCGCTGCTTGAGCTCGCCGTCGAACCCGGTCACGAACACCACCGGGATGTGGCGCGTCTCGATCTCGCTCGTCATCCGCTGGGCCAGGTCCCAGCCGGTGCGCAGTGCCGCACCCTCCTGGCAGGACAGCGCGTAGTCGAGCACGACCACCGAGGGCCGCAGCCGGCGCACCAGCATCCACGCCCCCTCGGCCTGGTCCGCCTCGACGGTGCGGTAGCCGCCGCGCTGGAGCACCGCGGTGACGAACCGGCGGAACACGGGGTCGTCCTCGACCACGAGCACGAGCGGATCGCCCTTCGCGCCCTCGACCCGATCGGTCACGTGCTCGAGCACCGGAACCTCGGCCGCGCCCTCGTCGCGCCAGAGCGGCAGCGAGAAGTACACCTTGGTCCCGCGATTCTCGCCCTCGCTGTGGATGCCGATGATCCCGCCCATCAGCTCGATCAGGCTCTTGGAGATCGCGAGCCCGAGCCCGGTGCCGCCGAAGCGGCGCGTCGTGCTGCCGTCGCCCTGCACGAACTTCTCGAACACGAGCTTCTGGCGCTCGCTCGCGATCCCGACCCCGGTGTCCTCGACCTCGATGAGCATGTGCCCGAGGTCGGCGTGGGCCTTGGCCCGCACGCGGATCCCGCCCTTCGCGGTGAACTTGAGACTGTTGCCGATCAGGTTGATGAGCACCTGCTTGATCTTGCCGAAGTCCGCGCGCGCCTTGATCCCGCCCTCGACCTGGTCCTCGAACGTGAGCTTGAGCCCCTTCTGCGCGGCCTGGACGTGGGTGACGGTGTAGACCTCGTCGAACAGCTGCTGCAGGTCGAGCTTGCCGATGTCGAGAGTCAGCTTTCCGGCCTCGATCTTGGCGATGTCGAGCACGTCGTTGATGAGCCCGAGCAGGTGCCGCGAGCACTGGAGCGCCTGCTTGAGGAAATCGACCTCTTCCTCGCGCGAGTCGCACATGCCGTCGAGCACCAGCTGCAGGAAGCCGATCATGCCGTTGAGCGGCGTGCGGAGCTCGTGGGACGTGTTCGCGAGGAACTCGCTCTTGAGGCGCGAAGCCTGCTCGAGCTGGGCGTTCATCTCCTCCAGGCGACGGTTCGAGTTCGCGAGTCCCTCCGCGAACTCGCGGATGCGGCTCTCCGCCTCGACCCGGTCGCGCACGTCGCGCACGATGGCGGTGTAGACCAGCTCGTCCCCTTCGCCGGAGCGCCCGAGCGAGAGCTCCACGGGCACGGTCCCGCCCCCGGCCACGACCGCGGTCCCGCCCACGACGGAGCCGGTCCTGGGCAGCGACATCGGCCTGCCGGGCGCCCCGGGGCTGCCCCACGTCAGCATGCGCTGGATCGGCTCGCGCTCGAACTGGGCGAACGGCCGCCCGACCAGGGCTTCCGCCGCGCGATTCGCCGAGCGCACGCGCCCGAGCCGGTCGAACGTGAAGATGGCGTCGAACGCGGTGTCGAGGATCGACTGCACGCGGCGCGCGTGGCGCTCGGTGATCTCGACCTCGCGGCGCGCGAGGCCGCTCGTGTAGGAGCGGCGCCAGAGGAACACGATCGCGAAGAACACGCCCGCGAGGATGAGATCGAGCGAGACGAGCAGCTGGCGCACCGACGCCATGCTCGCCATCATGTCGGCCCGGTCCACCTGCGAGACGAGGCCCCAGCCCTCGTTCACGAGCGGGCGCGTCACCGCCCAGACGGGCTGGCCGCTCGCTCCCGAGGTCTCGACGCGCGAGGCGACGTGCGTCGCCGCCATGGCGGCGGCCATCGCGTCCCTTCGGAACATCGGCAGGCGCGTGCCGGCGGGCGGGGTCTGGGCGCTCGCGGACGAGGTGAGGAGCTCGACGTCCGCGCCGGCCGCCTTGACGAGGTAGGCCCCGCTCGATGTACCGAAGCCGGGCCACTGCCGCAGGAGCGGCGAGAGCGTGAGGCTCGCGTCGGCGTGGAACACGATCGCGCGGCCCTCCGCGTCGCCCTGTACCACGGGCACGGCGAGTACGAGGCGACCGCGCGCCGGATCGCCCCACACGGGAGCGCCCGAGGCCAGCGCCTGGCGGGCGGCCTGGACGTCGCGCTCATCCGGGGCCGGCAGGGCCGCCTCGCTCGCGGCGATCGGCAGGCCCGCCGCGTCGGTCACGGTCACGTCCCGGAAGTCGAACTCCTCGGAGCGCTTGAAGAGCTCGTCCAGGAGCACCGCGCGATCGGCCGCCGGCCCGCCCGGGTGCAACGATTTCACGGCCGTGACGATGTAGGGGTCGTGCGCGATGCTGAGCGCCTCGCGCAGGAAGCCGCCGAGCAGGTGGTCGACCTCCGCCCGGCGCACGTCGGTCGAGGCCTCGAGCCGACGCCACGCCTCGTCTTCGATGCGCCTGCCGGCGTTGTGCCACAGCGTCACGTTCAGGGCGGCGACGCCGGCCACGACGAGCAGTCCGAACCCGGCGACGATCCGCAGGCTCTCGCGCGGGACGTCGAGGCCACGCGCCAGCAGGAACGAGGTGACGCTGCCGGGTTTCGCATGCTCTCGCACGCTCGTACCGGGCTCAGGGGGCGCGTCTGGCGCGGGCTCTGGGGTGGCGTCCGTGGCCTTCATGGGTTGGGCGGGCCGCGGCGCTCGGCCGGGGCCCGTCCGCGTCATCGGCTCGCCGGCGGCCCCCCGTGAGCGGAATCTCCGCGCCAGCGGGTCGGGAACACGC
>DATDEX010000210.1:0-5165 GCA_036522895.1 Candidatus Eiseniibacteriota bacterium | reverse complement strand
GCCGGCACTTCCGCTGTATGCGGCGTACACGACGTTGTTGGCGATCGTCCCCGTGAACCCACCGTTCGCCACCAACGCTCCGTATGCGTTGTTGAACAGCGTGTAGGTGCCTCCGTAGCGCAGCAGGCAGTGCTGCAAGGTGTAGTTCCCCCCGCTCAGCACCACCCCCTGCCAGTCCCCTGGGCCCCCCGTCGACGCCCCGTCCAGGTTCGTGTCACCCCCGTAGCTGTCATCCCGGTACGACGTGAACACCACCGGGTCCGCCACCGTCCCCTCCGACACCAGCATGCCGCTTACGTTCAGTAATCGTCCCGGTTCGAACTTGATCACCGTACCTGCATCGATCGTCAGCGTGATTCCGGCCGGGACGAACACGTCCGAGAGTACCTTGTAGACATTGCCCCGATGCCAGACCGTATTGGCATCAAGAGTTCCCGACACGGCCACGCTGCTCGTGAGGAGACCGAGGGCGGCGCGCACGTTCAACCTGCCCGCGCCATACTGATCATCGCGTCCCGGGGCGCCGAGGTCTGTCGCCGACGCGGTCAGAGTCGCCTGAACCTGGCTTGCCGTCAGATCGCCGTTCACGCTTAGCGCCAGCGCCGCCGCCCCCGCGACCAACGGGCACGCTGCCGAAGTGCCGTCGAACTGGTTGGTGTAATCACCGGCGGCATCTCCAAGAGACGCGCTGCCTGGATTCGCACCCGCCGAACCACGGTTGTCCGTAGTCCAGAGACCAGCACCCGTCAGGTGGTTGCCGCTGGGAGCGACCATTGTCAACTCGGGGCCGAAGTTGCTGTAGCTCCACCGGACGTCGCTCGCGTTGGTCGCCCCGACAGAGATGACCCCTGGGAGTCTGGCGGGGTAACCGACGCCCCCCCCCGCATCACCAGAGGCGAATACGACAACGCAACCTTTGCCCGCACGCCCGTTCTTGAGAGCAGAGTTGATGGCGAACTCAAGTGTAGGCGACGGTGTGCCCCACTCCCACGAACAAGAAACGACCGAAGCACCCCTGAACGCAGCCGTTAGGATTCCATCCGCCAGCTGGGTATCTGTCGTGATGCCGTTGCTCGACACGCGCACTGGCATCAGTTTCGCAGTCCAAGCCACACCCGCAACACCACTGCCATTGTTGCCCGCAGCAAGTGCAAGACCTGCGCAAGCTGTGCCGTGGGATTCCGCTGCATTGGGCTGGGAGTTGTTGCTGCCGTCTGTGGCGTCGTAGCCGGTCACAAGCCGCCCGGCAAACTCAGGATGAGTGATATCAACGCCCGCGTCCACGATCGCAACCGTGACGCTCGACGACCCGGTCGTCACGTCCCAGGCATCAGAGGCCTGGATGTCCGCGCCGGACACTCCGCCAGTCTGTCCCGTGTTGTGGAACTGCCATTGGCTCCCGAAGTAGGTGTCGTTGGGCAGTACGGATTCGATCAGGGCGCCGACGAAGTTGGGATGGGCAAACTCGACTGAAGGCAGCTCGGCAAGCCGACGCGAAGCACCGAGGACCGCAAGCGGGTCCGAATCGTCAAAGAGCTTCGCAGTGATGACACCGTACTTAGCGAGCGGTCCTCGTACCTCGAACAGGCCTACGTCGGAAAGCATGCGCGCGAGGACGGACTGCTCGAGATCAATATGCAACCGAAACAGGACTTCTCCCGTTAGTACCACGCGAGCATTGCCCAAACGAAGGACGGGCGAGAAGACCCAGTGCCTGGAGCCGTCGTTGAGCGCCCCTACCAGCCGAAGGACTTCGTCGCCGCCTGCGGCCGGTGCTCCAAGCTTGAGACGCGCCAGCCCGGAACTTGGCTCGGTGGGCAAAGTGATGCTGGGTAGAATCCGCCCCAATCTTTCGGCTGCAGCCGAGTTGGCCCCCAGATCCGATGCACGCACCCCAATTTCATCAGTCGCGATCGTGAGTTCGATCGCGCGAGACTTCGCCTGATACCACAGACGAGGCGTGGTGGCAGAGGAGATGGCTGGCAGGCACGCGACAAGCCACATGAGCCCAAAGGTGACCGGAATACGGGTGCGGCTGCGGCCCAACATACCGAGGCCTCCGTCAGGATCTCTAATATGATTTCAAGAAGACTCTGTCAGTACCAAGCCTATGACTTCACAGGCACAGCCACTTGAGAAAACGGGGCAGCATGCGCCTTTGCCTCCATCCGGGGAGGCGACTCCCTTACCATCCGGTCCCTTCGGTTGAATCGGCTCAACGCAGATAGGGGCCCCTACCGCACCAGGACGACGCGTCCGTGCAGCTTCGACTGTTCCCCCTGGTAGCGGGCGGTGAGCGTGTAGAAGAAGATGCCGCTGCTCGCCCGGCCACCTTCCACGGTGCCATCCCACTCGAGCTCGTTCGAGTCCGGCGTGCCCTGTGCGACCGTGCGGAGCAGGACGCGTCGGCCCTGCAGGTCGTAGATCTCGAACACGTAGCCTGCCGCCCGGGTCAGCGTGAATCCCAGGTGGGCCACGCCACGAGCAGGCTGTGGCCAGATGCGCGGCGCGAGGATCGCGAGACGCGCCGCCACGCGGAAGTGCACCTCGATGGACCCCGAGGCGTCGTGAGCCGTGGAGACGAGGTGCGCCCGGAGCACGTGGTCGCCGTCGGCGAGCTCGGGGGTGAGCTCGACGCCGCCACGGTTGGTGGCGTTCGCAACGCCCGGAACTCCCGACGCTCGCGACAGAGCTTTCGGCGGTACGTCGAGGCCGTCGATGCTGACGTGCGATGCCGCGAGGTCGAGACCGGTTACGCCCTGAAGCCAGAGCTCGAGTCGCGGCCGCGAGGAGAGGAACTGACCGTCGTGGAGTGTCGAGCCATCGGCCTCTGCCATGGCTGCGACTTCCACGCCCAGGAGCGGCGTGGCCTCGAAGTGGTAGACGGCCCCGACGTCCTGCGCCAGATCGTCCCGGAACGGGGCGCCCATCAGGAGTGTGCCCGATAGGGATTGTGGCGTAGTGCGCGCTATCGCCACGCTCGTGCCGAGCCGGTCGTCGGCATGGAAGCCTGTGAACTCCAGGCCGGGCGTGGTGGAGAGGCCGGGACCACCTGTGAAGACAGAGACCTTCCCCGCGCCGCGCACGGCGCCAGGGGCGCCGATCGCGAGATCGGCGTTGGCCCATGCGGCCTGGAGCGAGTCGAGTGCGAGCGCGGCGCCGAAATGGCCGAACGCCTCCGCGCCATCCCAGCGCAATGCGGGTCCGGATGGCCAGCCGGTGCCACCTCGGTAGAACCAGACGGACCCCTTCCCGCCATCGCGGGCTGGCGCCGCGACCACGACGTCGTCGTGCTGGTCGCGGTCGAGGTCGGCGCCACCGGCGATAGCAGCGCCGAAGCCGGTACGGCCAGCGTAGGGCGCGGGAGTGTCGCCAGTGAGGACGGCTGCGGGGGCTGTCGAAGGCGTCGTCCCGCCGGCGAAGAGTGAAACTGTGCCGGCACCAACTGCCGCTCCGGGCGCTCCCACTGCAAAGTCGGCGTATGCATCGCCGTTCAGCCTTCCGGCCTCCACAATGGCCGAGCCAAACAGGTCGCCGGGAGCGGTGCCCCTGAGGACCATCGCAGGCGCTACTGAGGGGGATGCGGCCCCGAGGTATATGTAGACCTTGCCCCTGCCAGCGTCCGCACCGGGAGCACCTACCGCAAAGTCACCGAAGCCATCACCGTTGATGTCACCGAGGCCGGCGACTACCGTGCCGAAGAGATCCCCGGGCTCCGTGCTCTCAAGCGTCAGGTCCGGAATTGTGTCCGCGGTAGGCCCGCCGAAGTAGACTTTCACCCCACGCTGCGTCCCATCCGCTCCGCGAAGCCCCAGTAGCAGTGCGTCGTACCCATCGGCGCGGCAGTTACGTGCGACGCCGAGCGCCACAAGCGCGCCGCCAGTTGCCGTTGTTCCGAACTCGAGGGAGTCCGCGCCAGCGTGTATGGCCACGTGGGTGCGGGAGAGCGTAGCGCTGGTGCCACCTTGGGCGGTGAACTTGATTCGGCCAGCGGTGGCCATCCCAGCGTGGGACAAGACAGAAGCGCCCGCTGGAATCGCGAGTGCGACAAGGGTAGCGATCGCCGAGCAAGAGCGGACCGGCAGAGATGATTTCACGGCTCCTCCGGCACTTGGCGGGCGGGTGGTCCAAGAGTGGCACTCAAGTGCCGAAGTCCGCTCATTGGTTCAAGTACCCCCCGTCGGAGCCCCAACTCTTCACAGGCGAATAAAGAGTATTCGGATTCGCGACTGTCGTAGATGAATTGCTGTTGCCCCGATTGGCGGGAGTAACGGAGGGTGCCGATGTGATGAGAAACTCAAAAACGCTCTGCGAAGGCGGGTCCTGCGGAGACGACGTAAGTTTGTCGATCCCATCCAACACCGTAGCGACAATGACCAGAGGAACCAGTACGCGACCAACGCTGGGGAGAAATGCCTGCACATATTCAGTGCTGCCGAGCTTGATCGTGGGCGAGCCGGTGTTCAGATTGAGTAGCGATAAGTCCTTCGTAGCAAATACACCGACTCTGAATCCAGGACTCCGGGTAATGGTGATCGGGGCCTGTGCCAAATCACTGAGGAACCTATTAGCACCGGTCACGAAGTCGTTGACCTTCGTCAACAGGCTCTTCTTCTTCTTCTTAGAGTCGCTCTTGGAATCGTTCCCGTCTGGATCGATCAGATCGGTCGTGTTCCCCTTCGCATACGCATACAACATCGCACTCATCATGTCGGACGCGCGGCCCTCGCGAGGCTCAGTGGAGAGGAACAAGCCTGTTTCCGCGTCGTAGAAGCGGTCGCGCATGAACGTCAGCCCACCCGCCGCGGCCTCCACCCCGTACCGGCCGACGTAGCCCATCCGCGTGTCGGCCAGCCCGAGCGCGATCGCGGTGTCCCCGAACGCCGCATAGCCCAGGTGTGCCACGTCGTGGCCGGCGAGGTCCGTCACGGCGGCAGTGGAACCGAGGCCGTCGTAGACGAAGTAGCGCGGCGTGTCGGTCGGGGTGAGGTCGGCGACGAGCCCCGCACCGTAGACGTAGCGGAGCTCGAGCGTGCCGGCACCGGACTCGTCGGCCAGCGTGCGGTAGGGCTTCGCCGTCACGTCCACCACGTAGCGGCGCGTGATGCCGCCCTCCTGCGAGCGGATCCGCCGGCCGAGCCCGTCGTAGTCGTACTGGCTGAGTC
>DATDEX010000209.1:0-8482 GCA_036522895.1 Candidatus Eiseniibacteriota bacterium | reverse complement strand
GCGCGCGTGCACCGGGCGCGGGGGTGGCGGCGACCGCGGGATCGCGTCCGCCCGGCACGACGGCGAACCCCTCGGGCTCGAAGAGCGCGCGGATCGTGCTCATGGCCGCCGGGTTCGCACCGCTCACCGAGAGCGGCAGCGCGAGCCACGGGTGGCTGCTCGCCCTCTCGCTGGCCGCCGGCGTCGGCTCGGGCGGCGTGGTGTCCGCGTCGTCCCAGCGGAACTCGCGGAACCGGGCCCGCGCGACCGGCATCGGGTCCACGCCCACGGGCCCGGGCGTTTCGGACGTCGCGGGGCTCTCGGGCTGATCGAGCACGGCGAGCATCTCGCCGATCGGCGTGATCCCGAAGACGGGCTCCTTGGAGAACGCCCAACCGGAAGAGAGCGCGCCGATCAACTTGCCGTCCACGTAGACCGGCGAGCCGCTCATGCCCTGCGCGACCCCGGTGGCCTCGACGCGCGGGCCCAGGGCGCGGGCGAGGATCAGGTCGCCCTCGGCGCGCCCGCCGGGGAGCACGCCCACGATCTCGGCCTCGAACGTCTCCACGGAGTCGCCCACGAACACGGTGTGGACGACGGCCTTCTGGCCGGCGTGGAGCGCGCCGGGCGGAAGCGTCGGCACCGTGGGGCTCGCGGCCACGGCGAGGCCGGGCACGGCCAGGAGCGCGACGAAGCAGGCAAGTCGTTCGAAGCAGGCAGGTTCTTTCATGACGGTGCGGGAATCTAGCAGACGTGCCGGGGGCCGTCGCATGGCCGGGGTGACGCGGGCGTCTCACGGTGCCGGACGGGCGAGTCGCCCCGACGAGCGCGGCCATGCGGCGCGCCGCGCCAGGGCTCCGTGCGCCGCCCTGCCCCGGGGCGGGCGATAGTTGAACGCATGCCCGCCGCCGCGTAGTGTCCGCCCTCCGATGCTCTCACCCTTCCTCGACCGGCTCGCTCAGGGCCCGCTCCTCGCCGATGGCGCCATGGGGACGCTGCTTTTTCAGAAAGGCATCCCGTTCGAGCGCTGCTTCGACGAGTTGAACCTCACGCAGCCGTCGCTCGTGGAAGGCATCCACCGCGAGTACCTCGCGGCCGGCGCCGAGCTGATCGAAACCAACACGTTTGGCGCCAACGCGGTGCGGCTCTCGGCTCACGGTCTGGATGAGAAGGCGCGCACGCTCGCCCGCCAGGGCGTGAAGGTGGCGCGCAACGCGCGCGAGATCGCCGGCACGACCGCGTTCGTGGCCGGCTCCATGGGTCCGCTGGGGAAAGCGCTCGAGCCGTTCGGCGCGATTGCCGCAGCCCAGGCCGAGGCGGCGTTTCGGACGCAGGCGGAGGGACTGCTCGAGGGCGGGCTCGACGTGTTCGTGCTCGAGACGTTTCAGGACCTGACCGAGATCCTCGCCGCGATCCGCGCCGTGCGCGCCGTGACCGCCGAGGTGCCGATCGTCGCGCAGATGACGTTCGGCGAGGACGGGAAGACGCGTTACGGCCACACCCCCGCCCTCGTCGTGCGCGCGCTCAAGCAGGCGGGTGCGAACGTCGTGGGGGTCAACTGCGGCGTGGGCCCGCAGGCGACGCTCGAGCTGATCGAGCAGTTCGTGGCCGCGGCGGACGGCACGCCCGTGTCGGCGATGCCGAACGCGGGCCTGCCCCAGTTCGTGGAAGGACGCTACGTCTATCTTTCGAGCCCGGACTACTTCGCCGACTTCGCCGCGCGCGCCGTGGGGCTCGGGGTCCGGCTGATCGGCGGCTGCTGCGGCACGACCCCGGCGCACATCAAGGCCATGCGCGAGCGGCTCGCCTCGCACCTGCCGGCCGAGGCGCTGCCGAGCGGGGCGGAAGTGCGGGTGCTCGAATCCCCGGCCCCGAGCGAGGCGAGCGCGGAGACCGACGAACCGTCGCTCCTGCGGCTCATGCGCTCGCGATTCGCGGTGAGCGTCGAGATCGATCCGCCGCGCGGCATCCAGACGCAGAAGGTCATGGCCGGCGCGCGGCTCATGGCCGAGCGCGGCGTCGACTGCATCAACATCGCCGACAGCCCGATGGCGAGGATCCGCATGAGCGCCATGGCACTCGCCTACCAGATCCACCGCGAGCTGCCGAGCATGGAGCTGATCCTCCATTACACGACACGTGACCGGAACCTGATGGCGCTCCAGAGCGAGTTGCTCGGCGCGCACGCGCTGGGGCTCCGGAACATTCTCTGCCTGACGGGCGACCCGCCGAGCATCGGCGACTACCCGAACATGACCGCGGTCTACGACACGGACTCGGTGGGGTTGATCCATATCGTCCGGCAGCTCAACGAGGGCACCGACCAGGCGGGGGCCTCGATCGGCGGCCGCACCGCGTTCGCGGTGGGCTGCGGCGTGAACCCGACCGCGGAGGACCCGGCGCAGGAACTGGAGCGCTTCCGGCGGAAGCTCGACGCCGGCGTCCAGTACGTGATGACGCAGCCCGTGTACGAGCTCGATAGTTGGAAGCGCTTCCTCGACCGGCTGGGCGGCATGCCCAAGGTGCCGATCCTGATCGGCATCCTGCCGCTCCAGTCGTTCCGGCACGCCGAGTTCCTGCACAACGAGGTCCCGGGGATCTCGGTGCCCGAGTGGATCCGCCGCCGCCTGCACGACGCCGGCAACGAGGGCCAGAAGGTCGGCGTCGAGCTCGCGCGCCAGCTCCTGGCCGAGGCGCGCGACCTGGCGAACGGCGTCTACCTCATGCCCTCGTTCGGGCGGTACGAGAACTGCCTGGACGTGCTGGACGGCGTGCTGGATGGGGCGCGGGGGCGCGGCGGGGTTTAGGGCGGGGCGGCGCCTCGCGGTTCCGCGGCTGAGTGCGGGCGTACGGGCGTCATTCCAGGGCGACGAGGCGGCGGGGGCTTGTCACGGCGCCTTGCCGGAGCTGGACGAGGTAGATCCCGGGTGCGACGTGTGCGCCGGGCCTCAGCCTCACGGATTGACGGCCCGGGCCGGGGGATCCGAACGTCTGCACGGCGACCCGACGTCCCGCGACATCGATCACTTCGAGCGTCGCGGGTGATCCGGTCGGTAGCGTGAAACTCAGCGTCAGCACTCCCCCGCGCCACGGATTCGGCTGCACGGGGTCGAGTGCAAGCGTGGATCTGCCGTCTCGCGGGACGCCGACGACGGTACCGCCGAGTTGCCCGTTCGATTGGACGCGCTGCGCGTAGATGTCGTTCGTGGCGCCCGGTCGGCCGTCGAACCACGTCACGATCGCACCGCCGCTACCGTCGGCAAGTATCGCCGGGACCTGCTGAGCGGCCGGGGCGGTGCAGACCGCTCTGCCGTCCAACGGCCAGCCGGGATCCACGTCCCCTGTTGCAAGAACATGTTGAAGATAGATGTCGTAGTTGATGTTCCGCGGATCCTGCCACGTGACGAATACGCCCCCCGCGCCGTCCGCGGCGACGGCCGGATTGGTCTGTGCGCCGAACGCGCCGCAGACGGCGCGCCCGTCCAGCGGCCAGCCGGGATCGATGTCACCGCTCGCCAGGACATGGTCGGCGTAGACATCCTGGCCCGTCGTGCCGGAGCGATTGTCGAGCCACGTGATCGAGGCCCCGCCCGTGCCATCCTGGGCCAGTCTCGGGAGTACCTGGTTTCCGACCGCCGAACAGACCAGCCGCCCATCCAAGGGCCAGGCGGCGTCTACGGCACCCGTTGGGCCCACATGTTGTGCATAGATGTCCGACGTCGCACCGCCCCGGAGGTCATCCCATCCGACGATCGCCCCACCTGCCCCGTCGCTGACGATGTCAGGGCGTTGCTGGTCGCCGATGGCGGTGCAGAGCGCGCGGCCGTCGGCCGGCCAGGCGGGGTCCAGCGAGCCGTTCGACCTCACGCGTTGAGCGTAGATGTCGAAACTCGCGTCGTCTCGAAAATCGGACCACGCGACGATCGCACCACCTTGTCCGTCAGAGACCAAGCATGGCCCTCTTGGATGCGCCGTGGTATCGGGCTGCGTACACAGCGCCCGCCCATCCACAGGCCAGACCGGATCGACCTGGCCGCCGGCGAGCACATGGCCGGCGTAGACGTCCGAAGCCGAGCCGGCCCTGAAATCCCGCCACGCCATGATGGCCCCGCCCGCGTCGTCGGGGATCATGGCGATGGAGAACTGATTGCCCGCTGCCGTGGAGATCGCTCTGCCGTCGACTGGCCAGGCAGGGTCGACCCCTCCGCCCGGCAGTACATGCTGCGCGTAGACATCGAACGTCGTCCCGCCCCGACCGTCTTGCCAGCAGAGAACCGCCCCGCCCGCGCCGTCCGAGACGATCCTGACGTTGAATTGAGCGCCCGGCGCGGTGCATATGGCCCTGCCGTTCACCGGCCACGCAGGATCGACGCTTCCACTCGCGAGCACCCGTTGCACATAGATGTCGGTGTTGGCGCTTCCCGCCCGAGAGTCGCTCCAGGCGATGATCGCACCGCCCACCGCATCCGTCGTGATGGCTGGAGTCAGCTGTTGGTCCGAGGCCGTGCAGACGGGGACGTTCACGGTGGGGCTGGCGGGCCAGTCGGCGAAGGCCGGGCGCGGGGCGGCGATGCTCAACGCGAGCAGCACACTGGCGGAGCGGATCCAGGGCGGGACGGTGGGCGGCATGGGAGATCTCCACGATCACTGCCCGGTCCAGCCGTTGGACTATGCGCCGGCTCGGCTGGGATCGCAAGAGCATTGCGCTTTCGGGATGCAGCAGATGAAGACGGCGCCAGCTGGCGGACGTTGTGGGCTGACGGAGAGCCGAAAGTCGACGAGCGCACCGAAGGTTCGAGCAGTCGCCAAGTACTCCTCCAATCGTAAAGCAATTGGGAAAGTTTCAGCGAACGCAACGATTCCAATTGACGCGGTTATACCCGCGAAATCGCGCGATTCGGGGTCCGTGTTTCAATCGCGATCCAGGCGTCGCAGCACGAGCCAGGGCGAGATCTCACCCTTCATCAGGCGAAATTCTCGCCCCGGTGCTCGCCGTGTGCCTGCCGGGCCTGCGTGGAAGCCGCGAAAGCTCATGATACAAACAATGCTGCCCCCGCGACTGTCCCTAGCCGCGGAGATGTCACATGAACTCTTTCTCAGTTTCACATCTTTCCGACCAGGCGTTGCTGCGTGACCTGGCAGCAAGTGTCAAGCAGGCTCAGGTCACCACCGCGATGATGCTGGCCCAGATCGCCGAGGTGGACGAGCGCCAGCTCTACCGGGCTGCGGCATACGAGTCGATGTACTTGTACTGCCTGCACGAGCTGCACATGTCCGAGGACACGGCCTACAAGCGCATCCAGGCGGCGCGGGCGGCAAGGAAATTCCCGGCCCTCTTCCCGGCGGTGGCGGATGGGCGGCTCCACCTGACCGCCGTGGTCCTGCTGGCGCCGCACCTGACCGCGGAGACGGCCGATGCGCTCATCGCCGAGGCCTCGCACAAGACCAAGGCCAAGATCGATCTCCTGCTGGCTCGCCACTTCCCAAAGCCGAATCTGCCGACCCTCATGCGCCCTGTTGCGACCGCGGCTGTCGAGACTTTGTCGTCCACCGAATCGGCGGCAGCGGCCACGATGCAACTGGTTCCAGAACCAGTTGTCCCATCGCATGTGCCGAATCGGGCGCTCCCGATGGAGCCACTTGCGACGACTACTGCCGCTTCGGCTCGCGGGAAGCTGTCACCGCTGTCGCCCGGTCGGTTCGCTCTGCAAGCCACGGTCGACCAGGAGACGCATGACGCGCTCTGCCAAGCGCAGGAGTTGCTCGGTCACTCGGTGCCATCGGGCGATCTCGCGACGGTCCTCAAGAACGCCGCACTCGCGTACGTGGAGCTGCTCGAAAGAAAGAAATTCGCGAAATGCCGGCAGCCGCGGCCGCAGCGAGTTGCGGCCAAGGGCCGGCACATTCCGGCCGAGGTCAAGCGCACGGTCCGTGAGCGCGACGGCGGGCAATGCACGTTCGTGAGCGAGCACGGGAAGCGCTGCGAGGCGCGCAGAGGCTTGGAGTTCGACCATATCGAAGCCGTCGCGCGGGGAGGAGCCGCCACGGCGAGCAATGTTCGGTTGCGCTGTCGCGCGCATAACCAGTACACGGCCGAGCGCACGTTCGGCGCCGGGTTCATGGAGAGAAAGCGCGAAGCGGCACGCTGTCGTGCGGCGGAGGCAAAGGCAGAGGCGGACGCCAGGGCGAAGGCCAAAGCCGCAGCGCAGGCAGAAGTGAGGGCGCGTGACGCGGACGAGAGCGACGTCATCCCGTGGCTCCGCGCGCTCGGATACAGCCTCGAACGCGCCCGGCATGGCCGGGAGCTCTGCGCGCACATTCCCGATGCCTCGCTCGAGGAGCGCGTGAAGACCGCGCTGCGGGGACTGGCTCCGATAGGCGCGCGTCGTGCCCTGCCCGTAACGCACAGCCCTTCATGACCGCGCGCCGGACCATGCGCCTGACGAGCAGCCCCGCATGACGGCCGACGGCCCCGCGGAGCCTTCAGCTATACCGCTTCTTCCACTCCGCGAGTCGCTGGAGCGCTTCGAGCGGCGTCATGGCGTCGGGAGCCAACTTCCGTAGCTCCTCGACCACGGCATGCTCCGCGGGCGGCGCGACGTCGAACAACGGCAGCGGCGCCGGGGTCGCGTCCCGCCGGCCACGCTTCGGCGCCTTCTCCAGCTCCTCCACCGTGCGCTCGCTTTCGAGTTCGGCCAGCACCACTCGGGCGCGCTCGATCACGCTCTCCGGGAGCCCGGCAAGCTTTGCCACATGGATGCCGTAACTCCGGTCCGCGGCGCCCTCGGCGATCCGGTGCAGGAACACCACGCCGTCACCCCATTCTCTTACCGCCGCGTGGGCATTGGCGAGGCGTGGCAGCTTCTCCGACAACTGAGTCAATTCGTGATAGTGCGTAGCAAAGATTGTCCGTGGCCGTGGCCCGCGCGCGTCGTGCAGGTGCTCGGTCACCGCCCAGGCCAGTGCGAGGCCGTCGTACGTCGCGGTGCCGCGGCCGATCTCGTCCAGGAGCACGAGCGAGCGCGACGTGGCGGATCTCAAGATATCCGCGGTCTCGCTCATCTCGACCATGAACGTGCTCTGGCCCGCGCCCAGGCGGTCGGAGGCGCCGACGCGCGTGAAGAGCCGGTCCACGAGCCCGACCGTTGCGCGGGCGGCGGGCACCCAGGAGCCGCTTTGTGCCAGGAGCACGAGCAGCGCCACCTGCCGCAGGTAGGTGCTCTTGCCGCCCATGTTGGGGCCGGTCAGGAGGACGATCTGCCGCGCGCGCGCGTCGAGCCGCACGTCGTTCGCCACGAACTCGCCGCGCGGCAGCAATCGTTCCACCACGGGGTGCCGGACGGCATCGGCTTCGAGCCGATCGCTGTCTTCGAGAACCGGTCGCACCCAGTCGAAGCGCGCGGCGGCCTCGGCGAGCGTCGACTCGGCATCGAGCCGCGCGAGCGCGGCCGCGGCCGTCTGCAACGACGCCGTGTGTCCGGCGCACTCCTCGCGCAACGTGACGAACAGCTCGTGCTCGCGCGCCTTGAGCTTCTCTTCGGCCCCCAGGACCTCGGCCTCGCGGGCCTTCAAGCCCGGCGTCACGTAGCGCTCGGCGTTCGATAGCGTCTGGCGGCGCTCGTAGTCCTGTGGCGCCTTGTCGCGATGCGCGTTCGTGATTTCTATATAGAACCCAAAGACCTTGTTATAACCAATCTTGAGACTGGATATGCCCGTCCGCTCGCGCTCGCTCGTCTCCAGCTCGGCGATCCACTTCTTGCCCGAGCGCGCGAGCGCGTGGAGCGAGTCGCGGAGCTCGTCGAAGCCCTCGCGGATGATGTCGCCGTCGTTCGCCGCCACGGGAGGCTCGGCCACGAGCGCCTTCGCCAGCCGCTCCGCGAGCCCCGGCGGCACCGCCAGCGAGCGCGCGGCGTCCGCGAACGCGGCGTTTCCGGAGCCCGCGAGCCCGGTGGCCAGGTCCGGGAGGCGATGCAGTGCGTCCCGGAGCGCGCCGAGGTCGCGCGGCGTGGCCTTCCCGCAGGCGATCCGCGCCGAGAGGCGTTCGAGATCGGGAAGCCCGCGGAGCGCTTCGCGGAACGATCCGCGGGGCGCGGCCGGCTCGAGCCAGGCGGCGACGGCGTCCTGACGCGCCCGGATCGCGACGAGCGAGGCGAGCGGCCGCTCGAGCCAGGACCGGAGTCGGCGCGCGCCGGCCGCGGTGACCGCGAGATTCAGATGGTGCCAGAGCGTGTGCGCGGGCTCGCCCCCGGGCTGCGGCGCGAAGAGCTCGAGATGCCGGGCCGTGGCCGCGTCGTAGCGCAGGAGCGCCTCCTCGTTCCAGCGTTCGACCCGCGTCATCTGCGCGGCGACACCACCCTGGGTGCGGTCGAGGTAATCGAGCGCCGCGGCGGAGGCGGCGAGGGCCAGCGGCAGGTCGGCGTGCGCGTCGGCCACGATGGCGCTCCAGCGCTCGGGCGGGCGCGCGGCGTCCAGGTAGCGCGCCATCGGGACACTGCTCCGCGCG